>DASTHD010000076.1:0-2145 GCA_035605555.1 Gaiellaceae bacterium
TCGACTGGCCCGAGACGGCGTTCTTCCACGCACGGGCAGACGGCTTCGACCGCGACCTGATCCTCCTGCTGGGGGTCGAGCCGAACCTCCGCTGGCAGACGTTTACTGACCTGATCGTGGACTTCGCGAAGGAGCTCGGCACAGAGCTCGTCGTATCGCTCGGCTCGCTGCTTGCGGATGTGCCGCACACGAGGCCGTGCCCGGTGACGGGGAGCGCAAGCGATCCCGAGCTGGTCGAGCGCCTCGGCCTCCAGGCTTCTCGTTACGAAGGGCCCACGGGCATCGTCGGCGTGCTGCACGACGGTTGCCGCCAGGCAGGTCTTCCGTCGGTCAGCCTGTGGGCTGCCGTTCCACACTACGTCTCGCTGACGCCGAGCCCGCGCGCGGCGCTGGCGCTCTGCGAGCGGCTCGCGTCGCTCCTCGACACCGAGATCGACGTGGCCGAGCTGAAGGAAGCCTCAGAGGGGTATGTCGAGCAGGTCAGCCGCGCAGTTGCGACCGATGCGGACACGCAGGCGTATGTCGACGACCTCGAGGAGCGGGCCGACGAGATCGACGAGTCCGACCTGCCTTCGGGCGACGCGCTCGCCGCGGAGCTGACGCGGTTCCTCCGGGAGCGGGACCGCAAGAACGGCCCGCCCGACGCCGCGACCGGACAGTAACTAGGAGGCTTCGGCCGCCGGCTCGGCCCGCTGTTCGGCCTGTTCTTCGGCCGCTTCGGGCTGCGCGCCGTTCTGGGCCGCTTGCTCCTGCGGCTTCCCCTTGCCGCGCCTCTTGCGGCGGCGGCGCCGCCTGGAGCGAGACTGGAGCTTGGGCTGCGGGAGGTTCTCGGCCAGTGCGGCCGCAACCTCCTCGACCGACCCGAGCTCCTCACGCGCGGCGTCGATGAACCGTGTCGCCTTCGGCGTGTAGCCCTCAGCCGATGCCAGGAGCGCGGCACCAACCTCGAGCGGAAGCTCTTTCGCGGTCGCAATCAGCTTCTGCGCGTTCTCCTCGTGCCGGTGGCCGCGCGAGTTCGCGAGCGCGCCGAGCAAGCGCTTCGCCTCCGGGTACTCGGCGCTCGCCCGCCGGTCCTGGATCTTCCGGGTCGCCCGCGCGAGCCGCCACGTCCAGCGCCAGAGGATCTGCTCCGGCGCATCGACCTTGCCCTCCGCGAGGCCCCGAAGCAGGATCCGGACGCCCTGGGCTCGATCCTTCTCCCATGTCGGCGCCTGGGTCACGAGCGTGACGAGGTCGTCGAAGCTTGCGCGGTCGACGCCCATTCCGACCCGGTCGGCCAGCGCCGTCATCCGCAGCCGCCGGTTGGGGTTCTCGGCGGCGCAGGTGAAGAGGAACTGCTCGAGCGCCCCGCGCGTCGTGTGGCCTTCGGCCAGCTTCTTCGCGAACTCGACGCGCTCCTCGAACCGCACCTGCCGGCCCGCGATCGTGGCCCAGAAGCGCTGCTCTTCCTCGTCCAGATACCGGGGGTCGACACGCTGCCACTCGCGAGCGATGACGGAGAGCCGTCGCCGCACGTCCGGCGTCACTGGGACGAGCCACGGCGCCGGCGAGAGCTTGCGGCGCGCGCGCCGCTGCGCACGTCTCCGAGGTGCCGGCGTGACGCGAGCCCCCTCGCGATAGAAGTCCGCGTCGAGCAGGCTGTGAAGTGAGATCACGCGCTCGTTGTGCGTCGCTCCCTTGGGGACGAAGTCGACGACGACGCCTGCCTCCTTGCGCGGGTGGAGCCGCATGATCCGGCCGATGCGCTGCTGGTAGACGCGGCGGCTGGCCGTCGGCGCCAGGTGCATGACGACGGTCGCGCGCGGAGAGTTCCAGCCCTCCGCGAGCAGCATCGCGTTGATGAGGACGTTGATCTCGCCGCGCTCGTAGGCGGCGAGCGTCTCCGCGAGCTTGACCGGGGGAGTGCGGCCGCTGACAGCCTCCGCCTTGATCCCTGCGGCGCGAAACTCGCGGGCGAGGTTGTACGCGTGGTCGACGCCTGCGGCGTAGACGATCCCCGGCGTTGAGTCGAAGCGGTCGCGGTAGAGGCTCGCGGCGGCCTGGTTGAGCGCCTGGTGGTCGAGGACCTCGGCCAGGGCGCGCTCCTCGAAGTCGCCGCCGACGATCGGAACCGAGTTGATCGCGGCGGCCGGCGGAACGCGAAGC
>DASTHD010000090.1:0-23348 GCA_035605555.1 Gaiellaceae bacterium
GTCCTTCCGGCGGTCTTCGTCCTGGCGATCCTCCTCGTCGGACGCCCGCTCCGCCGGCACTGGATCGCGCTCGCAGTCCTCGGCCTGGGAGGCGTGCTCGCCCTGGCGGCGGGCAGCGGCGTGCTGGGCTTCTATCGCGGCGCCGGCGAGCTCGACTACCCGCTCGGCGGCGTGATCCGCTGGACCGGGTGGACTGGGGCGCTCGTCCCGTTCGCCGCCGGGCTGTTGATCGTCCCCGGCGCCGTGGTCGGCCTGTGGTCGGGGCTGCGCCGTCCGCGCGGCGCAGCCGAGCGCCCCTTCGCGCTGCTCACCGTGCTGCTCGCGTTGCTGATGCCGCTGCAGGCCGGCCTGATCGCCTCCGGCGAGTCGCACAAGCCGTTCGAGCGCTACGTCTTCTATCTCGTCCCGCTGCTCTTCGTCGCCTTCTTCGCGTCGGCGGAGCGGGGGAGACCGGCGCTCCGTGCCACCGCCGCCGCGGCGGCCGGGCTCGCGGCGCTCGCCCTGGTCGTGCCCTTCGGCTCGCTCGCCCTCGACTCGTTCTCGTTCGACTCGCCGACCCTCTCCGCGGTCGAGACGCTCGGCCGCTGGACCTCGCAGGGCGACGCCGCCGCGCTCTTCGCCGCGCTCGGCGTCCTCGGCGCTTTCGCCGCGGTGCTGCTCCGGCGGCACCCGCTACTACTAGGCGTGGCGTCGGTCGTGCTGGCCTTCGCCGTCGGCGCCGCCGCCTACTCGGGCGACCGACGCATGACGCAGCGCACGCTGGACTCCCTCGCGCCCTCCCAGCCGGACTGGCTCGAACGAGCCGGGATCCACGAGGCCGACGTCCTGCTCCTTCCGGGCGGCTCACTCCACTCGGGCTGGGTGCTGGAGAGCTGGAACCGCAACGTGCGCCGCACTTACCACCTCGGCGATCTCCCCGACGACCAGCTGCCGTTCAGCGAAGCCGGCCTGCGCCGCGACGGAACGATCTCGGTCGCGGGCGACCCGGTCCGGAGCCGGTACCTCGTCGTCGACGACTCGGGAACGCAGGTGGATTTGATCGGAGCCCGCCTCCTCCACCCGCGCGACGGCCTCACCCTGTACCGCACCGACGGCGCCGTGCGGCTCCGCTCGGTCGCGTTCGGCGTCTACTCCGACGGCTGGGCCCAGTCGATCGTGCGCTACCGGGCCTTCCCCGGCCGGCACGTCACCGGCCACTACCGCGTCACGCTCTCGCTGCCTGCGGGCCGCCCATCGCGGCTCGTCGAGCTCGAGGCCGGGCCCGTCACGCACAGCGCCAGGCTGATTCCGGGCTCGCGGCTCACGGTCGAGCTTCCCGCGGCCAAGTCGCCCGTGCCGGAGCTCGCAATTCGCATCGAGCGGGCCGACTTCATCGACGCCGGAAAGCCCAAGCCGCGTCTCGTGGGCGCGCGCGTCGAGCAGCTCGAATTCATGCCCCAAAAAGGGTCAAGAAACTGACACAGCCTGCCGATAGCTCGCGCGAGGGATCCATGCCGGACTCGTACTCGATCGACACGCTGCTCGAGCAGATGGTGGCTCACGACGCCTCCGATCTGCACCTCACGGCGGGCTCACCGCCCGTGCTTCGCATGCGCGGGCAGCTGCACCGCGTGGATCAGCTTCCCAAGCTCACGACGGACGACACGCGTCAGCTCCTCTACCGGATCCTCTCCACCGAGCAGCAGAAGCAGCTCGAGCTGAATCGCCAGATCGACCTGTCGTACTCGATCCCCGGCCTCGCCCGCTTCCGCGTCAACATCTACTCGCAGCGCGAGAGCCTCGCCGGCGCCTTCCGCCTGATCCCGACGACGCTGAAGACGCTGGAGGAGCTCGGCGTTCCCAAGTCGCTGTACCAGTTCTGCGACAAGCCCCGCGGCCTCGTGCTCGTCACCGGGCCGACGGGCTCGGGAAAGTCGACGACCCTCGCCGCGCTGATCGACGAGATCAACCGGACCCGGGCCGACCACATCATCACGATCGAGGACCCGATCGAGTTCCTCCACAAGCACAAGCGCTGCATCGTGAACCAGCGCGAGCTCGGCCCTGACGCCGTCAGCTTCGCCGAGGCGCTCCGCGGCGCGCTCCGCCAGGACCCGGACGTGATCCTCCTCGGCGAGATGCGCGACCTCGAGACGATCGGGACCGCGCTCACCGCCGCCGAGACCGGGCACCTCGTGTTCGCGACGCTCCACACACAGGACGCCTCCTCCACCGTCGACCGTCTGATCGACGTCTTCCCGGCGGCCCAGCAGGGCCAGATCCGCACGCAGATCGCCGGCACCCTCCAGGGCGTCGTCACCCAGACGCTCGTCCCCACCTCCGACGGCCAGGGTCGCGTCCCCGCCGTCGAGATCCTCTTCCCGGACGACGCGGTCCGGAACCTGATCCGCCAGTCCAAGATCGAGCAGGTCTATTCGGTGATGCAGACCGGGACGGCGCGCGGGATGCAGACGCTCGAGCAGTCCCTCGCCGAGCTCGTCCTCCGCGGCACGATCGACCAGGAGGTGGCGGTCTCCCGGTCGAGCAAGCCCGAGCAGCTGCTCGGCCTGATCAAGCGCACCGGGACCGACGCCCCGCCGCAGCAGCCCGTCGCCGCCGGCGGCCTCCGGGTGGCCGGGAGCTAGCGATGGACCTGAAGAAGGAGATCAAGCTCTCGGACCTTCTGCCCAAGCGGCGCCCGAAGGACGAAGGTGAGGCCGTCGAGAAGCCGGCGAAGGAGCCCCGCACCTCCCGCTTCTCGCGGAAGCAGCGAGACGCCGAGCCGAAGGAGAAGCCCGAGCGCAAGCCGCGCGCGCCGAAGGCGAAGACGGGAGGGAGGACGAAGAAGCTCGTCGGCCTGAAGGTCGGCGCGTCGCAGATCGCGGCGGCGCGGGTCGTCAACAACGGCAACCCGCAGCTCGTCCAGGTCGCGCGGGAGGAGCTCGACTCCGGCATCGTCGTCGGCGGCGAGCTGCGCGAGACCGAGGAGCTGGCCGCGGTCCTGAAGCGCTTCTTCCGCAAGCACAAGCTGCCGCGGCAGAACGTCCGCCTCGGCATCTCCAACAACCGGATCGGCGTGCGCGCCTTCGAGATCGCGGGCATCGACGACGGGAAGCAGCTCGCAAACGCGATCAAGTACCGCGCACAGGAGACGCTGCCGATCCCCGTCGAGGAGGCGGTGCTCGACTACCAGATTCTCGGTGAGCGCATCGACGAGGAAGGCGTCCTCCACCGGAAGGTGCTCCTCGTCGTCGCCTACCGCGATCTGATCGACCGCTACGCGGCCGCATGCAAGAAGGCCGGAATTCGCCTCGCGGGCATCGATCTCGAGGCCTTCGCCATCCTCCGTGCGCTGGCGCCGCCTCCGGGCGACGAGGCCGCGGGCTCGGCGATCGTGGTCGTCAACGTCGGCCACGACCGGACGACGTTCGCCGTCTCCGACGGCAAGACCTGTGAGTTCACGCGCGTCCTCGACTGGGGCGGGCGCTCGCTCGACCTGGGCATCGCGAAGGCGCTCGACCTCTCTCCCTCGGAGGCCGCGCCGATCAAGCTCGCCCTCTCCCTGGCGGAGCCGTCGATCCCGGCTGGCCTGACGAGCGACCAGGCCGATCGAGTTCGGGAGGCCGTCGTCCGCGAGGTCCACGAGTTCGCCCGCGAGCTGGTCTCGTCGCTCCAGTTCTACCAGTCTCAGCCTGGCTCCCTCGGGATCGGCGAGATCGTCCTCACCGGCGGCACCGCGCAGCTTCCCGGCCTCGCCGAGGAGCTGTCACGCCTCCTCGGCGTCCGGGCTCGTGTCGGCGACCCGCTCGCTCACGTCAAGGTCGGGAAGAAGGTCGACCGCGAGCAGGAGCTCGGGTCGCTGACTTCGGCAATCGGTCTGGGGATCGAGACCTAGATGCGCGCCGTCAACCTGCTCCCGCGCGACGACGCGAGGCGCCAGCGGCGCCAGCCCGGCGCCGTGCTGCTCACCGCCGTCCTCGGCGGAGTGCTCGTAACCGCGCTGCTCGCCGGGCTCTTCCTGACCTCGAGCTCCGCCGTCAGCGACCGCCAGTCCCAGCTGGATGCGGCGCGCGCCGAGCTCGCCGCGATCCCGCCCGCGCCGGAGGCGCCGGTCGACTCGAGCGGGCTCGAGACCGAGAAGGACGCGCGCGTCACGCTGCTTGGCAAGGCGCTGGCCTCGCGCGTCGCATGGGACCGGGTGCTGCGCGAGGTCTCCCTCGTCCTCCCGGAGGACGTCTGGCTCGAGTCGCTGGCCGCCAACGCCGCCGACCCGAACTTCGTCCCGACGCCCGGGAAGACCGAGGCACCTCCCGGTGCCTTCACGATCACCGGCTTTTCCTACTCGCACGACGGCGTGGCGAGGCTGCTCTCGCGCCTGTCCGTGATCCCGTCGCTCGACCGCCCGACGCTCGGCTCGAGCATCGTCGACACGACCAAGGCGCGCAGCGTCGTGAGGTTCACGATCACCGCGTCCATCCGGCAAGGAGCGGTGGCCTCGTGAAGAACCTTCCGAAGCCCGCCGCGATCGCGATCGTCGTCGTCGCCCTCCTCGTCGTCACCGCGCTCGGCTACTTCCTCGTGATCTCGCCGAACCGGTCGAAGGCGTCGGAGCTCAAGCAGGAGACCGAGACGGTCCAGGCGCAGATCCAGGCGCTCCGGATCTCGAACACGCAGGTTCGCCAGGCCGAGCCGATCCGGGTCGCCGACCTCTTCCGCGTCAGCAAGGCGATGCCGGCGACCGACGACATGCCCGGCGTGATCATCGAGCTCAACCGGATCGCGCGTGACGCCGGGATTCGCTTCGAGTCGATTACGCCGCAGGACGCGAGTGACGCCGGCGGCTACCTCCGCCGACCGATCGATCTCGTCTTCGACGGCAACTTCTACGAGCTGTCGGACTTCCTTTTCCGCCTCCGCAGCCTCGTGCGCGTCCGCGGCGGCCAGCTCCAGGCCAACGGCCGGCTCTTCACCGTCAACTCGCTCAACTTCGCCGAGAGCGCGCGCTCCTTCCCGGACATCAAGGCCACGCTCCAGGTGAGCGCGTTCGTCTACGGCACCGGCGCTCCACAGCCGCCCGCGCCTCCGGCGCCCGGGGCCCCGGCGCAGCCTGCACCGGCCCAGCCGGCACCGGCGCAGCCGGCGCCCGCCCAGCCTGCCCCCGCCCAGCCCCCGGCCGCCGCCGCAGGGGCGACTACCCCAGGAGCCTGATGCCGAAGAAATTCGATCCGAAGGCGAAAGCCCGCAAGCAGAAGATCGTCGCCGCCGTGCTGGGCGTCGTGCTCCTCGGCGTGCTCGTCTACCAGGCTCCGACGATCCTCGGGATGTTCGGCGGCGGCTCGTCGACGACCCAGTCCGAGCCCGCCCCTGCCGCGCCGGCACCTTCGGCGGCCGCCGCCCCGGCGACTCCGGCTGCGCCGGCGCCCGCCGCGGGGTCGGCGCAGCTCGTCGATTCCGATGTCGCGCCGACGCCGGCGACAGGGCAGCTCGTCACCTTCGACCGGTTCGAGAGCAAGGATCCGTTCGTTCAGCAGGTCGGGAAAAACGACGGCACGGGCGGCCAGCCCGCACCGGAGACCTCCGCGCCACCGTCCAACGCGGCCAGGCCGCAGCAACAGCAGCAGCAGCGGCAGTCACACACGCAGCCCGTCGCATCGGCCGCGCCCGCCGCGGTCGATAGCGCCGAGATCAGCGTCAACGGCCAGTCGAGCACGGTCAGCGTCGGCGGCACGTTCCCGGAGAGCGATCCGATCTTCAAGCTCACCGGGCTGACCGGCCGCACGGCGAAGGTCGGGATCGTCGGCGGCACGTACGCCACCGGCTCCCAGACGATCACCCTGCGGAAGGGCGGCAAGCCGGTCACGCTGATGAACACGGCCGACGGCACGACCTACGTGCTCCGGCTCGTCTCGGTCGGCTAGACCATGGCACGGAAGCGGCTGCGGGCGGACGAAGCGGGCTTCGGCCTGATCGAGCTCCTGATCGCGATGGTGATCCTCAACGTCGGCCTGCTCGCGATCGTCGCCTCGTTCCAGGCGGGGATCGTCTCGCTCAGCCGGGCGAGCCGGGTCACCACCGCCGCAGTGCTGGCCGACCAGCAGATGGAGGTCTACCGCGCGATCACGTACGGCTCCATCCGTCTGGCGTCGTCCTCAATCCCGGGGACCGCTCCGTACACCACCGACCCGGCCTACAACGCGACCCAGATCACGACCCCGGCCTGCTCGGGCACTCCGCTCCCGGACGAGTGCAACGCCAGCCGCGTCATCACCGGCGCCGACAACAAGAGCTACCGGATGGATGTCTTCATCGTGACCACGGCGCCGGCGGGCGGTCGCTCCATGAAGCAGGTCACGATCGTCGTCCGCGACGCGAACAACCTGAGCCGCGTGTACGTCCGGCAGGCGTCGTCCTTCGACCAGTCGACCGGCTAAGGCAACCGCGAGCGAGAGCCGATAGCGACTCCGAAATGGCGGCCTACAGCTACACAGCGATCAACTCCTCGGGCCTCGAGCTCGCCGGCTCGATCAACGCGGCCGACCGTGACGCCGCGCGCGAGCAGCTGCGCGTCCGCGGCCTGCTCGCGCAGAACCTCGTCGAGCTCCCGGCCTCCGGCGAGCAAAGCGTCCGGACCGCCTTCAAGAAGATCAAGCCCAAGTCACTGCAGGTCTTCTCCCGCCAGTTCGCGACGATGATCGACGCCGGTCTGAGCGTCGTGAGCGCGCTCGTGATCCTCGAGCAGCAGACCGAGGACAAGTACCTCGGCGCCGTGATCAAGGAGCTGCGCGCAGACGTCGAGGGCGGGCTCCTGCTCTCGCAGGCCATGTCCCGCCACCCGAAGATCTTCAACCGGCTCTACATCGCGATGGTGGAGGCAGGGGAGGCCGCCGGAATCCTCGACCAGGTGCTCGACCGGGTCGCCTACCAGATCGAGAAGGAGACCGCGATCAAGCGGCGCGTGAAGAGCGCGATGATCTACCCGACGATGGTCCTGATCTTCGCGACCCTCGTCCTGATCGGGATGCTGATGTTCCTCGTCCCGGTGTTCGTGAAGATCTTCGCCGACCTCGGCGGGTCGCTCCCGACGCTCACCCAGTGGGTCGTCAACGTCTCGGACTTCCTGCGCGGGAACTACTACATCGTCTTCCCGGTCCTGATCGCTTTCGGGTTCACGCTGCGCAAGCTGAAGCGGACCGAGAAGGGCCGGCGGGTCTGGGACCAGATCAAGCTGAAGATCCCGATGAAGATCGGCCCTGTCGTCCTCAAGGTGACGATGGCACGCTTCTCACGCACGCTCTCGACGCTGATCGCGGCGGGCGTGGACATCATCAAGGCGCTCGAGATCACCGGCCAGACCGCCGGCAACTGGGTCGTCGAGGAGGCGCTCGCGGACGTGCGGAACCAGGTGCAGGAGGGCATCCCGATCGCCGAGCCGCTCGCGACGAACCCGGTGTTCCCACCGATGGTCTCGCACATGATCAAGATCGGTGAGGAGACGGGAGAGCTCGAGAAGATGCTCTCGAAGGTGGCTGACTTCTACGAGGACGAGGTCGACTCGTCCATCTCGGCCCTGACCTCGATCATCGAGCCGCTGATGATGATCGGGGTGGGCTGCATGGTCGGCGTGATCATCATCTCGATGTACCTGCCGATGTTCAAGATGCTCTCGCTCGTCAAGTAGCAGCCGGCTCGTCTACCACGGCAACTGACCACGACGGATGAGCGGGAGAACCTCGGCCTCAGCCGAGCGCCTCGCGGATCCGCTCGATCGCGGCCGTCTCGGCCGGTTCGACGCCGCTCTTCGCGGAGGCTGCGCGCTCGGCCACGCCGAGTGCGACGCCGCGGTACGCCTCGACCTCGTCCGGGGCCTTCGCCTCCAGCGTCTGCCTCGCCGACCCGAGCGCTGCCAGCGTCTCCGCCTCCACCTCGTCGCGCGAGTCCGTGAGCCCGAATCCGCCCCGCCCGTGGACACCCGCGAGCTCGCGGATCAGCTCACTCCCTCCCGACGCATGCTGCTCCCCGAGGTATTTGGCGATCGCACTCACCTCGCCGAACGTGTCGGTGAAGTCTGGGTCGCTCAGAGCGACGAGCAGCCCGGAGCCGATCAGGCCCTTCTGCATCGTCTGCCACTCGTCCTCGGTGAAATCGGCCTTCGTCGCCATCGGTATCTCCTCTCGGTCCGAACAGTCCGGAGTGATTGTCGCAGCGGGCCGCTGCCGGCGCGCGCGGCAGGAGTCGGAGCGCCGATTCCGTACCCGACTGTGTGCAGGAAGGCGCCAGCGCCTCGCCGTCGCTTGCGCGACGGCCCATCAGCGTCAACATCACCGTCCGCACGATGCTGGTCGCGATCGCGATTGTGGCTGTGGTCTGGATGTTCGTCGCCGTCCGGACGGCGATGCTCACCCTCTTCCTCGCGCTCTTTGCGGCGCTCGTGCTCAACCCGGTCGTCGATCTCGTGCAGCGCAAGCTCAAGCTCGGGCGCGGCCCGGCCGCGCTGATTGTCGTCCTGGGCCTCGTTGCGTTCGGGCTTCTCTGCGCCTGGGTCCTGATCTCGCCGTTCGTGAACACCATGCGCGACTTCGTCGACGCGCTCCCTTCGATCGTCGCGGACATCCGCGACTCGTCGCTCGGCTCGTGGCTCGACAGCCACAGCCAGGCGCCCGAGCAGGCCCAGGACAACATCAAGCAGATCGCCGAGGGGATCGGGAACGCGGCCGGCGGGGTCCTCGGCGTTGCGCTCTCGGCCTTCAGCCTGCTGCTGAGCGTCGTCACCGCGATCTTCCTGACGCTGTTCCTGATCATGGACATGCCGCGGCTCCTCGGCGCCGTCGACAGCGTGCTCGACCCGGCCGGATCGGACCGGCTGCAGCGGATCTGGCCAGCGGTGGTCACGGCGGTCTCGCGGACGATGATCGGGAACATCGCGATCTCGGTGATCTGCGGGGCGATCTACGGCCTCACGGCGTGGGCGCTGGGCCTGCCGTTCCCGCTCGCGCTCGCCTTCATCTCCGGCTTCCTCGACCTGATCCCGATGGTCGGTGCCACCGTCGCCGGGGCGATCATCGTCCTCGTCGCGCTGACCCAGGGCTTGACGGCGGCCGTGATCATGCTGGCCGTCGTCCTCGTCTACCAGCAGGTAGAGAACTACGTGCTGCAGCCGACGATCCTGGGCAAGGCCGCCGACGTCTCGGGCTTTCTCGTGATCGCGAGCGTCCTCGTCTTCGGGACGCTGCTCGGCGTCGTCGGCGCGATCATCGCCGTGCCGATCGTCGCCTCGATCCAGATCGTGCTGCGCGAGTTGACCGCGAAGCGGCGCGAGCAGATGGCAGCGCTGCGCCGGCCGGATGCGGCTACGGCCGCACGTTCTGGTTGAGCCGGAAGACGTTGTCCGGATCCCAGGCGCGCTTGAGCGCCACCAGCCGCTCGTACTTCGCGGGTCCGTAGACCGAGCGCACGACGTCGGCGTCGGTCTCCGCGACGTCGTTCACGTACCGCCCGCTGATCGCGAAGCGCTCGTAGCCGGTGATCAGGGTGCGGCCCCAGTCGCGGGCGGCGGCGTCGAGGGCCGGGTCGTCCCAGACGATCTCCGAGGCGGCCCAGACGGCCGCTTCCCGACCGGCGAACGCCGTGTCGTCCTCCGGCACGTCCGCGATCGCGCCACCCCATGCGATGAACGAGACCTCCCCCCGAGCCCCCGGCGGGTTGCGCGCGACATGGTCGACCGCCTCGGTGACGGCCTCGTCCGGGAGGGACGCGAGGAAGGCGCTCTTCATCGAGAAGCGGTGCCCCCAGGCGAGCGGCTCGTCCTGGATCACCTGCGTCGCCAGGTGCGTCTTGGGCTCGATCGAGTCGAAGAGGGGCGGCCCGAATGCCCGGAGCTCCGCGAGATCGCGCACGGCGGCCGAGGGCGGGCCTGAGTGGAGTGCCGAGATCGCCGCGTACGGCCGCCCGCCTTCGAGCCCGAACGCGAGACTGAGATAGAGCTCCCGCGGGCCGTTCTCCAGGATGTCGCGGTAGAGCGCGGCCAGCTCGTGGGCGCGTTCGATCCGATGCACGACGGCGCCGTGGGTGACCATCCCCTCGAACGGGTGGAGGCGGAATGTGAACGACGTGGCGATCCCGAAGTTCGGGCCGGCGCCGCAGAGGCCCCAGAAGAGCTCGGGGTTCTCGTCGGCGTTCGCCCGTACCAGTCGTCCGTCGGCCGTCACGAGCTCGACCTCGAGCAGGCTGTCGATCGTCAGTCCGAGCTTGCGCTGCAGCCGGCCCATCCCGCCGCCGAGGGTGAGCCCCGCGACGCCGGTGTGGGAGACGACCCCCACCGGGCACACGAGCCCGACGCCGAGCGAAGCAACGTCGAGCTCGCCGAGCAGCGCGCCGCCGTTCGCCCGCGCTGTCTGCCTCTCCCCGTCGACCTCCACGCCGCGCATCCGCGCGAGGTCGATCACCAGGCCGTCGTCGCAGGTCGAGAGGCCGGGAACGCTGTGCCCGCCTCCGCGCACGGCGAGCGGCAGCTCCTCCTCGCGGGCGTAGCGGATCGCGGCGGCGATGTCCTCGGGTCCGGTCGGCCGGACGATCAGCGCCGGGTACCGATCGATCATCCCGTTCCACACGACGCGTCCGGCGTCGTAGCCCGGGTCGCCTGGACGGATCACCTCGCCGGTGAACGTCTCAGGGAAGACGGCCGTCACGCGGGGAGGTTCAGGCGGTCGCGAAGCGCTTCTCGGCGCGAGCCCGGCGACGGGCGGCTTCGACCTCGCGATCCTTCGGCGCCGCCGTGGTCACGAGGTGCGCGAGCAACCGGCTCGACGCCTCGGCGACCTCGTCGACCGCGCGCTCGAAGGCGGCCGCATTCGCCTGCGACGGCTTCGTGAACCCGCTGACCTTGCGGACGTACTGGAGCGAGGCCGCGCGGATCTCGTCCTCCGTCGCGGGCGGCTCGAAGTTGAAGAGTGTCTGGATGTTTCTGCACATGCCTCGATCCTACGCGCACACCGCGAAGTGACCGACGCCGGTGTGACCGCGGCCGCGCGGGGTCGGCGCAAGCGCCTAGATCGACTCGAAGCTCGCTCGCCGCCGGCCCTCGAGCTCGAAGACCTTGAAGAGGGCGAAGGCGCCCGCGGAGTAGACCGCGCCGATTCCGAGCTCCGTCCACACGAGGTTCGACACGTCCGACAGCGAGGCGCCGTCCGCGATCTCGCGCGCCGCCATGATCCCGTGGGTGAGAGGCAGGCAGCGACCGACAGCCTGCACCCACCCGGGCAACGAGTCGAATGGAATGTTCACCCCGCAGAAGAGGAGCAGCGAGAAGACGACGAGGTTGGCGAGGAAGAACACGTCACGGGCGCGCAGCCCCAGCGCGCCGATCAGCAGGCCGAGTGAGGTGCACGAGAAGGCGCTTACCGCGACCACGACCGCAAGCGCGGGAATCTGCTGCCGCCCGATGTCGACGTCGAGCAACAGCCAGCCCACGAAGAAGGCGAAGGCGGACGTGATGATCCCGTTCGCGATCAGCGGCAGCGCCCGCCCGAGGAAGAGCGGCAGCCGGTTGGCCGGCGTCGCCATCAGCTGCGAGAGCGTCTGCGTCCAGCGTTCGCCGCCGATCGTCATCGCCATCCCGTAGACGCCGGCCATGGCGGACAGCTGCACTGCGTTGCCGACGACGAAGAACTCGTCGTTCTCGACCTCCGCGAACCGGCCCATATAGGCGAAGAAGAGGATTTGGAAGACCGGCGCCCCGAGCATGGTCGGGATGTACATCGACGGGCTCATCCAGTTGAAAAGCGCGCGGTACGACAGGTAGCCGCCGACGAAGAAGACGCGGAGATCGGTCATGTCAGCGACAGGGTCGCCCGCTCGCGCGCGAGCCGCTCGAAGTGCCGCAGAAGGAAATGGCCGATCACGAGGTACACCGCGCCGAGCAGCAGGCACATGCCGATTTCCGGCCAGGCGTTGCCGGCTATTGCGGACTCCCGCAGGGCGTTGATCCCCCAGGTCGGCGCGAGCACCCACGAGATCGGCCCCACCCACACCGGGAGCAGCGAGAGCGAGACGAGGAGGCCCGTCGCGAGCCAGACCGGGTACTCGAGCAGGTTCGAGAGCGCGTTCGCGTTCCGGTAGAGGATGAACGACGAGGCGAGCACGAGCCCGAGGAGGCCTAACCCGATCACTGTCACCGGGAGCGCGACGACGAAGGCGACGGGGTGCGCAACGTTGAGGGGGACGTCGAAGAAGAGCCAGCCCCAGAGGAGGGTGGCGCTGAGCGAGTAGAGGCCGATCGTGGCAGTGGCGAGGGTGAGCGGGACGATCACGAGCAGGAACGGAGGCGGCACGGCGATGCAGTACTCGAGCGTCCCCTGCCAGCGCTGCCACTGGATCGCGCCGCCGGAGCCGAAGAGCGTCGACGACCAGATCCCCATCATCCCCGCCCCAAGCGCGACGTAGAGCAGCGTCCCTTCTCTCGCACCCGCCTTGAACAGGAAGTAGGCCACCGACGCGAAGATGATCGGCTGGATCACCGAGGTGAGGATGAAGAAGCCGGAGAGCGTGAGGCTCTTGACGTGGAACTTCCACCCCGCCCAGATCAGGCGCAGCGTCCTCATGCCACCTGCAGCGAGGCCCGCTTGCGGCTCTCGCGCTCCATGAACCTGATCGCCTGGTAGCCCACGACGGTGTAAACGATGCCGATTACGAGCTCGGTCGCGAGGAGACCCGAGACGTCGGCGAGCGACGCACCGTCCGCGAGCTGCCGCGCGGCCTGGATCCCGTGCGTCAGCGGGATGCGGTTCGAGATCCACTGCATCCACTCCGGCAGCTCGCTCACCGCCACGTTCGCGCCGGTGAAGATCAGCAACAGCCCGAAGAGCACGTTGTTCAGCACGGCCGTCTCACGGACGCGGAGCCCGATCGCCGCACAGATCAGGCCGAGGCCGGTGCAGGCGAAGGAGGAGACCGCAATGGCGAGTGCGATCGAGGGCCACGTCGCAGGCGGAATGTGGATCCGGAGGATCAGGCTCGTCACGACGAGCGAGAACGCCGCGACGAACATCGCGTTCACGACGACGGGCACGGCTCGGCCGAGGAAGAGCGAGAGCCGGCCGGCGGGGGAAACGAGCAGGTAGGCGAGCGTCTGCTGGAAGCGCTCTCCCGAGATCGCGTTCGTCATCGAGAAGAGGCACGGGATCGAGGCGTACTGCACCGCGTTCCCGATCACGTAGAACTTGTCCGACTCGACACCCGCGCTCCGCCCGATGAAGACGAAGAGCAGGATCTGGAAGATCGGCGCGACCACCAGGGTCGGGACGAAGATCCAGGGCGAGAGCCAGTTGATCAGGCCGCGGTAGGCCATGAGGCCGCCGATGAAGAAGATTCTCAGCGAGGTCATGTGAGCGACAGGCTCGCCTTGGCGCGAGCGGCACGGAGCACGAACTCGGTGCCGATCACGCCGAGGAAGACGTAGAGAGAGCCGAGCACGACGCACATCGCGACGTCCGGCAGCGGCGTGCCTCCGGTCGAGGACTCGCGGATCGCGTTCATGCCCCACGTCGGTGCGAGCAGCCACGAGATCGGCGGCACCCAGTCCGGGAGCAGGGTCAGCGGGACGAGGAAGCCGCAGATCAGCCAGATCGGGTACTCCGTCATCGACCCGATGGCCCAGGCGTAGCGGAACCGCGCGAACGCCACCGCGATCAGGAAGCCGAGCGCGCCGATCGAGAGCAGCGTCGCCGGGATCGAGAGAGCCATCAGCAGCGGCCGGTCGACCGGCAGGTCGATCCCGAAGACGAAGCGGCCCCAGAGGATCGTCGCGGCCATGCAGTAGACGCCGATCGAGGCCGTGGCAAGCCCGATCGGGAGCAGCACGACCGAGAAATGGGTCGGCGCAGCCACGAGCAGTTCGAGCGTCCCGTGCCAGCGCTCGCGCTGGAGCGCGCTGCCCGCGGCGACGCTGGTCGCGGTCCAGATCCCCATCACCGCCGCGCCGAGCCCGGCGTAGATCAGCGCGTCCGGCTTCCCGCCCTGGCGGAACATGAAGAATGCGACGGTCGCGAAGAAGATCGGCCAGCAGATCGCGAGGAAGCTGTCGAAGGACGACCGCGACATCTGCTTGAACTGGAACAGCCACCCGACGCCGAGCAGCCGTGCCGTCCTGCTCACGACCGCTCCAAGGTTGCATGCCGCCGTCCCTGCCACTCGAAGAACCGCAGGCACAGGTACCCGGCGAGGAGGTAGACGCACCCGATGAAGAGCTCGGTGCCGATCAGGTCTCCCACGGAGCTGAGGGAGGCGCCGTCGGCCAGCTCTCGGGCGGCTTCGATTGCGTGCGTGAACGGGATGCGGTCGGAGATCCACTGCATCCAGCCCGGAAGCTCGGAGATCGGCACGTTGGCGCCGGTGAAGATGAGCAGAAACCCGAACAGGACGTTCGAGAGCACGGCGTTCTCGCGGATCCGGAGCGCGAGCGCTGCGTTGATCATCCCCAGGCCGGTGCAGGAGAACGCGGCAACGACGATCACGAGCGCCAGCCCGGGTATCGCCGATTTGGGGATGTGGACGCCGAGGATCAGGCTCCCCGCGGCGAGCGCGAAGGCGGCGACGAAGGCGCCGTTCCCCACCACCGGGACCACCCGCCCGAAGAAGAGGGGCAGGCGGGGCGCGGGGCTGACGAGGATCGCGCCGAGGGTGTTCTGGAACTTCTCGCCGCCGATCAGCTGGGTCATCGCGAAAAGGCAGGGGACGGCCGCGTACTGGATCGCGTTCCCGACGACGTAGAACTGATCCGATTCCAGCCCCGCCGACCGGCCGATGTAGGCGAAGAGGAGGATCTGGAAGAGCGGCGCGATGATCAGGCTCGGGACGAAGATCCAGAACGAGAGCCAGTAGAAGAGCGCGCGGTAGCTGATGAGGCCGCCGACGGCGAAGATCCGGAGCGAGGTCACGTCAGGGAGAGAGCGGCCCGTCGCCGTGCCGCGCCGAGCACCCGCTCGAGGACGACGATGCCGAGCCCGATGTAGATCGCGCCGAGGGTCAGGCACAGGGCGAGGTCCGGGAGCGGCGTCCCGCCGAGCGCGGCCTCCCGGATCGCATTCATCCCCCAGGTCGGTGCGAGCACCCAGGCGATCGGGCCGACCCAGTTCGGCAGCAGCGCGAGCGGGACGAGGAAGCCGCCGATCAGCCACACGGGGTACTCGAAGAGGTTGCCGAGCGCCCAGGCCGCACGGAAGCGGACGAAGGAGACGGCGAAGAGGAACCCGAGCGAGCCGAAGGAGAGCACCGTGCCGACCACTGCCAGGGCGAAGGCGAGCGGATGCTCGACCGTCAGGTCGATCCCGAAGAGGAAGTGGCCGTAGACGAGCGTCGCGACCAGCGAGTAGATCCCGACGGTCGACATCGCGAGCGTGATCGGCAAGAGCACAAGCGCGAAGTGGGGTGGAGTCGCGACGAGTGCCTCGAGCGTCCCGTGCCAGCGCTCTCGCTGCATCGCGTTGCCGGCGGTCGTGCTCGTCGCCGACCACATGCCCATCACGGCCGCGCCGAGCGACGCATAGAGCAGCGTTCGGGGGCTGTCACCCGCGCGGAAGACGAAGAACGCCACGGTCGCGAAGAACAGCGGGTAGATCACCTGCCCGACGCCCTCGAACGGCGAGCGGGAGATCATCTTCAGTTGGAACCACCAGCCGACTGCCAGCAGCCGGAGCGTCTTCATTCTTCGGCGGCGACGAGCGCGACGTACGCGTCCTCGAGAGTCGGCTCGCGGGTCGAGATGCGGCCGACGTTCGCGCCGTCGAGCGTCCCAAGGATCGTGTGTGTGAGCTCGACGTCGGCGCGCGTCTGGACGATCAGCACCTGCGCCTGCTCCCGCTCTTCGATCGAGACGCCGAGCACCCCGTTCAGCTCGCGGACCCGCTCCGGGGTGCCCTCAGGCACGCCGAAGACCTCGACCTCGACGATCGTCCCCTCGGACACGCCGCGCTTGAGGTCGGCCGGGGTGCCGGACGCCACGATCTGGCCGCGGTTGATCACGGCGATCCGGTCGCACAGGGCATCGGCCTCGAACATGTAGTGGGTGGTGAGGAGGATGGTCTTGCCGGATTCGGCGAGCGAGCCGATCGTCGCCCGCAGCTCGCGCGCGCCGACGGGATCGAGGCCGATGGTCGGCTCGTCGAGGAACACGACCGGCGGGTCGTGTAGGAGGCCGCGGGCGATGTGGAGCCGCTGCTTCATCCCGCGCGAGTAGCCCTCCGCGCGTTCCTGCTCGCGCCCTTTCAGCCCGACGAGCTCGAGCAGGAACTCGATCCGGGGCCGGATGTCCTTCGGTGGGACGCCGTACAGCTCCGCGAAGTAGCGGAGGTTGTCGTAGCCCGACAGGCGCTCGTAGACGCCGCGCTCGCCACCGAAGACGTAGCCGATCCGCTTGCGCACCTCGCGGGCGTCCTTCACGACGTCGTAGCCGAGCACCTTCGCCGTACCACTTGTCGGGATCAGCAGCGTGATCAGCATCTTGATCGTGGTCGTCTTGCCGGCGCCGTTCGGTCCGAGCAGGCCGAACAGCTCGCCCTCCGCGATCTCGAAGCTGACGCCGCGGACTGCCTCGACGTTCTTCCACTTGCGACGGATCGTTCCGGTGGACGTTCTGTAGGTGCGATGCAGGTCGTGAGCCTCGACGACGGCCATACCGCCAGCCTACCGGCGGCCCCAGCCGCCTCCACCGGGCGTTTCGAGCCGCAGCACGTCGCCCGATTCGAGGTCGACAGTCGTCTTCGACGGCAGGGCGTTCCCGTTCAGGAAATTCCGTCCGGCTCGGCCGGGCTCGCCTCCGCGTGAGCCGGCCGGGGCGTGGTCGCGGCGGTCGCTGAGGATCGACGCGCGGCAGGGCTCGAGCGCCTCGATTTCCCGTACGACGCCGTCGCCGCCGCGGTGACGGCCGGCGCCGCCGGAGCCGAGCCGGAGGTCGTGGCGACGGACCCGCAGCGGGTAGGCAAGCTCGAGCGCCTCCACCGGCGTCGTCAACGTGTTCGACATCGTCACGTGCACGCCCGAAGGGCCGTCCGCGTCCGGGCAGGCGCCCTGCCCGCCGCCAAGCGTCTCGTAGTACGTGAACCGGTCGTTCCCGAGCGTGAGGTTGTTCATCGTCCCCTGTCCCTGCGCTGGGACGTCGACCGCCTGGCCGAACGCCCGGAACAGGACGTCGACGATGCGGCACGAGGTCTCGACGTTGCCGCCGGCGACGGCGGCGCCGGGCTTGGCGTTGATGAGCGAGCCCTGCGGCGCGGAGACCGCAACCGGCGCAAAGGCGCCGGCCGAAGCCGGCATGTCGGGATCGGTCAGGCAGCGGACGACGAAGAACGTGGCCGAGCGTGTCACGGCGAGCGGGCAGTTGAGGTTGCCGTCGTGCTGCGGCGCCGTGCCGCCGAAGTCGACCTCGAGCCTCGACCCCTCCACCGTCACCGCGACGCGCAGCTCGAGCTCCCCGTCCGGCGCCTCGAGCACGTCGGAGGCCTCGTAGCGCCCGTCCGGCAGCCGTGCGATCCCGGCGCGCACGACGCGCTCGGAGTAGGCGATCAACTCGTCCATCGCGGCGCGAACGCGGCTGGAACCGTGACGGGCGGCGAGCTCCGAGACTCGTTCGTCCGCGAGCCGGTGTGCCGCCAGCTGCGCCCGGAAGTCGCCGAGACGCTCGTCCGGGTTGCGCATCCGCCCGACAAGCGCCTCGAGCGTGCGCTCGTCGAGGCGCGTCGGCGGAATCACGACGCCTTCCTCCTCGAGCGTCCGTGATCCGGCGGGCATCGACCCCGGCTCGATGCCGCCGACGTCTGCGTGGTGGGCACGGGTGACCGCGAAGCCGAGCTCCGTGCGCGAAACGAGCGTGATGTCCGGGAGGTGGGTACCGCCGGCGAAGGGGTCGTTGAGGACGAAGACGTCGTCCCGAGCAGGCCTGTGCTTCATCACGGCGGCGACGGCGTCGGGCATGGCGCCGAGGTGCACGGGGATGTGCTCGGCCTGCGCGACCATCCGGCCGCGCTCGTCGAAGAGCGCGGTCGAGCAGTCCCGCCGCTCCTTGATGTTCGCCGAGAACGCCGAGCGGATGAGGGCGGCGCCGATCTCCTCGGCGACGGCGCGGAGCGCGTGTCCGACGACTTGGAGCTGAATGTTCACGCCTTCGTGAGCCTCCAACCGGAACCATCCCTAGCCCCCACCCACCCAGGGGGGAGCCAGCACGTGGCGCCCTCGAGCTCGATCAGCGCCGGGCCCGTCGCGGCCGCGGCCGCGACGTCCGGCAGTTGCAGCTCCGGCCCCGGGCGTACCTCCGCCGTGCGGATGGCGACGAGCTCGAGCTCTCGGTCAAGGTCGGCGTAGCCGTACCTCTCCTCGTGCAGCCGGTGGAATCGCCCGGCCAGGTCCGGCCCGAGCGGAACCGTCAGCTCGAACGATTGACCGCGGTAGCGCAGGTCGGCCTCGCCCTCCTCAGGCAGGTCGTCGAGCTCCGCGAGCGGCCGCACGACGCTCCGGACCTGATCTCGCCGCTCGTCGCCCACCGCCAGGCCGAGCGCGGAGAGGACGCCAGCGGCCTCGGGCACCAGCACCGTCGTACTCCCGAGCTCCTCCGCAAGCGCGCAGGCGTGCAGCGGTCCCGCCCCGCCGAAGGCCACCAGGGCGAACGCTCTCGGGTCACGCCCGCGCTCGACGGAGACGACGCGGAGCGCCCGCAGCATCTCGGCGTTGACGATGTCGACGACGTCCTGCGGGTCGATCGGCCCGAGCGCCCGTTCGGCGGCAACGCGGTCGAGCTCCAAGCCGTCGGGGAGCCGCGCCGGCAGCCGGCCGAGCAGTAGGTTCGCATCCGTCACCGTCGGCCTAGTCCCGCCGGCGCCGTAGCACGCCGGACCGGGATCCGCGCCGGCGCTTTCCGGCCCCACCCGTAGCGCCCCGCCCGAGTCCACCCAGGCGACGGACCCGCCGCCAGCGCCCACGGTGTGGACATCGACGCTCGGTAGCCGGATCGGCAGGCCCGCAATCGACCGCTCGAACGAGCGCTCCGCGGCGCCGCCGGCGATCAAACAGACGTCGGTCGACGTCCCGCCCATGTCGAAGGCGATCGCGTCCTCGAATCCGGCGAGCGCCGCCATCCGTGCCGCACCGACGACGCCGCCCGCCGGCCCCGAGAGGAGTGCCCACGAGGCGTGTGCCGCGGCCTCCTCCAGCGTCGCCACCCCGCCCGAGGAGCGCATCACCAGGGGCTCGGGCAGGCCGACCGCTCGTGCGCTCTCGCCGAGCCGGCCGAGGTAGCCGCCGAGCGTCGGCCCCAGATAGGCGTCCGCCGCTGTCGTCGAAGCACGCTCGTACTCGCGGAACTCCGGAGCAACCTCGTGTGAGGCGACGACGTGCGCGCCAGGATGTCGCCGCCGGAGCTCGTCCGCCACGGCCCGCTCGTGGGACGGGTCCCGGAACGCGAACAGGAGGCACACGGCGATCGCCTCGGCGTCGAGCTCGGGCAGCGACTCGAGGTCGAGCGGCTCGATCACCCCGTCAGGCCCCAGCCGTTCCCGCACGCCTGTGCAGCGCTCGAGCGGGACGAGCGGCGCAGGATGGTCCTCGCAGAGCCGGTAGAGGTGCGCGCGGTTCTGCCGGCGGAGGTGGAGCATGTGCTCGAAGCCCGCCGTCGTGACGAACGCCGTCCGCGCGCCCTTGCGCTCGAGCAGCGCGTTCGTCGCCACCGTCGTGCCGTGCGTGAACCGATCGACGGCCGACCCTCCGACCGCCTGAGCCGCGGCGAGCACCGACTCCTCCTGCCGCGCGCCCGTCCGCACCTTCGCCGTCCGCACCTCGCCGTCCGCGACGAGCACGGCGTCGGTGAAGGTGCCGCCGACGTCCACTCCGAGGACCGCCACGCGGCGACTCTAGGCCGACGTCGCCTGACTAGGCTCGCATCGTGGTGTTCCAGCTGCCGCTGCGGGGGCCGTCGGGCGAGCCGGTCTACCTCTGGCGGACGATCGTCTCGCACGGCGTCGCCTCGCTCCCGCCCGCCCAGGTTGACGAGGACGCGCGCGTGATGACGGTGACCGTGCCGCTTCCGCGCGGCCGGCCCCGGACGATCCGGCTCCGCGAGAGCCGTAGCGGCGCCGCTCGGGTCGAGGCGCTCGGACCGAAGCCCAGTCCTTCGGCGCAGGAGGCGATCCAGGCCGTGCTCCGGCGGATGCTGAACCTGGAGGAGAACCTCGCGCCGCTCTACGCGGTCGCCGCGGACGATCCCGACCTCGCGTGGATCACGGCCGGGGCGGGGCGGATGTTCCGCAGCCCGACGGTATTCGAGGACGTCGTAAAGACGATCTGCACGACGAACTGCACGTGGTCGGCGACCGTCCGGATGGTCACGGCCCTGGTCGAGAGGCTTGGGGAGGAGTCGGCCGGCGGCTTCGGCCGCGCGTTCCCGACTCCGGCCGAGATGGCCTCGGCCCGCCCGACGTTCTACCGCGACGTCGTCCGGGCCGGGTATCGCGGCGCCTACCTCCGCACCCTGGCGCGAGAGGTCGTGAAGGGCTCGATCGACCTCGAAGAGCTGCGCGACGCGTCACCGGAGGAGCTTCCGGACGACGAGGTGGCCGCCCGACTGCTCGCATTGCCCGGCGTCGGGCCCTACGCCGCGGCTCACGTGATGATGCTGCTCGGCCGCCACTCCCGGCTGATCCTCGATTCCTGGACACGGCCCACGTACGCTGCCCTCAACGGGCGCAAGGCGGTCGATCGCCAGATCGAGCGCCGGTTCAAGCGCTATGGGCCCTACGCGGGCCTCGCCTTCTGGCTCTTCCTCACGCGCGGCTGGGTGAAGGATTCTTGAAGACGGCGGTGAAATAGGAACGTTTTCGCGTTTCGTGCCGTATCTTTCGGTGCGTGAAACGCCTGCTCGCCGCAACGTTCCTCCTCCTCGTCACTTTGGGTGTCGCCGCGCCCGACGCTGCGCGCAAGCCCGTGGTGATCGCCCCGGGCGTCACGGTCTCCGGCATCCCAGTCGGCGGGCTGACGTCCGAGCCCGCGCGCACCCGGATCGAGAAGCGGTTCTTCCGGCCGCTCCGGCTCGTCTACGGCGACAAGCAGTGGCGGATCAGCCCGCGATACCTCGGCGCGAGCGCCGGGATCGACAACGCCGTCGCCGCGGCGCTCCAGTCCGGGCCGCAGGCACGCGTGCCGCTCCACGTGTCCGCGAACAGCCCGCGGATCCGCCGTTATGTCCAGCGGCTCGACCGCCTGTTCTCGCGGGAGCCGGTGGACGCGGCCGTCCTCGGTGTCGCCGGCGGCCGGCCGGAGTTCTCGCCGGCGAAGGACGGCCTTGCGGTCGACCGCCAGCAGATGACGAACGCGATCGCCTACATGCTCCGCTCGCCGGCCCGCCACCCGGTCCGACTGCTGACGAAGGCAGTCCCGGCGGAGGTCACGCCGGACAACTTCGGGCCGGTGATCGTCATCTACCGCGGCTCGAACAAGCTCACCCTCTTCGACGGCCTGCGATCGGTGCGCACCTTCGGCGTCGCGACGGGGCAGCCGCAATACCCGACCCCGCTCGGGAACTACTCGATCGCGACGATGCAGCGGAACCCGTGGTGGATCCCCCCGCCGAACTCCGAGTGGGCGCAGGGGGAGAAGCCGATCCCGCCCGGCCCGGGCAACCCCCTCGGAACCCGTTGGATGGGGACGACGGCGCCGCTCGTCGGCATCCACGGGACACCTGACGCCGCGTCGATCGGCTACTCGGCCTCACACGGCTGCATCAGGATGCGCGTTCCCGACGCCGAGACGCTCTTCAACCAGGTGCACGTGGGGACGCCGGTGCTGATCGTTCCGGCGTAGGCGCGAAGCACGTCTGCGCCTCGCCCTCGCAGCAGCCGAGCTTGAAACGGCACCTCGGGCACTGCCAGGTCCCGTGTCGCCACTCCATCCTCGCGCCGCAGCGGAGGCACGATTCGGCGCTGCTCCGATCCACCCGATCGAGGCTACGATTTGCGCCGGACAATCGCTACACTGCGCGCTCGCCGGGCGGCGTAGCTCAGTTGGTTAGAGCGGCGGACTCATAACCCGCAGGTCGGTGGTTCGAATCCACCCGCCGCTACCTTCCCGAGGGAAGATTTGAGGAATGGCTACAGGAGTCAGAGTCGGAATCACGCTCGCTTGCACCGAATGCAGGCGCCGCAACTACCAGACCGAGAAGTCGAAGCGGAACACGCCCGACCGGTTCGAGGCGAAGAAGTACTGCCGCTGGTGCGGCCGCCACACCACGCATAGGGAGACCCGCTAACCACATGGCCCGGAGCACCCGCCAGCAGCGCCGCCGTCGTCGCGAGAAGCAGAGCTCGTCCGGCGTCGAGCAGCCCACGCAGCAGCAGCAGAGCGTCTCGCAGCGCGCGCGCAGCCGTCAGGCGCAGGTTCGCCCGGCCCAACAGCCGCCGAAGACGCAGACCGGCCGCCGTGGCGGGGGTGGGGGCGGACGCCGGTTCGTCGCCGAGTCCTGGGCCGAGCTGAAGAAGGTCGAGTGGCCGAACCAGCGCCAGGTGCTGACGGGCACCGTCGTCGTGATCATCGCCTGCGCGATCGTGGGCTTCTACCTCTGGGTTGCCGACCTCGCCATTCAGCCGTTCGTCGAGCGTCTGCTCCTCGGCAAGTAGCGATCGGAAGAGCGCTCAGATGTTCCGCTGGTACGTCATCAACACCTACTCGGGCCACGAGAACAAGGTCAAGGCCAACCTCGAGCACCGCATCGTCTCGATGAGCCAGCAGCCGCGGTTCCGCCGCGTGGTGGTGCCGACCGAGCAGGTGATCGAGACCAAGGACGGCCAGAAGGTCCAGGCCGAGAAGCGCGTGCTGCCCGGCTACGTGCTCGTGAACATGGACCTCGACGACGATGCCTGGACGGTCGTCAAGAACACGCCCGGCGTGACCGGCTTCGTGGGCGCCGCCGGCAAGCCGATCCCGCTCTCGCAGCCCGAGGTCGACAGGATCCTCCGCACGGGCGCCGCGATCGCCGAGCGGGCGCGGGCCCAGGTCGAGTTCTCGCTCGGCGAGTCGGTGAAGGTAACCTCCGGGCCGCTCTCGGACTTCGACGGCGAGATCGTCGACGTCCAGCCGGACGCCCAGAAGCTGAAGGTGCTCGTGGACATCTTCGAGCGGCAGGTGCCGGTCGAGCTCGGTTTCGACCAGGTGAAGAAGATCGACTGATGGCCAAGAAAGTCCTCACGCTGATCAAGCTCCAGATCCCGGGCGGCCAGGCCAACCCGGCGCCGCCGGTTGGTCCCGCGTTGGGCCAGCACGGCGTCAACATCATGGAGTTCTGCAAGGCGTTCAACGCGCAGACGCAGCAGGAGAACGGCCGGATCATCCCGGTCGAGATC
>DASTHD010000106.1:0-4830 GCA_035605555.1 Gaiellaceae bacterium
GCCCGTCCCGATCGCGCTGTACCCGCGGACGGTCTGGAGGAAGACCGCGACGACGAACGAGGTCCCCATCAAAACCAGCCACTGCATGTTCTGCGTGACGAGGCCGAGGTTGGAGACGCGGTTTCGGAACAGCCTGGTGGAAAGCAGCGCCTCCTTGCCTTGTCGCTCGCGCGCCCGGATGTAGAGGAAGAACCCGGCCAGGAGGACGACTCCGAGCGCGAGGCAGGCTGCCGTCAGCGCCAAGTTCACGTCCGCCTGCAGGATCCCGAAGACCACGAAGAACATCCCGACCGCCGAGAGGATGGCTCCGACGACGTCGAACGGCCGCGTCGGGTCCGGCGCCAACGGATCGACGATCTGCCGCCCGAGCAGGATGATCAGACCGACGACCGCGGCCTGGAACAGAAACGCGGCGCGCCAGCTGATCGCAGTGGTGATCAGGCCGCCGATCAGCGGACCGGCCGCGGCGCCGATGCCGCCCAGCCCGCTGATCACTCCGAACGCTCGGGCCCGTGAGGTCAGGTCGTCGAACGCCAACGTCGTCAGGATGTAGACCGGCGGGATCAGGAGCGCCGTCCCGACGCCTTCGAAGATCGAGTTGCCGAGAATCAGGATGCCGAGGCCGGGAGCGACGGCGCTCAGCAGGGCGCCGATCCCGTACAGCAGGAGACCTCCGTTGAAGCAGCGCTTGCGGCCCCAGCGGTCGGTCAGCTTGCTGCCGGGGATCATCAGGATCGCCATGGTCAGCAGGAAAAGCGTGATCGCGGTCTGGACGCCCTTGACGGTCGTGTCCAGGTCCTCGCTGATGTCGTTGATCATCACGTTCATGTTCGAGCCGGCGAAGCTGCAGATGAACTGCGCGAGCGCGAGCGGCAGTAGGAAGCGCCGCCGAGCGGCGCCTACGAGCTCCCCTGTCGCGGCGTCGGCGACCACGTCAGAGCAGCGGCGACAGGGCGGCGAAGGCGGTCGCCCGCGCCCGCTCCTTCAGGCCAGTCACGGGCCGGCCCGGCGAGGACACGGTCTCGGCAGGCGCTGAGAAGCGCTCCTCGAACTGCGCGGCCGCTGCCTCGGACCGAACCAGGAGGTCGATCTCGAAGAACCGCTTGAGGCTCCAGGCCTCGAGGTTGCAGGTCCCGGCGAGGAGCTCCTGGCCGTCCCGTACGAACGCCTTCGCGTGCAGCATCGTCGGGTACTCGAGGATGCGGACACCGGCGTCCAGCAGCTTTGCGTGGTGGAAGCGCTGGGCGGCGGCGCACGCCCAGTTGTTCGCGTTCGCCGGGACGAAGAGCCGGACGGCGACGCCGCGGCGCGCCGCCAGCTCGATCCGCCGAATCATGGCTCGGTCGGTGACATAGGGGTTGACGACGTCCAGGGTCGCGCTCGCGTTCTCCAGCATCGCGGCGATCGCGTCCGTGATCGGCCGGGTCTTGCCAGGGGCGTTGTGGAGCACGACGGCGGGCACCGCGTCGTCGCCTGCCTCGAGCTCCGGGAAGAGCCGCTCGACCTCGGTCTCACCCACTGTGCCACCGAGCCACCCGAAACTGGCGAGGAAGACGACCTGGAGCTGCCCGACCACCGGACCGGTCACTCGCAGGAAGAGGTCGTGGAAGCGGCCGTCCTGGAAGTGGTCCTCGATGCCCGCTCCGCCGACCCAGCCGATGCGTCCGTCGACGACCACGACCTTCCGGTGGTCGATGTGGCCGAGTCCGCGCAGGTTCCAGCGCATCGCACCGGCACTACCGAGCGGGCCGACCTGGGCCCGGGCCTTCGTCGCCCGGACGACGCAGACCTCGACCCCCGCCGCCGTCAGCCGGCGGTAGAGCTCCTGCGAGCCGCCTTCGGGGTCGGATCCCTGGCGGTCGACGACGAGGCGCACCAGGACACCGTCCGTCGCCTTCGCGACCAATGTGTCGGCGAACGCCTCCCCGACGAGCCCCGGGCGGAAGCCGAACTGGTTGATGTGGATCGACGACTCGGCGGCGTCGATGTCCTCGAGCATCGGCGGATAGAAGTTCCGGCCCTCGACGTGCACCTCAGCGGATGACGCGAGGCTCTCGTCGAAGACGAGCGCCAGGTCGCGCGGGCCGACCGGCCCACGGACTAGGCGCGCTGCCAGGTCGCGCGGCTCGCGCAAGGAGGCGGCGGGTCGAAGCTCGTCACCCGCCGGAGACGGTCGGCTCAGTGGACCTCCAGCGCAGCGTTCACGTCGTAGCCGACCGCGAGGCCGAGGTTGGGGGCCGCCGAGACGACGCGCGCCACCCCGACAACCGGAAGCAGAGCGACCAGCACGCCCACGATCTCGTCGTACGACGCACCCGCGCGCAACGCAGCCTCGACGGAGCTCATGTACGCCGGGGGCGCGGCGTCCTGGGCGACCAGCGCGGCGATCTGAACCAATGCGTGGGCCCGGTCGTCGATCCCGGAAAGGACCGCATTGCAGGCCTCGTTCTGGAGGAGCGTGTCGATATACCGGTCATCACGAACCGCGAGCCTACGCAGCGTGACCTTGTAGTCGTCCACAGTGTCGCCCCGTGAACATTGGACTCCGCGCCGCAGCGCGACGCATCACCCCGTGGGGGTGAAACCCGCAGCAGCCGACGTGGGCGAGTCGACGAGCCCGAGCTCGATCGCCCGCTCGATCGCCTCGCTGCGACTCGATGCGTCGAGCTTTCGGTAGATCGAGATCGCCTGGCTCTTCACCGTGTTCCTCGAGACGAACAGGCGTTCCGCGATCTCGCGGAAGGAAAGGTGCGTGGTGAGCAGCGGGAGGACCCGGAGCTCCGCCGCGGTCAACGTCGACGCCCAGCCGATGTCGATGCTGGCGACATTCGCGAGCTGCGCCCGCAGCTCGCGCTCCTGCTCGACCAGGGTCCCCAGGTCGGGCCGCTGCTGGATCAGGTCTTCGGCCTCTCGCACGAGGATCCGCGCGCCCTCGACGTCGGCGATCCCGATGTGTGCCTGCGCCAGTTGCAGCCTGGTCTGCACGGCAAACCAGGGAATCGCGCGGCTGAAGTACGCACGCATCCTCATCGCGCTCAGCAGCAGCTCCCGGGCGCTCGCCCCCCGGCCCTGTGCGAGCGCGAGGCGTGCCCCGACGGCCAGGTGGAGCGCGGCCGGGACGAACTCGTCGATCGGCTGGTGCTCGAGGAACTCCTCCCCTTGCGCCAGCTGGCCCTCGGCCGCATCGAGGTCTCCGCGCTCGAGGGCGAGCAGGGCCAGCTCGGCGTGGGCGACGATGCCGGCGTAGAGCGCCCCCGAGCCGTGGCTCTCCGCCGCCGTCAGCTCGAGCATGGGCACCGCGCCGTCGACGTCGCCGCAGAACAGGAGGCCGGCCGCGTTCATCAGCAGGGCAGGCGGCCGCCAGTAGCTGGCCTCGTTGAGCTCGCTCAGGGCAAGCTCGGCGTCAGTCCTCATCGCCCTGACGCCACGCTCGCAGAGCATCGCGCGGACGATCGCCGCCCACGGCTCGGGGGACGAACTGCCGTCCGGCATCGGGCCCTCGTACTGCGTGTGCTCGAGGCCGAACGCATACCGCTCTGCGTCGGCCGAACGGCCTCGCAGCGCGCTGACCCAGGCGCCGAACGCCGCGACGGCCGGGTGGCGCAGGAGCAGCTCGGGATCGTCGAACCAGGCGAGCCACCGCTCGACGGTCGCGACGCGTCCGCTCCGGAAGTACGGCAACCCATGGACGCTGATCAGACGAGCGACGTCGTCGGTGGAATTGGCGGCGGCTGCGTACTCGATCGCCGCGTCGGGCAGGTCGTGCTGCTCGCACCAGGCCGCTGCGCGCCTGTTGAGGTCGGCCACGAGCTCGGGCTCGTTCCGCTCGAGCTCCGAGCGCAGGAGATCTCGGAACAGGTGGTGGTAGCGGAACCACTGCCGCTGGTGATCGAGCGGGATGACGAAGAAATTCCCGTCCGCCAGCGACTGGAGCCGCTTGGTCGAGTCCGTGCGCTCGAGCACCTCGTCGCACAGCGACGCGGACAACCGGTCGAGGACGGACGTTCTCGTCAGGAACTCGAGCTGGGGCCGGCGGAGGCGCGACAAGTGCTCCGAGCGAAGGTAGTCCGCGACGAACTTGTCGTCGCCGGCGAACGAGTCGACGTCGGTGTCGCCCGACTCCTGCATGAAGAGCGCGGCGAGATGGAGGCCGGCGATCCAGCCCTCGGTCCGTTCGTTCAACCGGGTTGCCTCCGCCTTCGTCATCTTTGCACCCGCCGAGTGGAGCACCGCGTACGCCTCGGCGTCGGTGAGCGCGAGCTCAGGGGTGCCGACCTCGAGCAGGCGGCGATCGGCGCGAATCCTGGCAAGCGGTAGACCGTCGTCGGCTCGGCCGGCGAGGACGAGCTGCGAGCCTGCAGTCAGGTGCTTGGCGAGCGGCTCGAGCGCGTCCACGCAGTCACGGCTATGAAGCTCGTGGACGTCGTCGAGCACGAGCACGATCGGCTCCGGCATCGCGGCCAGGGCGCCGCCGAGGCGCGGCAGCGCCGTCGACCAGAGCGAGTCGCTCGCTGCGGCGGCGCCGCGGAAGACGGCGCGGTCGACCGCGCGGATCCCGTCGAGCGCGGACGCGATGTACGTGAGGAGCGCAACCGGGTCGTCGTCCCGCTGCTCCAGCGACACCCAGGCGAACGGCCGCGGATCCCGGTCGGCCCACTGCGCGAGCAGGGTCGTCTTCCCGTAGCCCGCCGGTGCCGCGATGCTGATCACCCGGGCCTCCGACGCCTCGCTCAGGCGGTTGACGAGCGCGGTCCGGTCGATCAGTCCCGGGCGCAGCGAGGGGATCGCGAGCTTCGACCCGAGCACCTCGAAGGATGCTCCGGCCTCCGC
>DASTHD010000111.1:0-9448 GCA_035605555.1 Gaiellaceae bacterium
CGAGCTCGAGGCCACGCTCGCTTCACGCACCGACGAGCTCGACCGGCGCGAGAAGAAGCAGAAGCGGGAGGCCGAGCGCCAGGAGCAGACCGCCGAGCGCCTCGACCGGCACGCAGAGGATCTGACGGAGCGCGAGCGGGCCCTCGCCAGGCTGGGCCAGTCGCTCCTGTCGCGACGAAGCGAGAACGGGGCTGCTGAGCCCGAGCCCCAACCTGTCGCGCATAAGCCGCGGGAGAGCTCGTTCTCGGACGGCATCGCGGCACTGAGCGCCGCGGCCAAGTCGATCCGACCACGCGACTAGGTTCTCGCCGAAATGAAGGTCATGTTCGGGCTCTACGTCGGCGTCGTCGTGATCGGGAGCTTCGTGGTTCGGCCAGGTCACCGGCTGGCGCGAGTACAACGACGACCAGCATTTCCACGACCAGCCTGAGGTGTCGTTCGTGGGCTACCTCAGCCGCGCGGACTTCTGGGACCGGACCTTGCAGAACTGGCAGTCCGAGTTCCTGGCTGTCGGGTCGATGGCCATGTTCACGATCTACCTCCGCCAGCGCGGCTCGCCGGAGTCGAAGCCGATCGGCTCGCGACACGACGAAACCGGCGCGCAAGGCTGACCCTCTCAAGCGTGAGGGCCGCACGTGGCGGCCCCCAGGCGGACGAGTATGAGTGGAGAAGTCGAGTCACGCGGGACCGCACTCCCTGCGCGAGCTTTCCCAGAAAGACCCTCCCCGTTCGTCCACCTGGTTCCTACCCCGCACCTCCCGGCGCAAACCTCTCTCTACGACGCCGCGGAGGCCTCGCCGAGGTCGTGGGCCAGGTTGGCGGTGGTGAGGTCGGCGCCCGAGTTCAGAGTCGAGCGCCAACGGCCCTGCTTGTCGTAGATCCGCACCGGCGCCGAGTGGATGTTCGAGCTCCCACTGTCGACGGCCGGAAGCACCGCGAAGGCCCTCCAAACCGGTCGGAGCTGGGCCACGGACCCGTCGAGGTAGCGCAGCTCCCGCTGCGCGCGGAACCGCCGGAGGAACGTGTCGATCCGCGCCGGCGTGTCGCGGACGGGGTCGACGGTGATGGCGACCGCCTCGACCTTGCGATCGCCGAGCGTCCTCATCGCCTGGCCGATCTGCGCGGCGATGATCGGGCAAGCCTCCGTGCACTCTGCGTCGAGGAACGTGACGGCCACGGCCTTGCCGCGCAGACTCTCGGAGCTGACCTGCCGGCCATCCTGGTCGCGCAACTGAAATGCGGGCAGGGCGATCCCGTCCGGCGGCCGGCTCCCCCGAAAGTCGGCGGCGGTGCCGCCGCGGGTGAGCAGCAACCCCAGGGTGACCGCAAGCACCGCGGCGAGGCCGCCGAGAACGGCCAAGAGCTTCACGCTTCGACGTTAGCTAGCGGAGATGCCCGACCGTGATCACGACCGTCGAGCCCGAGCGGGTCGCAGTGCCGCCCTGTGGGCTCTGGCGGATCACGAGGCCGTCCTGGGCCGCGTCGGCGACGGTCTCCTCGACCACGCGGACGCGGAAGCCGGCGCCCTGGAGCGTGGACGTCGCCGTCGCCTCGTCGTCGCCGACGGTGTCAGGAACCGTCGCGCGGGCGGCAGAGGTCGTGGTGGTCGTGGTGACGACGGTCGTCGAGGTGCTGGTCTGCCCCTCCGAGACGTTGATGCGCACGATCCGGCCACGTACCGCCCTCGTTCCGCCCGACGGTGCCTGCGTAACGACCGTGCCCTCCGGCTCGCTCGCCTGGACACGGACGACCTGCGACCGCAGTCCGGCGCGCGTCAGCTGCCTGGTCGCCTCGGTGACGGACAGCCCGACTACGTCCGGGATCCGCGTCTGCTGCATCCCCGCGGAGACGATCACGACGGCCGCCGAGCCTCTCGGCAGCTCCGTGCCGGGCTCCGGGACCTGACGGATCACGAGACCTCGCGGCCGGCGCGAAGGCACCGGCTGCGCGCGTGGTCTCAAGCCGGCCGTGCGAAGCCGGGCGAGCGCCTGCTGGGTCCGAAGGCCGGTCACGGCGGGTACCTGGGTCTGGCGCTCGCCGCCCGCGACGGTGATGACGACGATGCCGTTCTCGCCATATAGCGTTCCCGCGTCGGGGCGCTGCGCGGTCACGGAGTTGCGCGCCTGCCGGCTCTCGACCTGCTTGGCCTCGACCTCGAACTCCGCGTCATGCAGGCGCTCCTCGGCGGCCGGCCGGGCCAGTCCGACGACGTCCGGAACCTTGTGCGCGTCGACCGTCTCGCCGCGGTTCGCGAGGTACCACGCGAGCGCCAGCCCGCCGAGGACGAGCAGGAGCACGAGCAGCAGCCACGGCCAGAAGGGCCGCGGTCTCGGAGGCGGGACGGTTTCGACATATTCGTCGGTGGTGCGCGCCGTCGCCGCGGGTCGGCGTGACCAGAACCTCGCCATCGCCACACTTCATTGCCCCGAGCGGAGTTCCGCTAACGCCGCGAGCCGGGCGGCGACTGATTCAGTAGACGTCGATGGAGGCCCCGCCGCAGACCTTGCGCGAGGGAATTCGCTCGCTCCCACGTCCCGTCTGGATCCTCTGCGCCGGCTCGTTCGTGAACCGCTTCGGCAGCTTCGTCGCCGTGTTCCTCGTCCTCTATCTGCGCAGCCGCGGCTACTCGATCGCCGAGGCAGGGCTCGTCGTCGGCTTCTACGGGGTGGGCAACGTCGTCGCGGCCGGCGCCGGCGGCTGGGTCGCGGACCGGTTCGGACGGCGGAACGCGATCGCGCTCTCGATGTTCAGCTCGGCCGCCACGCTGCTGGCGCTCTCCCAGGCCGAGTGGCTGCCGCTGATCATGGCCCTGACGCTGCTCGCCGGCCTGACCGGCGAGATGTACCGGCCGGCGTCCTCGGCGCTTCTCACCGACCTGACGCCGCCGGGCGACCGCCTCCCGGCCTTCGCGCTGAACCGGCTCGCGATCAACCTCGGCTTCGCCGTCGGCCCAGCCACTGCCGGCCTGCTCGCCGAGCGCTCGTTCTTCCTCATCTTCCTCGGTGACGCGATCACGTCGGTCGTGTTCGGCGTGATCGCACTCGTCGCGCTCCCGGAGGGCGTTCGCTCTCGACGCGGCGAGGAGCGCCGCGGCGAGGCCGTCCGCACCATGCTCCGCGACCGCGCCTTCGCGCTCTTCCTCGTCGCCTCGGTCCTCGGCGCCTTCGTTTACTTCCAGGGGCAGACGACGTTCCCGCTGCATGTCACGGAGAGCGGGCTCAGCAACTCGGACTACGGGCTGCTGATCTCGCTGAACGGAATCGCGATCGTGTTCCTCGAGCTGCCGCTCGTGGCGATCACCCGCCGCTTCGCTGCGCGGCCCGTCCTGGCCCTGGGATCGCTCCTCGTCGGGCTCGGGTTCGCGCTGAACGCGCTCGCGAACGACCTCCCGGAGCTCGCCCTGACCGTGATGATCTGGACGCTCGGGGAGATCGTCTACGCGCCGGTCGCCTCGGCCTACGTCGCCGACATCGCGCCGGAGCACCTGCGAGGCCGGTACGCCGGAGCCTGGGGCCTGACCTGGGGCCTGGCGTTCGTGGCGGCACCGGTGCTCGGCTCGGCGGTGTTCGCGTGGAACCAGAACGCGCTCTGGCTCCTCTGCGGCCTGCTCGGAGTCGCCGCGGCGCTCCTGCTGACCGCGACGCCCGAGCAGGCGCCGGAGAAGTCGCCGAGCGCCGTCTAAGGCTTTCCCTAAAGTTCTCGGGCGATGGGGTCCCGATTCGCTGCAGCGCTCGCTGCCGCATCGCTGCTCTTCGTGGGCGGAGCCGCCTTCGGCGCGGAGGGCGACCCGTTCCTGAAGACGTGCCTATCGACCACTGCAGCCCCGCCGTGTGTGGCGTCCAGCCCGACGTTCCAGGGCGGCGACGTGGAGGTCAGCCCGGACGGCAGGCACCTCTACGCCGCAGTCTGGAAGCTCGACTCGAGCGGCTGGTCCGGCATCCGCCTCTACGACATCGGCGCCGACGGCGCACTTACGCAGCGCACCGGCGCCGCCGGCTGCTACGCCCACCTCGTCGCCGGCTGCACGAACACGGCGAACGAGTACGGCGGCTCCGACATCGACTTCAGCGCCGACGGCCGAAATCTCTACCTGACCGGCAACGGCGCGCTCGTCGTCTTCAACCGCGACACGTCGACCGGCACGCTGCTCGAGACGCAGTGCTTCGGCTCGTCCCCCGGCTGTACCGCTGTCCCGTTCGGGCAGTTTTCGAGCGCCGCCCTCAGCCCGGACGGCACGAGCCTCTACCTCAGGGGCAACGACTACATCGGCGTCTTCGACCGGAACACCGCAACAGGCCAGCTCACGAAGAAGGCCGGCGCGGCGGGGTGTGTCGTCGAGGAGTCCCCGGCCGGCTCCGGGTGCACGGTCGGCCACGGGACGACAGGGAACGGGCTCGAGACGGCGGTCTCGTCCGACGGCCGGCACCTGTACGTCGCGAGCACGACACCCGGCGGGGTTGCGATCTTCAATCGCGACCCGGCCAACGGAACGATCACGCAGCCGCCCGGCACGGCAGCCTGCGTCACCACTGACGGAACGAGCGGCAGCACGGGCGGCATCGAGTGCACCGCCGGCGGCGCCTCGCTCGGCCAGGCAACTGCCGTCAGCCTCGACACGCCGGGCACGTACGCATTCGTCAGCGGCGCTGCCGGGCATACCGTCCTCCGCCGTGACGCCGCGACCGGGCTCCTGACGAAGACCGACTGCCTCGACGAGACCGGCGGCGCTGCGCCGCCCGCCGGCTGCCACGAGGTCAAGGGCGCGGCCGGCGCTGACGCCGCGGTCACACCGGACGGAAACCACGTCGTCCTGAACGCACAGAACGTCGGTGTCTCCTTCCTCGTCTTCGACCGCACCACCGGCAAGCTGAGCCAGCGCAGCGCGCACGGGTGCTTCACCGACGCCGGGCCGGGCGCTCCCTGCGACTACGTCCCCGGCCTGCTCCACGGACCCGGCGGCGTCGCCGTCGCGCCGAGCGGCCTGCTCGGCTTCTCGGCACTGCGCGTCCCACCCGCGACCGGCGGCTCGATCGCGAGCTTCGTGCTCGACGCCGCTCCGGCGTGCCAGAACAAGACGATCACGGTGAAGAAGCGAACTGCCCTACGCATCCCGCTGACGTGCACAGATCCGAACGGCGACGTGATCACGCTCGAGATCCAGGCGCCGCCGACCTGGGGCACCCTGTCCGCGATCGACCAGTCGGCGGACCGCGTCACCTACACACCGCCCGCGGCCCGCAAGGGGAAAGACACCTTCAAGTACGCCGCGACCGCCCGAGGGGCGACAGGCCCCGCCGCGACGGTGACCCTGACCATCACCGCGAGGCCCAAGGTGATCGACCGCAAGGCGCCGAATACCCGGCTAACCGCCGCGCCGAAGTCCCGAAGCAGGCTGCGCGGGGCGCTCTTCCGGTTCCGCTCCACCGAGCGCAAGTCGACCTTCCAGTGCAAGCTCGACAAGACGAGCTGGCAACGCTGCAAGTCACCGAAGCGTTACCGGATCGTCAAGCGCGGGCGGCACACGTTCCAGGTCCGGGCCATGGATCGAGCAGGCAACGTCGATCTGACACCGGCTAGAAAGCGCTGGAAGCGAATTCGTTAGCCACGCTAACGGTTTTTGTTAGCCTGGCTAACGAATGCCGGTAGCCACACTCACGCCGCTCGACCTCGCGAACCGCCTGCGCCCCGCGTTGCTGAAGCTCGCGCGGGAGCTGCGGCGAGAGTCGCACGCACTCGGCGTCACCGGCGGCCAGGTCTCGCTGTTGATCCAGATCCAGCGCCACCGCGGGATCGGCGTCCGCGGCCTCGCGTCGCTCGAGAGGATGTCGCCCGCGTCGATGTCGGGCTACGTCGAGCGCCTGGAGCGCGCCGGGCTCGTCCAGAAGACGCAGGACCCGAACGACAAGCGGCGGCAGGGCCTGTCGCTGACCGCGGAGGCCGAGCGCGTGCTCCGTTCCGTGAAGTCCCGCCGGACGGCGTGGCTCGCGGCCCGACTCGAGCAGCTCGAGCCCGAGGAGCTCGCTGCGCTCGATGCCGCCGTGGAGCCGCTGATGCACCTCGTTGAGGGCGTCGAGTGACGGCGGCGATCCTCGCCTTCCCGCGCCGCACGTTCGCCAGCGTCCGCAAGCACCGCAACTACCGCCTGTTCTTCACCGGCCAGGTGATCTCGCTCGTCGGCACCTGGATGCAGAACATCGCGCTCGCCTGGTACGTGATCGAGCTGACGCACTCCGCCGTCGCGGTCGGGTTCCTGGCCTTCTGCCGCTTCGCGCCGTTCACGGTCTTCGGGCTGATCTCCGGCGTCGTGGCGGACCGGTTCGACAACAGGCGCCAGGTGATGGTCACGCAGGCCTCGTCGATGATCGTCGCGGCGGCGCTCACCGTGCTCGCCGTCAGCGGCGCCGACGTCGTCTGGCTCGCCTACCTCCTCGCCGCCGCCTCGGGGACGGCGCTCGTCTTCGACGCTCCTGCCCGGCATGCGCTCACCTTCCAGATGGTTGGCCGCGACGAGCTGCCGAACGCCGTGGCGCTCAACGCGAGCCTGTTCAACGCCTCCCGCGTGGTCGGCCCCGCCGCCGCCGGCGTGATCGTCGCAGCCTTCGGCGTCGCCGTCTGCTTCGCGCTCAACACGGTCAGCTTCCTCGCCGTGCTCACGAGCCTCGCGCTGATGCGCACCGACGAGCTCGTGCCGGTCGATCGTCCCGAGGAGCATCCGTCCTGGCTCTCGAGCATCCGCGAGGGGCTGAGCTATGCACGCCGCTCGCCCCGCGTGCGCCTCGTGCTCCTGATGACGACCGTCGTGAGCACCGTCGGCTTCAACTTCCACGTGCTCGTTCCGGTGCTGTCGTCGGAGACGCTGGACGCCGGCCCTCGCACCTTCGGAATCCTCTCCGCCGCCTTCGGTGCCGGGGCGCTGACCGGCGCACTGCTCACGGCCTCACTCGGGCGCGCCAGCTGGAAGGCGCTCGTCGCCGGCGTCGGCGGCTTCAGCATCTCGCTCCTGTTGCTGGCGCCGCTCCACACCGTGGTGGCGTGCGCCGTCCTGCTCTACGTCGTCGGCGTGTGCTTCACGCTCTGGACGTCCAACAGCCAGTCGATGCTCCAGCTGGCCGTTCCGGACCACCTGCGGGGTCGCGTGCTCAGCCTGTGGCTGTTCGCCTTCGCCGGGCTGGCGCCGCTCGGCGGCCTGCTCGCCGGCTGGCTCTCCGACGTCGGCGGGACCGAGCTCGCGTTTGCCGTGGCAGGCGCGACGGGGCTCGTGATGACGACGGCCGCGGTGTACGAGCTCTACGGCCAGCGACGCCCGGCGCTTACAACGGCCTAACAAAACCGACCGAAATCTTTTCGGATCGCGCACGGCCACCTCATCAGCGGCGGGGATAGTCGGTCCTACTGTCGCAAGGAGGTTCTCAGCTGTGACCAGGACGATTCGACTCGGCATCCTCACGCTCGTCGCGCTGTCTGCGCTGGCGCTCGTGAGTGCCGCCGTCGCCCACCGCGTCGTCGTCATCAAGGGCACGCACAACGGCGAGACGCTGACGGGGACGGCGGGACCAGATCGGATTCACGCACGCGGCGGTGACGACATCGTCAACGCCGGCGATGGAAACGACAAGGTCTTCGGCGGTTGGGGCAAGGACACCCTGAACGGCGAAGGCGGGAACGACCGCATGCGCGGCGGCCCCGGCAACGACACCGTCAACGGCGGCGAGGGCAACGACGTCCTCCGCGGCCGCTGGGGGAACGACGTCGTGAACGGGGACAACGGCGACGACAACATCTGGGTCGGCCGCGGCGCCGACGTGGAGAGCGGCGGCGCCGGCAACGACGTGATGCACGCGCTCGCCCGCGACAAGATGCTCGACCAGATCGACTGCGGCGACGGCGTTGACACCGTCTGGCTCAACGCGAAGGAGTCGGACACCTACGTCAACTGCGAGATCGTCAAGACCGTCGTCACAAACCGCAAGGACGACGGGGAGTAACAAGCTTCTCCACACGCTCCACCTCTCTCCCACCACGAAGGCCCGCAATCGCGGGCCTTCGTGTTTTCATGGACGGGTCGGGCCGGAAGGCCGCGTCATCCCTCCCCGGAGGCTAGCCCGCACGGGCTGAGACGGGTCACTGTCTCCAGGGATGGCTTTCACCGGTTGAAAAGCCGATTCCTGGGGCACGACGGCGTTTGCGGCACGCCACCAACGGTTTCGACCAGGAGGACTCGCGCGTGCCAGCACGCAAAGCGCACAAGCCACCGAAGCGGCCTCCCTCCAAGGGAGAGGGGGTGACAACTATGCAGCGACTGCGGAACGAGCAGGGTCAGACCATGGCCGAGTACGGCGTCGTGCTGGCGGTGATCACCGCCCTGGTTTTCGGGGCACTCGCCCTGCTGTCCGGCAACATCATCACGGCGCTCACGCGCGTCGCCGGCCTAGTCGGTGTCGGAAACGGCTAAAGGTTTCTCCTCGCGTCCACCGAGGTGACGAGCAGGCCCCACCCGGGCCTGCTCGTCCGTTTTGGGTGAGCGAAGTCACTGTCGCGGGGGATGTTCAAAGCGCTCAACGGCGCCGATGATTCGACCGTCAGCGGAAAAATCAGGCGGACGCGGCTACGCCGGTAGTTCAGGAGGTTCGAGGCGTGGCCACGAAGAAGACCGCCTCAGGCTATCGCGGCGTTCAGTATCTCCCCTCGTTCACCGCGCTTCGGGCTGCCACTCAGCCCGACAAGCGAACGACGATCAGGCGCTTCGAGACGCTCGTCGCCCTGAAGAAGCGGTAGGTCGATGAAGGGACTGCGGCTGCGATTCGCCGCGTGCGCAGTGCTCGGCGGACTGATCGCAGCCGCTGCTCCCGCTGCGGGCGGGGCACCCGGCGGATCCACGGAGCTGATCGTCGGGTTTCGCGAGGGCGTTTCCAGCGCGGAGCAGGCACAGGTGCTCGCGCCCTGGTCGGCGAAGGTGCGGAAGCGCTGGAGCCGGATCGACGGCGTGCTGGCATCTGTGCCGGCTTCGCGAGCGAGTGCCGCTCGGAAGGCGCTGGAGCGCGACCCGCGCGTCGAGTACGCCGAGCCGAACGTCGTGCTCCGCGCGTTCGAGGATCCGGGCTTCGGCGCCGAGTGGGGTCTCCCGAAGATCCACGCCCCCGAGGCGTGGGGCGTCACGACCGGCAACTCCGACGTCGTCGTCGCGGTGATCGACAGCGGCGTGGACTTCTCCCACCCCGACCTGGGCGGCGCGATGTGGGTCAACCAGGGCGAGAATTGCGCGGGCTGCCGGACGAATGGGGTCGACGACGACGGGAACGGCTACGTCGACGACTGGCGCGGCTGGGACTTCGCGAACGACGACAACGACCCGTCCGACGACAACGGCCACGGGACCCACGTCGCCGGGACGGTCGGCGCGGTCGGCGACAACGGCGTCGGGATCTCGGGTGTCTCGAAGCACGTCAGC
>DASTHD010000115.1:0-2723 GCA_035605555.1 Gaiellaceae bacterium
GCATCGCCTTCACGTGCATCGTGCCGGTCGGCAAGAGGGACTTCCGCGGAGACATCTGCACGATGACGCCGAAGGGCAAGAGGATGAAGCGGGTCACGCACATGCCGCACGCATTCCCGAGGAACGCCGACTGGGGCACGCGGCCGTGATCTGTACCTTGCCGGTCGATGAGCGACAGGGAGGCAGTCGAGGCACGCGGTCTGCGGCGTAACTTCAAGGGCGGCGTCGAGGCCGTCCGCGACATCGATCTCACGGTGGCCCGGGGAGAGGTGTTCGGTTTCCTCGGGCCGAACGGGGCCGGGAAGACGACCACCGTGCGGATGCTCTGCACGCTGCTCCCGCCGACGTCGGGGAGCGCGAGCGTCGCGGGGGTCGACGTCGTGGACGACGCCGCCGAGGTGCGGCGGCGCATCGGCGTGGCGCTCCAGGAGATCGGGCTCGATCCGGTGCAGACCGGCCGCGAGCTGCTCGAGCTCCAGTGCGGCCTCTACGGGATCACCGGAGCGGACGCACGCTCACGCGCCGCGGAGTTGCTTGAGCTGGTCGGGCTCAGCGACGCCGCCGACAGGCGCACCAAGACCTACTCGGGCGGCATGAAGCGGCGCCTCGACCTCGCGACCGCGCTAGTCCACTCGCCCGACGTGCTCTTCCTCGACGAGCCGACCACCGGCCTCGACCCGGCTTCGCGGCTGACCGTCTGGGCCGAGGTCCGGCGCATCAACGCCGCCGGGACCACGGTCTTCCTCACGACCCAGTACCTCGAGGAGGCCGACCAGCTCTGCAACCGTGTGGCGATCATCGACGCCGGGCGCATCGTCGCCGAGGGCACCCCGGAGCGGCTCAAGGCCGAGATGGGCCACGACGTCGTCACCCTCGCCCTCGATGGCGCCGACTGCGAGGCGACCGAGGCCGCGATGGGCGGTCTGCCGGGCCTCGAGCGCGTGGTCTCCGAGTCGGACGCGCTGGCGCTCTACGTCGAGGACGGGGCGAGCTCCATCGCCGAGATCGTGCGGCGGCTCGACCGGGACGGGATCACGGTGGGCGCCATATCGGTGTCGCGGCCGTCGCTCGACGACGTGTTCCTCAAGGCGACAGGCCGCCGGCTCGAGGGCGCCGACGCCGAGGCGGAGGCAGAGGCCGAGGTCGATGCGGAGAAGGCTGCATGACGGAGGTGCTCCTCCTCGGCCGGCGCTCGGTGCGCGAGATCGCTCGCTACCCGGAGGCGACGATCCCCGCGTTGTTCATCCCACTGTTCTTCCTGGTGGTGAACATCGGTCAGGTCTCGAAGACCTTCCCGAGCACGACCCCGTTCCTGCACGGCCAGGGGTACGTGGCGTTCCAGCTGCCGGTGTCGCTGATGTTTGCCGTGGCGACGGCGAGCTCGGGCCTGGCGCTCGTCACCGAGATCGAGGGCGGCTACTTCGACAAGCTCCTCGCTGCTCCGATCCGGCGCTCGTCGATCATCTTCGGCCGGCTGGCCGCCGACCTCGTCCGCGGCCTGCTGGGCGCGACGGTGGTGCTGCTCGCGGGCCTCGCGCTCGGGGCTCACGTGGAGGCCGGCGTTCTCGGCGCCGTCGTACTGGTAGTGCTCGCCGCGCTGTTCGGGGTGGGCTACGCGGGCTTCGGGATCCTGGTCGCCCTTCGCACCCGCAACGTCCAGGCGACGAACACGAGCTTTCTCCTCTTCTTCCCGCTGCTGTTCCTCACGCCGAACTTCGTGCCGTTCGACCTGCTCTCGCCCGTGATGGAGACGCTCGCGAGGCTGAACCCCGTGAGCTACGTGATCGAGGGCCTGCGCTCGCTCGTGATCGAGGGCTGGGACTGGGACAAGCTGGCGGCCTGCCTCGGCGTGATCGTGGCGCTCGGAGCGGTTCTGACGAGCCTCTCCCTGCGCGCGATCGCAACGTACGACCGCGACACCTAAGCCTCCTCGCGTCACGGCTGCTCCTCCAGTAGGTCGGCGAGCTCGGCGATCGCGCGGCCGAGCTCGCCGCGTGCCTCGCGCCCTCCGAGCGCCAGGCGAGCTCCCATCGTCGAGTTCGGCAGTGCGAAGGCGCCGGGCTGGTCGTGCGGGGCGCGGTTGAGCACGACGACCGGGGCCGGCGCCGCCCGGGCAATGCACTCCGCCCCCACCCGGGCGAGCGCGGGCTCGACGTGCTGGGCCGTGACGATCACCGTCCTGTCGGCCACCGAGGCCGGCGCGCCGCCGAGCACCTCGGACCCGGCGTCGATCACGAGCGGAGCGTGATGACGGGCGGTGTCCGTGAGCCCGATCGGGTCGGCCCCTCCAACGAGGCAGAGCCGCCCGACCGCTCGTGGCGCCGCACCGGGGACGTCCTCGAAGAGACGGGCAAGCCGGGCAGCGGCGTGCGTCGCGAGCGGGATCCCACCGGGCCGGACCTCGGAGCAGACGGCCGCGGCCCCACCCGGATCCCGCACAGCGAGCTCAGCCGCAAGCGCCCGAGCGACGACCGTCGCCCCGCACCCCCGCGCCAGGCCGAAGACGCACACGACCGGCCGCCGCTCGAGCGGCTCGACGGCATCGGAGGCAGGCGAAGGATCGACAGGCTCGAGGAAGAACGCCTCGACAGCGGAGGCCGCGCTCGCCAGGAGGCCACGCGACGCGCGCGAAGCGGGCGCCGTCGCCGGTGCGCCGGCGGTCACGGCGCCTCCACCGCGGCTTCCGCGGCCACCTCGAGCTCGCCGCTGAGCGACCGGAGAAG
>DASTHD010000117.1:0-2836 GCA_035605555.1 Gaiellaceae bacterium
CGAGCTCGAGCCGATGACGGCCGTGGAGCGGAAGATCGTGCACCTGAGCCTCCAGGAGCGCGACGGCGTCGAGACGACGAGCGAAGGCACGGAGCCGAACCGCTTCGTCGTTGTCCTCCCTGCTTCTTGACCTCTGGCTCAACGAGGTTCTGGGTAGACCAGGGCTGTCGGCGATCAACGATGAGGACGAGGCGCGTCGAGTCCTGCTCGAGGACAGCCTCCGCGGGGTCGAGGTCGTCCGCGACTACGAAGGACCGATCGTGGACGTCGGCTCCGGGGGCGGCGCGCCGGGAATCCCGCTGGCGGCATCCCTTCCGGACCGTCAGGTCACGCTCCTCGAAGCCGAGCGGCGAAAGGCGGAGTTCCTGCGGCGCTGGAAGGAGGGGCTCGAGAACCTCGATGTGATCTGGGGCCGGGCGGAAGAGCAGCCCACCGATCTCTACGGCGTCGCCGTCGCGAAGGCGCTGGCTCCGCCGCCGGTGGCGGCGGAATGGTGCTTGCCGCTCGTCAGGCCCGGCGGCGCAGTCGTGCTCTGGGTCGGGCCGACCGCGGAGGTGGACCGCGTCGCGCGGGTCGCCGAGCAGGTCGGCGGCGGTGCTCCCGAGGACCGGGACGGACTGCTCGTGATCCCGAAGCTCGAGCCCACGCCTGAGCGCTTTCCGCGGCGGCCCGGGATGGCCAGGAAACGTCCGTTGGCCTGAGTAGCGTTGGCCCCTAGTTGTGGCCATCTACGCGCTCGCGAACCAGAAGGGCGGCGTCGGCAAGACGACGACCGCCGTCAACCTCGCCGCCTGCCTCGCGGAGGCCGGTGAGCCGACGCTGCTCGTCGACCTCGACCCGCAGGCGAACGCGACCTCTGGGCTCGGCGAGCGTGCGAACGGCACCTCCAGCTTCGACCTGCTCGACGGCGCACCGGCGAGCGACCTCGCCTCGGGTACGCGCTTCGACAACCTCGAGCTCATCCCCGCGCGCCCGGACCTGGCCGGCGCGGCCGCCTCGCTGGCGCTGCGCGAGAACGCCGAGCACTACCTGGCCGACGCGCTCCGGCCGGCCGCCGGCAAGTACCGCTACGTGTTTCTCGACTGCCCGCCCTCGCTCGGCCCGCTGACGGTCAATGCGCTCGCCGCCGCCGACCGCGTGCTCGTCCCGGTGCAGGCCGAGTACTACGCGCTCGAGGGTGTCGCGCAGATCCTCGGCTCGATCGAGGCGGTTCGTGCCCGGCTCAACCCGCGCCTGACGCTCGCCGGGCTGCTCCTGACGATGGTCGACGGCCGGACGCGCCTCGCCGCCGACGTCTCGTCGGAGCTGGAGCGCCACTTCGGCCCGCTGCTCTTCAGGACCCAGGTACCGCGGTCGGTGCGCATCGCCGAGGCGCCCAGCCACGGGCTTCCCGTGATCGCCTATGACCGCCGTTCAGCCGGCGCCGACGCGTACTGGAAGGTGGCGATGGAGCTTGTCGAGCGGAACTAGCCCGGCCCGACGCGGCCTCGGCCGCGGGCTCGAGGTCCTGATCGGCGGCGCACCGCCGACGGAGCTCGCGCAGCTCCCCGTCGACCACGTCCACCCCAACCCGAAGCAGCCGAGGCGGAAGTTCGACCACGAGACGACCGCCGCGCTCGCCGAGTCGGTGCGCTCCCAGGGCCTCGTCCAACCCGTCGTCGTCCGTTCGCGTGCCGCCGGCGGCTACGAGCTGATCGCAGGTGAGCGGCGATGGCGCGCAGCCCGCGAGGCGGGGCTCGAGGTGATCCCCGCGCTCGTCCGGGAGACCGGTGACCGCGACGCACTCCTTCTCGGACTGGTCGAGAACGTGGCGCGCGAGCAGCTGACGCCGGTCGAGGAAGCGCGCGCCTACGCGCTCCTCGTCGACGAGTTCAGTCTCGGCCTGGGCGAGATCGCCGAGCGGGTCGGACGGTCGAAGCCGGCAGTGTCGAACCGGATGCGCCTGCTCGACTTGCCGGAGGACGTCCTGGCGATGCTGGAGCGCGCCGAGCTGACCGAGGGACACGCGCGGGCCGTCCTCGCAGTGCCCGACCACGACGCACGCCGTCGCCTGGCCCGCGAGATCGTCCGCCGAGGGCTGTCCGTCCGCGAGGCCGAGCGAGCGGCACGCTGGTCGGGCGCCAGGCGGAAGCCACGGAAGGCGACTTCCCCGGTCGACCCGCTGCTCGCCGACCGGGTCAAGGCCGCCGCGGAGCGGCTGACCGGGCGCGCCGTGCGCATCCGAAGCGGCCGGCTCGAGATCGAGTTCGCGGACGAGTTCGAGCTCGCCGAGCTGGCGGAAGTGCTGGAAAAAGCGGCCACGGCGTAGACCCCCGTACCCAGCGGCCGAGCTCGTTCGTTGGGGTCCTGATGCTTGGTCTGTACCAGCAGGACATCGAGTGGCTCGAGGCCATCTCGCAGGACGAGGACGCCCGCGCCCTCTTCCTTCGCATGGCCGTGCTCTCACAGGAGGGCAAGCTCGAGCCGTTTCTCACCGAGCTCCGCCACGACGAGGAGCTCGACGACCACACGAAGGGCACCGTCGCCGAGCTCGCCCAGGATCAGGCGTTTCTGCTGGCGGTGGCGGATTACCTCAGGAACACGAACCGGCTTCATTAGTTCGGCTGCAGGGGCGGGCTTTTTGTCAAGCCAGGGTTGCTGCCGGGTAGCTGGAGGGACGGCCGTACCGCCGGGTAGCTGGTGGAAACTCCCGTTTCCCCCAGACCCCCTTCCCCGTCCGCTTGTGCCTTTCGGCCCTGCGCGGCCAACCCTGGGTGATGGGCGATCCTGGATTCGAACCAGGGACCTCCGCCTTATCAGAGCGGCGCTCTAACCAGCAGAGCTAATCGCCCGCAGG
>DASTHD010000138.1:0-7455 GCA_035605555.1 Gaiellaceae bacterium
CAAGAACGTTGCGACCGGAAGCGCTTCCTCGACTCCGAGCGCTCGGTAGGCAGAGGCGAGCCCGATCGCGGCAGGCGCGCCCGGCACCTCGTTCGGCTCCACAAGGAGATCCGCGCCCGCCGCGTACTGCGCCTGGTCGATCTGCGAGCGATGCCAGGTCCGGCTGTAGGTGGCGGCGAAGACGCCGATCGCGACTGCGAGCACGAGCAGGAGCACCGAGCGGGCGTACGCTCGCGGCCGACGAGCGAGCTGCCAGAAGCCGAGCGCGCTGACGGGGCCGTGCGTGGAAGGCACGAAGCGCTCGACCAGCGCGGCCGTGAGCGGCACCAGCCGCAGCGAGAGCACGGCCCCGGCGAGCAAGAGCACGGCCGGCGCGGTGACGAGGAAGGGATCGATCTCGAGGCCTCCTCGATTGTCGACGAGCAGACCGTGGTAGCGGCGCAGCTGCCAGTAGGCGAGCAGCGCCAGGGCAACGAGGACGAGGTCGAGCCGCGTGCGCTGGGCGAAGTGAGCAAGCGGCAGGCGCCTCCGCTCGCGGACAACTGCGGCCCGGCCCGACAGGAGCGCCGGCAGCACAAGCGCGGCGACGCAGACGACGCCCGCTCCCGCGGCGAGCGCGTACGCACTCGCGCTCACATGCGGCTCGAGCCGCAAGCCGATGTCGGCGAGCGGCCCCGCGTAGTTGAGCGCACGGAGCGAGCCCGCGGCCAGCCAGGGGGCGACGGCGACGGCCGGAACTGCGATCAGGCTCGCTTCCATCAGCGCCATCGCCGCGATCTGGGGAGTCGTCGCTCCGCGCAGCCGCAGGCTCTCGGTCGTGCGCCGGCGTCGGTCGATCAGGAGCCCGGCTGTGACGATGAGGCCATAGATGGCCAGAAGCGCCAGCTGGATCGAGGGTACGAGCACGCCGGCCCGGGCGAGGCGCAGCGACCGGTCGGCGCCGGCCAGGACCTCCGGCAGGTTCGTCTCGAGGTCGAACTGCTCCCCCTCCGGGCGGCCTTCGTTCAGCCGCCCCGGCAGGAGTGCCAGGTCGCGTCGCAAAGGGCCGGCATGGTCGATCGTCAGCTGCTGGACGTCCGGCTGGAGCCGCCAGCGCAGCTCCACGTCCTGGAGTCCGAGCGCGAAGAACGACGGCCTCGTCGTCACCAGCGGGCCGTACGCGCCCGCGGTCATGAGCGGATTCCCCCACCAGTAAACCGAGGCAGGACGCTCGGCGCGGTAGATCCCGACGAGGCGGGCCCGCACAATCCTGTTCTCGTCCACTCGGCTTCGCGCTCGAATGAGCTGACCCACACGGAGCTGCAGCGCCCGCGCGACGGCGTCGGGCACGACCACCTCGACCGGCGCCTCACCTGAGCCGGGCCAGCGACCCGCGACGAGCCGGGCGTGGCGAGAGATGTCGTCGAAGAAGCCGAAAACGACGGTCCTCCCCGCCGCGGTAAACGGCTCCGATTCGCCGCTTCGGAAGATCGAGACCCCGGTCGCGCTGAAGGTGTCCCGGGCGATCGACCCCACTCGCGCGTCCAGTGGGCGATCGCCGCCGCCGCCGAAGACACTCACAGTGGCCTGGAGATTCGCCTCGGTCGCCGGCGCCCGCTCCAGCCGCTCGCGCAAGCTGCTCTCCGCGACGGCGTTCGCGTAGATCGGGATCGCCGCGACCAGCGTCGCGGAGAGCAAGACGACCAGGAACGCCGTCGAGACCACGAGCCGATCGGCAAACGCACCCTTCACAACCGTGGTCCACCGACTACCTCGCATGCGCGTGGGCGCAAAGATAGAGGCCCGCGCCTGCGGGCGGCTCTCATCGCGTCTTCATCTTTCGCGGCTAGGGTGTTGGGCCTTGTCCGAGCTTCTGCGTCAGCTGGCCCAGGTAGATAGCGCGCTGCTCGAGTTGCTGCATGGAATTCACTGGACGCCGCTCACGGTGGTCTTCGTGATTGCGTCGGCGTGGTGGGTCAAGTGGCCGCTCTTCGCCGTCACCGGCGGCTGTTGCGACGCCTTGCGGCGCCGGCTGCCGACGACCGCACTCGCCGCCTCCGCGGCGGCGGCGGTCGCCGAAGGCGTAACCGTCGCGCTGAAGCACGTCACCGAGCGCGCCCGGCCGCCCATCGCTGATCCGGCGATCCAGGCGATGATCTCGCTCCCCGACTCCACTTCGTTCCCCTCCGGTCACGCCGCCACCGCGTTTGCGGCCGCGACCGCCGTCGGGATGCTTCATCCGCGGCTCAGGGTCCCCCTCCTTGCCCTTGCAGGCATGGTTGCCCTGTCGCGGGTGTATCTAGGGGTTCACTTCTGGTCGGACGTGCTCGTCGGAAGCCTCCTCGGCGTCGCGATCGGGCTCCTGACCGTCCGTATCTTCCAGCGGGACCGACCAGGGCCGCGACAACGCGAGCGGAGTCCCGGATCGAGCGGAATTCGCTTCGCTCGTCTCCGTAGAGCGCCGGGATAGGCACCCAGGCAACTTCGACGTCCCGGACGAGGAGCGCCTTCAGGTGTCGGCTCTCGGCCTCATAGCCGTCTCCCGAGATCGGCAGCGCAAGCGCACGGCCCCGTAGGAGCCGCATGCCGGACTGGGTATCGCGGACGCGATGCCCCGTCGTCAGCTCGAGGAGCAGCCGGCTCGCCTGATTCGCGAAGCGGCGCTGCAGCGGCATCGCGCCGAGGTCACCGAATCGGTCTCCGATCACGAGCTCCGCCGTCGAGGCGGCCTCGAGGAGTGACGGGATCGCGGCCGGCGGATGCTGGCCGTCGGCGTCGATCATGAGCACGGCCTCGGGGGGCGAGTCGTGCGCCTGCGCCGCGGCGATTCCCTCCCGCAGGGCCGCTCCCTTCCCACGCCGGTCGGGAAGCCGGACGAGCTCTATGCCGAACTCGTCCGCGATCCGGTCGAGCTCGAGCGCCGTGTCGCGATCGGAGCCGTCGTCGACGATCGTCAGGCCGCCGACATTACGGAGCAGCTCGGCGACGAGGGCACGGTCGGGGATGTCGCCGTGGCTCGGCATCACCGCCCAGACGCGGTCGCGCACGACGCTTACCGGCGGCGGTTGCTCTGGTGGCTGCCGGATCGCGGCCGTCTGCACGAACAACGAGCGGCCGGCGAGCGCGCTGCCGTAGCCGAGCGCCGCACCCGCAACCACATCGACCGGGAAGTGGGCGCCGAACGCGACGCGGGTGACCGCGTTCAACGCGATGTAGGCGACGAGGATCCCCCGGAGCTGCGGGATCGCGAACCAGGCCGAGGCGGCTAGGGCGGTGACGACGGCCATGTGGCCGCTCGGGAAGGACTCGATCGCGGCCCAGTTGTGGCCGTAGGCGAGCGCAATCTCGGCGCCGTCGAAGACCTCGGAGGGGCGTTCCCGATCAAAGACCGCGTACAGCGCCTGCAGCAACGCGAGCGCAAGGCCGACCGAGACCAGCTCGAGCGCGAACAGGCGCCGGAGCTTGGTTGTCCGGGTCAGGAGCGCGGCCGTGAGGATCAGCGTGGCAAGGAGGGCATAGTTGCGGGCAGGCTTTTCGAGCACCTCGAAGAGGAGCTCCGGCCCGGGGCCGAGCGCGTTGACCCAGCGGAAGAGCATCTTGTCGAGCTCCTGGAGGCCGGTGCCGGCGACGAGCACTCCGGTGCCGAGGACGACCGAGTAGAGCACGGCCAGCGAGGTCGTCCAGCGCAGGGCCCAAGCCGGGCTCGGCCGATGCTGCGGCACCCGGATCCCGGCGAGGGCGACCAGGCCGAACAACGTGACGGTTCCACCGAGGACGAAGAGGGTCCGGTAGCTCTCCGTCAGCGCGATCAGGCCGCCGGCGAGCGGCAGCGCCACGGCCGACGCGATCGCGCGCACCGAGAAGAAGAGCGCGGTGTAGGCGCCCGCCTCCCCCTCCGGGATCATCGACGCCAGGACGGGGAAGCCGACGGTCGAGACGATCCCGAAACCGGCAGCGGCCGCGATCAGTGCGGGCGCGGTCGCCACCAGGTTCGTCGTGAGGGGGACGGCGAGCAAGCCTCCGCCCATGAGCGCGATCCCTGCGAGGAGGAGCGGCCGAAGGAGCTCGGGGCGCTGCACTCGCCCGGCGGCGAACATCGCAGCGGCGGTGACCAGTCCGAATGCGGCCAGGACGAGCGCCGCTCGCGCCACCGACAGACCGAGCACGTTCTCGGCGTAAAGGATGAAGAAGGCGGGCAGGGCCGCGTAGCCGACGACCCAGAACCACTCCGCGAGGAGCAGCGCCCTGACGCCGGGGCTGGCCGCAACCGCGAGGTAGTACCTGAACGCGTGCCGGTCGCGCGGCTCATCGACGTGCGTCTGCGGCTCATCGACCTTGAGGAACGTCGGGAGCGCCGTCAGCGGCAGAAGCAGCGCCGCGGCTGCGAACGGAGCCCAGAGCGCAACGTCGGCGAGCACACCTCCGGCGGCGAGGCCGAGCAGGCCGCCCGCGAGGAGGGCGAGCTCCTGGGCGCTCGTCGCGCGAGCGCGCTCTCCGCTCGAGAAGAGCTCGGCGACGAGCGCGCGGTGCGCGGTCGTGACGGCGTTCAGGCCGACGTACACCGTGGCCGCGAAGACGGCAAGCGCGAGGTAGGAGGACGACGAGCCCAGCGCGACGGCGACCAGGCCGCCCGCCCCGAGCAGGCTCCCGCCCACGACGAACGGCAGCCGCGCGCCGAGCCCCTGCGCCTGCCGCCGGTCGCTCCAGTAGCCGATGACGAGCGGCACGGCGAAGCCGGCGCCGGCGTTCACGAGCATCACGAGCCCGATCAGCCCCGGCGCACTGTCGATCCGATCGAGCAGGACCGGCAAGTACGTCGTCGTCACTGCCCGCCCGGCGCCGGCGCCGATCGCAGCCGCCGCGAACGCGATTACGTACGCGCTGCCTCGGGCGGCCGTGATCCTAGGACGCATAGCGTTGAGCGCGATGGTGGTCATCTCGCGGGTCCCACGACGTGGATGGCACGCGGATGGACGGTGAGCTCGACGGGGCCGGAGCTCAGGACGGTCGTGTCGGCGACGACCGGCGACCGACCTCTGGTTGCGATCCGGATCCGCCGGGCACTTCGGATCCGGACACCGCCCCGCCGCAGGTGCGTTCCGCGCTTGAGCGAAGCAAGCTCCACGGCGAGGCTCGCCCGCCTGCCGCCGTCGAGCTCGACCACCTCGAGCACACCGTCCCCGGGATCGGCGTCGAGCGCGACTGGAAGGCGGGGACCGAAGAACGGGAAGTTGACGACGAAGAGCTGCCCGAGCCGACGCAATTCGCACTCGCCGTCGAGCGCGAGAGCGATCGAGACGGGCTCGAAATGGGCAAAGGCGCTGAGCGCCGCTGCGACACCGGCGGTCGTGTCCGCCGAGTTGACGCCGCGATAGCGGGCGCGCGCCTGCGCATGGAAACCGACGCTGACGCCCTCGAGCGCCGTCATCTCGAGCTCGGGAGCTTTGACCGAGATCCCGTCGATCGGGTGAGGAATCCCCTGCACGGCCAGCTTGGCCGCCCAGTTCAGGTCGGGCGGCACGCCAAGCGCATGGGCGATGTTGTTCGCCCGCCCTCGCGGGAGCAACGCGATCTCGGGCTTGTGTCCGTGGATGTTCGCCACTGCGTGGAGCGTCCCGTCCCCTCCGATGAGGACGACGCGCCGCTCCTCCTCCGAGACGAACTCGTCCAGCTCACCCGCGGACGCGGTCCACCGGGTCTCGACCCGGGCCCCGAAGCCGCGGAGCATGGAGGCTGCCCGATCGACCGTCTCCCTCTTGCCGGCGAGGCCGCTTGCGTTCTCGTTTGCGACGAGGAGGAGGCTCGGACGGCCGGTCGGCGCCAGCCGAAGCGCTTCCCTCTGAGTACTGCGGAGCTCGTGCTCCACCGCAGTCGCTCGGCTCTTGGCCCCGTCGAGCATGTCCCCTCCTGGTTAGTGCCTACTAATTTGAACGCCAGAGCGGCCGATGTATTCCGGGAGCTACACGCGGGGCCCGAGTCAGTGACCCGGGGCTGAGGGGAACGCCCCGGGTCACGTGGTGCGCTGCTTACAGGTCCGGCGAGCCGGAGCCGTCGGAGTCGCCCTCGGGCGCTCCGTCACCGTCCGAGGGACCCTGGCGACCTCCGCCGGATCCGCCGCGGTCCTCGGGGCAGTCCTCCCGCGAGCGAGCCTGCCCGTCCTGCTCGTCCTGGACGAACGCGGGTGGTGCGCTGCCCGGCGAGTCGCTCGACGACGAGGACCCGCCGGCCGCGAATGCGCCGGCCGCCCATAACGTCGCGATCACGGCCACGACGGCCGCCACGACGAGTAACGGACGCAGGTCGACCTTGCGTGCTTCCTCCATAAGCTTTCACCCCCTTTCGCTGTGTGACGTCACGGGATCCGCCCGAACCACAGGGCGGAGAGGCTGGCGCCGATCAACAGGAGGACGGCGCCCCCCGCGGCGAACGCCGCCGTCAGCTCTCGCTCCTCGTCCTCGTACGAGACCTGCGAGCCGATCTCCTGGTAGACCGCCTCCAGGTCGTCCTCCGTCGGCGCCTCGAAGTAGCGCCCACCCGTCTGCTCGGCGACCTGCTTCAGGGTCTCCCGATCAGGAGGGACGGCGTAGGTCTGCGTCTCGCCGAAGTCGTTCGTGATCTCGACCGTCCCCGCGTCGGTGCCGAGCGCGATCGTGTAGATGGGGACGCCCGCTTCCTTCGCCTCGTCGAGCACTGCCAGCGGCTCGCTGCCGGTCGAGTTCGCGCCGTCCGAGAGCAGCAGCACCGCATAGAGCGGCTTGCCGCCCGAGAGCTTCTCCTGCTCCTCGGGATCCGGCGCCAGGTCGACCGAGGTGACGATCGCGTCGCCGAGCGCGGTGCCGACGTCTCCTTCGAGCGACTCGAGCGACGTGCGCACCGAATCTCGGTCGTCTGTCGGCTCCTCGAGAACCTGCACGGTGCTCGAGAACGACACCAAGCCGACCCGGAAGCGCTCCGGCAGCTTGTCGAGGAACGTCGAGGCCGCCGACTTGGCCGCATCGAGTCGCGTCGGGGCGACGTCCGTCGCCGTCATCGAAGCCGAGCTGTCCATCGTCAGTAGCACGGTTGCGTCGTCGCGAGGCACTGCGACGACGGCCTGCGGCCTCGCCATTGCGACGACGAGTGCGGCGAGCGCGGAAAGCGCGAGCAGCGCGGGGACATGCCGCCGTCTCCCGGGGGAAGCGTCAACGACGTTGGCGAGAAGGTCGAGGTTGGTGAAGCGGGCCGCGTACTTGATCCGCCGGCGCTGCACGAGCCAGTAGCCGACGAGCGCGATCGGGATCAGCAGCAGCCCCCAGAGGATGACCGGGCTGGCGAAGCTCATCGCCGCCTCCTTTCACGGCTGACGAAGGCTGCGAAGTGCCGAAGCCAGTCGCCGCCGGTGGAGAGAACGAGGTGCGGGACGCCCAGCGATGCGAGCTCCCGGGCGAGGCCGGTCCGCTCCTCCGCGGCGGTCTCTGCGAATCGCTCACGCAGGCG
>DASTHD010000015.1:0-3086 GCA_035605555.1 Gaiellaceae bacterium
GGGAGGCCGAAGGGCTCGTCGGCCAGGAGTTCCACGACCGCCAGGACTTCGTCCAGGCGCTCGAGCACATCAGCGACCTCGGCGCCCGCAACGTCGTCATCACGCTGACGTCCGGCTGCTACGCGCTCGTCCGCGAGGAGCGAGAGACCCGACGCTACTACGCGTCGATCCCTCGAATCGACCCCGTTTCACCGGTCGGCTCCGGCGACGTGCTCCTCGCCGGGTTCATCGCGGCGCGCTACGAGGAACGTTCTGCAGAGGAAGCCCTGAAGCGTGCCGTCGCGGCGGGAGCCGCTGCTGTCCAGGAGCTGGGAGCCGGGCGCTTCGAGCCGCCCGAGCTCTCGCGGCTGGCCGAGGGAGTGGAGGTGGACGAGCTCGAGCCGGTCGCCTCTGAGCTGTGAGAGGCCGTCAGGAGGCGGTGGTACGATCGACCTCCAGTTGAGAGAGCGAAGCGCAAACGGTCGTTTCGGCCCAGGCAACCGAGAGGAGCCTGGGCCTTTCTGCATCAGAGGGCCGTTAAAGGAGTGACCGTGCATGGAAGTTGAGATCGGGAAGGGCAAGAAAGCGCGGCAGGCGTACGGGTTCGACGACATCGCGATCGTCCCGAGCCGCAGGACGCGCGATCCGCAGGACGTCGACATCGGGTGGAAGCTCGGGCCGCATCTCCTCGAGCTGCCGCTCCTTGGATCGGCGATGGACGGGGTCATCTCGCCGGCCACCGCCGTCGCACTGGGCGAGATGGGCGGCCTCGGGGTGCTGAACCTGGAGGGACTCTTCACGCGCTACGAGAACGCCGAGACGCAGCTTGAGAAGATCTCGAAGCTGCCCAAGGACAAGGCGACGGCCGAGATGCAGGAGATCTACGCGCGGCCGGTCGAGCCGAAGCTGATCGCGCAACGGATCGAGGAGATCAAGTCGCGCCGGGTGCTGGCCGCCGGCTCCTTGACGCCCCAGCGCGTGCGCGACTACTACGAGATCGCGCTCGCCGCCGGGCTCGACGTTCTCGTCATCCAGGGCACGGTCGTGTCCGCGGAGCACGTCTCCTCCAACGGACAGGCGCTGAACCTCAAGGAGTTCATCGCGTCCATCCCCATCCCGGTGATCGTCGGCGGCTGTGCTTCGTACCAGACGGCGCTGCACCTGATGCGGACAGGGGCCACCGGAGTGCTCGTCGGCGTCGGCCCGGGAGCGGCCTGCACCACGCGCGGCGTCCTCGGCGTCGGCGTCCCGCAGGCGACCGCGATCTCGGACGCGAGCGCAGCGCGAGTCCAGCATCTGCTCGAGACCGGGACGTACTGCAACGTCATCGCCGACGGCGGCATGCGAACAGGAGGCGACATCGCGAAGGCGATCGCCTGCGGCGCGGACGCCGTGATGATCGGCTCGCCCCTCGCACGGTCAAAGGAGGCGCCCGGCCGCGGCTTCCACTGGGGAATGGCGACGTTCCATCCGACTCTGCCGCGTGGGGCGAGGGTGGAGACGCAGCAGGTAGCGACCCTCGAGGAGATCGTGATCGGTCCCGCGCGGGAGAACGACGGGACGCTGAACCTGATGGGTGCGCTTCGGACGGCCATGGCGACCTGCGGCTACGAGTCGATCCACGACTTCCAGAAGGCCGAGATCATGCTGGCGCCGGCGCTGAAGACCGAAGGCAAGGGCCTCCAGCAGGCTCAACGCGTGGGCATGGGATAGATGACCGCGGAGGTCCTGCCCTTCGAGCGCTCGGAGGCCCAGCCGGAGGATCGCCCCGTGCTGGTCGTCGACCTCGGCGGGCAGTACTCGCAGCTGATCGCCCGCCGCGTTCGTGAGTGCCGGGTCTACTCGGAGCTCGTCTCCCACACGACGCCGGCTCAGGCGCTGCGCGCTCGGAACCCGCGCGCGATCGTCTTGAGCGGCGGGCCGGCCTCGGTCTACGCGGAGGACGCTCCGGAGGTCGATCCGGGCCTCTGGGAGCTCGAGGTTCCGATGCTCGGCATCTGCTACGGCATGCAGCTGATGGCGCGGGATCTCGGCGGCGCGGTCGAACGCACCGGCGCCTCAGAGTTCGGGCGCACCGACCTCCACGCCGACGGCGGCGCGCTCTTCGAGCACACGCCGGCGGACCAGGACGTCTGGATGAGCCACCGCGACTCCGTCACCGCGCCGCCCAAGGGCGCGCGTGTCACGGCGGCGTCGCCGTCGACGCCGATCGCCGCCTTCGAGGCTCCCGAGCGAGGCCTCTACGGCGTCCAGTTCCACCCAGAGGTCGTGCACACGGCCCATGGGAACGAGGTGCTGAAGAACTTCCTCTACGGCGTCGCCGGCGCGCCTCCGGCCTGGACGGCGGCGGCAGTGATCGAGGAGCAGGTCGAGCGGGTCCGGGGGCAGGTCGGTTCAGAGCGCGTGCTCTGTGCCCTCTCCGGCGGCGTCGACTCGGCCGTCGCCGCGCTGCTCGTCCACAAGGCGGTCGGTGACCAGCTCACCTGCGTGTTCGTCGACCATGGTCTGCTGCGAAAGGGCGAGGCAGTACAAGTGGTGGAGACCTTTCAAGGCCACTTCCAGGTTCCGCTCGTGCACGTCGACGCGCAGGAACGCTTCCTGGCGCGGCTCGCCGGGGTTGACGATCCCGAGGAGAAGCGGAAGCGCGTCGGCGAGGAGTTCATCCGCGTCTTCGAGCAGGAATCGGAGCGGCTGGGCCGGATCCGATACCTCGTCCAGGGGACGCTCTACTCGGACGTGATCGAGTCCGGAGGGACCGAGGGCGTCGCGGCGACGATCAAGTCCCACCACAACGTCGCGGGCCTTCCCGAGGACGTCGACTTCGAGCTCGTCGAGCCTCTGCGGATGCTCTTCAAGGACGAGGTCAGGCGGGTGGGCGAAGAGCTGGGCCTGCCCGAGCGCATGGTCTGGCGCCAGCCGTTCCCCGGGCCCGGCCTCGGGATCAGGATCATCGGCGAGGTCACGCGCGAGCGGCTCGAGATCCTCCGCGAGGCGGATTCGATCCTGCAGGAGGAAGTCCGGCGCGCCGGCCTCTATCGCGAGCTCTGGCAGTCGTTCGCCGTCCTGCCGGCGATCCGCTCGGTCGGCGTCCAGGGCGACGAGCGGAC
>DASTHD010000154.1:0-4389 GCA_035605555.1 Gaiellaceae bacterium
TCACGCATGCCCACGGCGAGGAGCTCCGTCGCCAGGCGGAGGCGATGGAGGGCTACTTCGAACGGGTGGTCGATCGCCTGACCGCGTCCGGCTATCGCTGGTACGAGACGGCGAACTTCTGCCGGACGGCGGAGTCGGCCGGCGGTCGTGACCTGCGCTCGCGGCACAACCTCGCCTACTGGCTCGGCCGGGACTACCTGGGCATCGGGATCGGAGCGGTTTCGACCGTCGTCGGTCGGCGCCGGCGCAACACGCCACGGCTGCGCATGTACCTGGCGGCGCTCGGGGCCGGGGCCGTGCCGCCGCGAGAGCTCGAGAAGCTGGGGCCGGACGTTCGCCTGAAGGAGCGGGTGATGCTCGGGCTGCGACTCGACGAGCCGTTCCAGCTTGAGCAGGCCGACGGCGTGGTCGATCGTGCGGCACTGGGGCGGCTGGAAGGCCTGGGCCTCGTCACGCGGCACGAGGGCGAGGATGGAGGAGAGGACCTCGCGCTCACGCACCGCGGGCGGCTGCTCGGGGGCGGGGTCACGGCGGAGCTGCTGTCGTGACGAGTAAAATCCCTGCAAAATGGCAACAGTTGAGCTGACCGCCCGCCAGCGCGAGATCCTCCGGCGCCTCGTCGAGGAGTACATCGCTACCGGCCAACCCGTGGGCTCGAAGCACCTGGTCGAGCAGGCCGGCTTGTCCGTGTCGCCGTCCACGGTGCGTGGCGAGCTCGCCGAGCTGGAGCGGCTCACGCTGCTCACGCATCCTCATACTTCGGCCGGACGCGTCCCGACCGAGGCCGGCTACCGGCTCTTCGTCCGCGGGCTGCTCGACCGGCTCGAGCCTAGGCCCGTCACGGTCGAGATCGACCTGAGCCGCGCGGGGACCGAGGTGGAATCCGCCCTTCAGGCGACCACGGAGGCGCTTTCGCAGGTCACGCGCCTGCTCGCCCTCGTGTCCGCACCGCCGTTGGAGGCCGCGACCGTCCGCCATGTCGAGGTGCTCGCGCTGCAGCCGCAGCTCGTCGTGGCGGTCGTGATCACCTCGACGGGCGGCGTCACGAAGCGCGTCTTCGCGCTCGGCGAGCCGATTGACCCTGGGCTCGTCAGCTGGGCTGCCGAGTATCTGAACGAGCGCACCGCAGGGATGCCGCTCGGGTCGCGGGGACTACGACAGGCCTTCGCCGAGTCCGGCCTCTCGGAACGAGAGCGTTCCTTCCTCGAGCTGCTGCGGCCCGCGTTCTCCGACGCGGCGGGCAGCGAGGAGCAGCGGCTCTTCGTCGGCGGTGCGGCCACGTTGCTCGGGGAGGCGCGAAGTGAGGATCTTGCGACCTACCGGCCGCTCCTGGAAGCGCTCGAACAGCGGGCCGCGCTGCTGCAGCTCCTCAGCGACGCGCTCAGCGGCAAAGAGGGAGCGTTCGTCCGGATGGGCATGGAGCTGTCGCATCCCGGCCTGCGGGAGGCGTCGCTCGTCGGAGCGACCTACGGGCTCGCGCATCGCCGCCTCGGCGCAGTCAGTCTCCTCGGCCCGCTGCGGATGGACTACGAAACGGCGATCCGCTCCGTGCGTGTCGCTTCCCATGAGCTCTCCCGGTTCGTGGAGGAGATCTACGCCGAGAATTAGCGCCCGGTTGCACGGCTACCCTTGCCGCAATGGCAACCGCTGAGCGGGATTACTACGAGGTGCTGGGCGTCAGCCGCGACGCCGGCGAGAGCGAGATCAAGAAGGCGTTCCGCCGGCTGGCGCGCGAGCTTCATCCGGACGTCTCCGACGCACCTGATGCCGACGAGCGCTTCAAGGAGGTCGTCGAAGCCTACGAGGTGCTGTCGAAAACCGAGACGCGTGAGCTCTACGACCGCTTCGGCCATGCCGGTCTGCGAAGCGGTGGCTTCGAGCCGTCGCACTTCGACTTCGGAAGCCTGGCCGACATCTTCTCCGCGTTCTTCGGTGATGACCTGCTGTCGGCGACGATGCGCACGGGCGCGCGCGGCGCCGATATCGCCGCCGAGGTAGAGATCGAGCTCACGGAGGCGGCGACGGGGACGAAGCGCGAGGTGTCCTATCGGGTTGCCGTCCCGTGCGGACGCTGCGGAGCGAGCGGCATGGAGCCCGGGACAGACGTTGCGATCTGTCCCACTTGCCAGGGACAAGGACGCCTCCAGCAGGTCTCCCGGAGCGCGTTCGGCGAGTTCATCCGCACTCGGGCCTGCCCGACCTGCGGCGGCGCCGGCCGGTTGATCGAACATCCGTGCCGCGACTGCCAAAGCTCCGGGCAGGTACTCCAGGAGCGCCTGCGGGAGGTGGAGATCCCACCGGGCATCCACGACGGCCAGCGGATTCGGCTTTCCGGCGAAGGCCACGCGGGCGCGCCTGGTGGGCGCGCCGGCGACGTCTACGTCCGGGTCCGGATCGCGCGCAATCCACGGTTCGTCCGCGAGGGGGACGACATCTTCTCCACAGTCGACCTGACGATGACGCAGGCCGCACTGGGTGCCCGGGTTGCGGTTCCCACGCTGGACGGGGAGACCGAGCTCGACTTCGCCCCCGGGACTCAGCCAGGGGAGGTCGTCGTTCTCCGCGGGCGCGGGATGCCGGTGCTCCAGGGCTTCGGACGCGGCGACCAGCGGGTGCTTGTCAACGTCGCCGTCCCACGGCAGTTGACAGACGAACAGCGAGACTTGCTCGAACGCTTCGAAGGGACGGCAGACGACGAGACCTACACGCCGGACGAGGGATTCTTTGACAAGCTGAAGAGCGCGTTCCGCTGAGCGTGGCCGAGCTCCGCCGGGTCGCGATCTCGGTCCCGGAGGCGCTGCGGGAGGAAGTGACAGCGCGCCTGCTCGAGCTCCACCCGGAGGGTTTCGAGGAGGCGGAAGGCGTGTTCGCCGTGTTCACGGATGCAGCGGGTGAGGCCCGACTCCGCGCGGAGTTCGACGAGGTCGAATCGCAGCCCGTCGAGCCCGGCTGGGAAGAACGTTGGCGCGAGTTTCACCGACCGGTATGGGTCGGGCCGCTCTGGGTCGGGCCGCCCTGGGAGGCGCCGCCCGAAGAGGGGATTGCCGTCGTCATCGACCCGGGTCGTGCCTTCGGCACGGGCTCGCATCCGACGACGCGGCTCTGCCTTGGCTTCCTGGTCGACCTCGCCGCCTCCAGTCTCCTTGACGTCGGCTGTGGTTCTGGCGTGCTCTCGATCGCCGCCGCGAAGCTCGGCTTCGAACCGGTCGTGGCGCTCGACGTGGATCCTGCCGCGGTCGAGTCGGCTCGTCGGAACGCGGTCGCGAACGGCGTCGAGGTCGACGTGCGGCAGGGAGATGCGCTCCAGGAGAACCTTCCGGCAACCGAGCTCGTACTGGCGAACATGAACCTCGCGACAGTGGAGGCGCTCGCGCCCCGCATCCAGACTCGGCAGATCGTTACGGCCGGCTACTTCCACTCGCGTATGCCCGAGCTGGCCGGTTACGCGCAACGGGAGCGCCGCATCGACGGCGGCTGGGCCGCCGATTTGTTCGAACGGCAGTAGATTTGCGGCTCTGATGGCGACGTTCACCGTTCGTTTCCTGGGCTGCAAGGTGTCTCACGTCGACGCTCAGGCGCTGCGCGACCGCCTGCTCGCCGACGGGCACGAGGAGCTGGACCGGTCGGCCGACGTCGCGGTCGTGAACACCTGTTGCGTGACGAACGAGGCCGTGGCGAAGTCCCGCCAGGCCGCTGCGAGAGCCGCGCGCACCCACGGGCGGGTCTACGTCACCGGCTGTGGGGCGAATCTCACCGGCGATGCGTTCGCAACGCTCCCCGCCAATGTCTCGGTGATTCGGGCGACGCCGGAGGAGACGCCCGCGCTCGTCGCGCGCGACGTCGGGCCGATCGGCTGTGTCCAGGCGGATTCGCGGCTCGATCGCGTCCGCGCCTTCGTCCGGGTCCAGGACGGCTGCAGCTTCTCCTGCAACTTCTGCGTGATCCCGCTCGTGCGCGGAGCTTCCCGGAGCAGGCGCGCCGACGCCGTGCTGGCCGAGGTCGAGAAACGGGTCCGGCAGGGCCATCGCGAGGTCGTCCTCACCGGGATCAACCTGGGCTGCTACCGCGATCGCGAAGCGGGCTATGGGCTGCCGCGCCTCGTTCGGGAGGCCGGCGCAGTGCCGGGCCTCGAGCGCCTGCGGTTGTCGTCGATCGAGATCAACCACGTGAACGACGAGCTCGTCGCCACTCTCCGCGAGACCCCGGTCGTATCGCGGCACCTCCATATTCCGCTCCAGTCTGGCGACAACGAGATCCTGCGTGCGATGGGCCGCCGCTACACGGCGCAGACCTACCTCCGCCGCCTCGCCCCGCTCGAAGACTTCAACCTGACGAGCGACGTCATCGTCGGCTTCCCGGGCGAGGACGAGGCCGCGTTCCGGAACACGC
>DASTHD010000185.1:0-8824 GCA_035605555.1 Gaiellaceae bacterium
GGCGGCTCGAGGGCTCCGACGCCCCGCTGCTCGTCGACGTCCGTACCGACCGAGAGCGCCGGGTGGCCTCCATCCCCGGCTCGGTGCACCTGCCGATGAACGAGGTCGAGGATCGGCTCGCCGAGGTCGCGCCCGACCCAAGCCGTCCGATCATCACCTTCTGCGCGACTGGCGCCCGATCGCTGCGCATCCTTCCGACCTTCGCCGCTCTCGGCTACGACGACGCGGTCTCGATGAGCGGCGGGATCGTCGCGTGGCAGGCGCTCGGCTACCCCACCGAGTCCGCGAGCACCCTCGACGAGGAGAAGCTTGCGCGCTACAGCCGCCACCTCCTGATCCCCGAGGTGGGGGTCGAGGGCCAGCAGCGGCTGCTCCAAACGAGCATCCTGCTGATCGGCGCCGGCGGCCTCGGCTCGCCGGCGGCGCTCTACCTGGCCGCGGCGGGTGTCGGACGAATCGGAATCGTCGACGACGACCGCGTGGACGCCTCGAACCTCCAGCGCCAGGTCCTCCACTCGACGGAGGAGCTCGGTGAAAGCAAGGCCGAGTCGGCGCGACGCACCCTCGAGGACCTGAACCCGGACGTCCAAGTTGTCACGTACGAGGAGCGCCTCACCTCCGAGAACATCGACCGCATCCTCTCCGAAGGCTGGGAGCTGGTCGTGGACGGCGCCGACAACTTCCCGACCCGCTACCTGCTGAACGACGCCTCCGTCTGGCACCGGATCCCTGTCGTCCACGGGTCGATCTATCGCTTCGAGGGCCAGGTCACCGTCTTCAAGCCCTTCGAGGGGCCGTGCTACCGCTGCCTCTTCCCCCAGCCGCCTCCGCCCGAGCTGGCGCCGAGCTGCGCCGAGGGCGGCGTGCTGGGTGTGCTCCCCGGCGTGATCGGGTCGCTCCAGGCGAACGAGGCCCTGAAGCTCTCGCTCGAGATCGGCGACCCGCTGATCGGGCGCCTGATGCTCTTCGACGCCCTCTCGGCCCGGTTCGACGAGGTCGCCGTCCGGCGCGACCCGAACTGCCCGGTCTGCAGCGAGCACCCGACGATCACGGAGTACATCGACTACGTCGAGTTCTGTGGGGTCCCGGGGTCGTGACGGTCGTCCGGATCCCGCCGACGCTGCGGGAGGAGACCCAGGGCCAGGCCTCGTTGGAAGCGGAAGGCGACACGGTCGGCGAGCTCCTCGACGATCTCACGAGCCGCTTCCCGAAGCTGCGGGAGCGCATCTACGACGACGGCCGCCTGGCGAGCTTCGTCAACGTCTATGTCGGGGGCGAGGACATCCGCACCCGCGAGGGCCTGGAGACGCCGGTGAGCGGCGGCAACGTGATCCTCCTGCCGGCCATGGCCGGTGGTCGCTAACTCGATCCTCGAGCTCGTCGGCCGAACGCCGCTCGTCGAGCTGACGCGGCTCTCACCGCCCGGCGTCCGCATCTACGCGAAGCTCGAGGGCCAGAACCCGACCGGCTCGCTCAAGGACCGCGTCGCGGTGAAGATGATCGAGACCGCGGAGGCGTCGGGTGAGCTCGAGCCAGGCCGCGAGCTCCTGGAGCCGACGAGCGGGAACACCGGGATCTCGCTCGCGATGGTGTCTCGCGTGAAGGGCTACCCGCTCACGTGCGTCGTTCCGGAGAACGTCACGGAGGAGCGGCTCAAGCTGCTGCGCCTCTACGGCGCCGAGATCATCACCTCACCCGGCGCGGAGGGCTCGAACGGTGCCGTGCGGAAGGCCCTCGAGCTGGCCGAGCGCGAGCCGAGGTACTTCATGCCGTTTCAGTACGGGAACGAGGCCAACCCGCTCGCGCACTACGAGGGCACCGGCGCCGAGCTCGCGGCCGAGCTCGACCGGATCGACCTGGTCGTCGCGGGCCTCGGGACCGCCGGAACGCTGATGGGCGTCGGCAGGCGGCTCCGGGAGTCGTACCCCAACGTGGTCGTGGCCGCCGCCGAGCCGCTCCCCGGAGACCCGGTGATGGGACTGCGTTCGCTGGAGGACGGCTACGTCCCGCCGATCCTCGACGCCTCCCAGCTCGACCGCAAGCTGCTCGTGTCGAACGCCGAAGCCGTGGCCGGGATGCGGGCGCTGCTCGAGCGCGAGGCCATCTTCGCCGGCGTCTCGGCGGGCGGCGTGCTCCACGTCGCGCGTCGGCTGGCGGAGGAGCTCGACGAGGGCGTCGTGGTCGCGATCCTCGCCGACGGCGGCTGGAAGTACCTCTCCGCGCCGCTGTGGGAGGCTGAGGACGTCGAGCAGGCGATGGAGCCCGCCCTCTGGTGGTGATTCCGGACGAGATCCGGCGCCAGCTCCAGGCGCACGCGCGTGAGGGACTGCCGAACGAGGCCTGTGGGCTCATCGCCTTCCGCGGCGGCGTCGCCGAGCGCTACCTCCCTGGCGACAACACGCTCGAGAGCCCGTACCGCTTCGAGCTGCGACCGAACGACCCGGCCGACTTCTTCCTGGAGGACGACGGGTACGAGCTGGCCGTCTTCCACTCTCATCCGGAGAGTGAGCCGCGCCCGTCCCGCACGGACATCGCCAACATCGGCCTCTGGGAAGGCCGGCCGTACCTGATCATGCGCGCCGACACGGGTGAGCTCCGCGGCTGGCGGATCCAGGACGGCCGCGTCGAAGCCCTGTCCCTGGAGTGAGCGGATCGGCTTCAGTCGTAGGCGCCGGCATCTTTGGCGCCTCGCTCTCCTACCGGCTGGCGCGCGACGGCTGGGAGGTGACGCTGTACGAGCGTCATGAGCCGGCTCACCCCGGTGCGGCCTCTGGCGGTGAGTCGCGGCTGATCCGCTACGCGCACGGCGACGACACCTGGTACACGCGCTCCGCCTGGCGGGCGCGGGAGCTCTGGCGCGAGCTCGAGGCCGAGACGGGCCGCGATCTCCTTGTCGAGTGCGGGCTGGCCTGGTTCGCTCAGGCAGAGGACGGCTGGGAGGCGCTGAGCGAGGGGCGGCTCCGCGAGGCCGGAGTCCCGGTCGAGCGCCTCGCTCCGGAAGCCGGTCGCGAGCTGTTCCCGTCGTTTGAGCCCGGTGATCTCGCGTTCATCCTCTGGGAGCCGAACGCGGGCGTGCTCCGCGCCGCCGAAGCGACCAGGGCCACGGTCGAGGCAGCCGAGCGAGCAGGAGTCCGAGTGGTCCGAGAGGTCGGCGTGCCGGGCTCGGTCCGCGGCGACGTCGTCGTCTGGGCGTGCGGCGCCTGGCTGCCGGAGCTCGTCGACCTGCCGATCCGGGTGACGAAGCAGGATACGCTCTATTTCCGCGGTGAGGGCTGGGACTCGCCGCCGGTGCCGGCCTGGGTGGACTACGACGCCGCGATCTACGGGCACGGCGCCCTCGACGGCCTCGGCGTCAAGGTGGCGCCCGACCAGGAGGGGCCGCCGTTCGACCCGGAGACGGGCGAGCGCTCAGTCTCAGCCGAGACCGAGCTGGCGGCGCGCGCCTACCTGGGCCGGCGGTTCCCCGCGCTGCGGGACGCGCCGCTCACGCACGGCGTCGTCTGCCAGTACGCACTCACAACTGACACGAACTTCGTGCTCGCACCGTATCCGGGGCGCGAGGGCGAATGGATCCTCGGCGGCGGCTCGGGCCACGGCTTCAAGCACGGGCCCGCGCTGGCCGAATACGCAGCGCGGATCGTGACCGGCGCCGAGGCGCCCGACGAGCGGTTCGGGCTCGGCCCACGCCGACGCGGGCCGAGCCTCAGAACGGCGGGAACGTCGTAGCTACGTGACCTTGATGAAGCCGTGCATGCCGATCGAGCGGTGCGGCGTGCAGTAGTACTCGTAGCGCCCCTTCTTCAGCGTCACCGTGACCGTCTTCGTGCCCTTGAAGGCGAGGCCGGTGACCTGCTTGTTCTTGATCCCGGGGCCGGTTAGCACGAAGTTGTGCGCGGCTGACTTGTCGCTGACCGTCAGCGTGTACTTCCCGGCACGGAGCTTCGTCACCTTGGCGCCGGACTTCTTCACGGTGATCGTGAAACCCGGCCCCGTGGTGCCGGCAAGCTTGGTCGCACTCGAGGCCGTGAAGGCCGACGGCGCCGTCAGCAGCGCGAGGATCGCCGCGAGTGGGATGAGTCGTTTCATGCGTTCAACTCCTTGTCGTGGCATTCGAACACCCTGAGTTGTACGTCAGGGGCAGCGCCGCGGATGGGGGAACTCTACGGCGCCGTGTCGGGCGGCGGCGGTGGCGGAGGCTGTGAGGCCGGCGGCGGCTCCGACGGAGGAGGTGACGGCTCGGACACTGGAGGCGGTTCGACGGGAGCCTCGGCGGCCGGCGCGACCTGAGCTTCCTTGGCGTCACGCAGGCGGAAGTAGAGGATCGACCAGGCGGCGATCGCGAACGGCGTCGCCACGGTTCCCGTGATCACGTCGGAGACGAAGCTCTGCAGCCAGTCCGCGACCGGCGAGAGGATGAGGCTGAGCACGATCGAGAACGCGACCAGGATCAGGAACGTGAGGATGATGATCCCGAAGACGCCCCACGCATAGCCGCGCACGAGGTCACGGCTCCGCCCGAACGACTCGCCGGCGCTGCGGCCCTCGAGCACGATGACGGGGATCACCATGCTCCACCAGGTGAGCGCGAGCAGCCCAGGGACGATCAGGAGCAGGAACCCGATCGAGATCGCGAGGGCGAGGAGGATGCCGCCGACGATGATCGAGCCGAGGCGCGGCCGGACGCGCTGGAAGGTCTCGCCGACGGAGAGATCGACGCGGCCGTCGCGGATGTCTGCCACAGCGGTGATCAGCGCCCCCTGCACCCAGAAGTAGGCGACGAGCGAGATGATCGCCGCGAGGATCGCACCGAACCAGGTCAGCGTTGCGACCAGGATCAGGCCGAGCAGCGACGTGATCGCGTAAACGATGAATGCGATCGTGAACAGGTGCTGCCAGTGGCGTTTGTAGAGGTCCCAGGCCTCGCCGATGACGCCTTGTGTCGGACTCATGGGGCGACCTTAACGGTTCGCGGCGTCTCGGATGGCAACGACGATCTCATCGAGCTCCTGGTCCTTCGTCAAACAGGCCACGGCACCCGCTGCGCGGAGCGCCTCCAGCTCGCGGATGTTGGCCGATGCGGTCAGGCAGACGACGGCGACGTCCGGGCACTCGCGACGCAGCGCGGCCGTGGCCTGCACGCCGTCCAGCCCGGGAAGCCGGTAGTCCATCACCACCACGTCAGGGTTGTGCTCGCGACAGAGCTCGACGACGGCGTACCCGTCCTCGACGGACGCGACCACCTCGAGATCCGGCCGGAGGCCGAGCAGCAGCTCGAGCGCCTCGCGGAAGACCTTGTTGTCCTCGACGAGGGCGACTCGGACTAGAGCGCCTTCTGAACCTTCCCGGCCTTCAGGCACCGGGTGCACACATACGCGCGGGTCGGCGAGCCGTTCAGCACGACGCGCACCCGCTGGAGATTGGGATCGAAGCGGCGCTTCGTGGCCACCATCGAGTGGCTCCGGTTATGACCGAAGCCCGGCTTCTTCCCGCAAACCGCGCAAACCCTGGACATCGGCGGGTGAGTGTAGCGGCTACTTCGCGGCTGCCCGCAGCTCCGAAAACAGGCTCGCCATCTCCAGCGCGCTCCGGACGGCGTCCGCCGCGCGGTCGATCCTCGCCTCCGCCTGCTCCGACGTCTCGGTGGTGAGAACGCCGAAGGAGACCGGGACGCCCGTCTCGATCGCCGCCAGCTGCAGGCCGCTCGCCGCCTCACCCGCAACGAAGTCGAAGTGCGGCGTGTCGCCCCGGATCACGCAGCCGAGCGCGACGATGCAGGCGTACTTCCGGGTCTTCGCCAGCGCCATCGCGGCGAGCGGCAGCTCGAAGGCCCCGGGCACCGGGACGATCGTGACCGCCTCGCGTTCGATCCCGGCCTCCTCGAGCTCGTCGAGCGCCCGCTGCAGGAGCCGGCCCGTGATCTCGCCGTTGAACTTGGCGACGACGATCCCGACCCCACGGCCGTTCGTCCCGCCGGATCCCTCGACGACCTCGTAGCCGTCCGGGACCTGGAAGTCGCCCGCGGCGTGCTCGGCCTCAGGCTCTGGCTCGTCCGCTACGGGCTCCGGCTCGGCCGCTACGGGCTCCGGCTCCGGTTCAAGAGCCTGCTCGGGCAGCGGTTCCGCCCGCCGGAACGCGGGCATCTCCTCGTCCGGTTCGAGGCGAGGAGGCCAAGGCTGCTCGCGGAGGTCTGGGTCGCTCATCGCTGGTCGGTCCCGAAACGGAGATCCTGATGGTGGAGCCGATGGCCGAGCTTGTCGCGCTTCGTCTCCAGGTAGCTTCGGTTCTCGATCGTCGGAGAGGTCTCGATGGGCACTTGTTCGACGACGGTCAGGCCGAACCCTTCGAGCCCGGTGATCTTCTTCGGGTTGTTCGTCAGGATCCGGATCGTCGAGAGTCCGAGGTCGGCCAGGATCTGATTCCCGATGCCCCAGTCCCGCGCGTCGGCCGGGAAGCCGAGCTCCAGGTTCGCCTCGACGGTATCGAAGCCGTTTTCCTGCAGCTCGTAGGCCTTGAGCTTGTTCAGGAGACCGATCCCTCGACCTTCCTGCGCCATGTAGAGGAGCACGCCGCGCTCCTCCTGGCCGATCTGACCGAGCGCCTGCTCCAGCTGCTCGCCGCAGTCACAGCGGAGGGAGTGGAAGACGTCGCCGGTGAGACATTCCGAGTGGACGCGTACGAGCACGTCCCCTGCCCCCGCGACCTCGCCCTTCACGAGCGCAACGTGGTGCTTGCCCGTCAGCTTCTCACGGAAGGCGATTGCGGTGAAGTCGCCGTACGCGGTCGGGAGCCGCACGGTGACCGTGCGCTCCACGAGCTTCTCGGTGCGGCGCCGGTACTCGATCAGGTCGGCGACCGTGATCATCTTGATCCCGTGCCGCTCGCAGAACTCCGCGAGGTCGGGTACGCGCGCCATCGTCCCGTCCTCGTTCATCACCTCGCAGACGACTCCGGCCGGGTTCAAGCCCGCGAGCCGCGCGAGGTCGACCGCCGCCTCGGTCTGGCCGGTGCGCTCGAGCACGCCGCCCGGTCGGGAGCGCAGCGGGAAGACGTGGCCCGGGTGTACGAGGTCTCCCGCCCCCCGGCTCGGGTCGATCGCCGTCTGGATCGTCGCCGAGCGGTCGGCCGCCGAGATCCCGGTGGTGACGCCCTCGCGAGCCTCGATCGAGACGGTGAACGCCGTCTGGAGCGGCGCTTCGTTGTTCTCCGCCATCGGCTTCAGCGCGAGCTCGTCGCAGCGCTCCGGCGTCAGGCAGAGGCAGATCAGGCCGCGCGCGTGCGTCGCCATGAAGTTGATCGCATCCGGCGTCGCGAACTGGGCGGCGACCGTTAGGTCTCCCTCGTTCTCGCGGTCGGCGGCATCCACGACGACGACGAACTTGCCTTCCCGGATGTCGTGGATTGCCTCCTCGACGGTCGAGAAGACGCGCTTCGCCTCGATTGCCACGGGCTAGATGGTAACGGGGCGGATCAGCTTCTCGACGTACTTGGCGAGCACGTCGACCTCGAGGTTGACCGCATCTCCGGCCCGGAGCGAGCCGAGCGTCGTCACCTGCAGCGTGTGGGGGACGAGCGCGACCTCGAACGCATCGTCAGCGACGCTGGTGATCGTAAGCGCGACGCCGTCGACAGTGATCGAGCCTTTTTCGACGCAGTAGCGGAGGAGCTCGCCAGGGGCTTCGACCCTCAGCCGGCCGTCCTCGAAGGTACGGACTGTGCCGACTGCATCGATATGGCCCTGAACGAAGTGGCCTCCGAGTGGCTCGCCGGCCGCCAGCGCCGGCTCGAGATTGACCTCCTTCCCGTACGGCTTGGCGCGGTCGGTCGTCTCCTGCATCACGTCGAAGGAGAGGTGGCCGTTCGAGGCCTCGACGACGGTCAGGCAGGTGCCGTCGACGGAGATCGAGTCCCCGACGTTTGGCCGGAGCGTCGACTCGATCACCAGCCGCCCGTCGTCAAAGGACACGACGCGGCCGCGCTCTCGGACGATTCCCGTGAACACCGGCTCAGGTTACGTCGTGGACATAGCCGCGGAGGAGCACATCTTCTCCCACCCGACGGGACTGGAAACGGCTGAGGGAGAGCGGCGGGACCTCGCCCTCGAAGAGCCGCGGACCCTCGCCCGAGAGCTTCGGCGCAACGAACACGAGCAGCTTGTCCAGGAGGTCCTCGCGGAGGAACGACGCTGCGAGGGTCGGCCCGCCCTCGAGCAGCAACGACTGGACGCCCTCCTCGGCGACCGCCGCCAGCTCGTCCCGCAGCAAGCCTGTGCGGAGCTCCAGCTCGGACTCTGCCGGGAGCGGTCCGCGGCCGAACGCCAGGCGTCTCGGCTGCCGCAGCACGCGGACGTCTCGCGCGTCGAGGCGCGGCGCGTCCGCGCGAACGGTCCCCATCCCGACGGCGACCGCGTCGGAGGCTGCGCGCAGCTCGTGGACGAGGCGCCGGCTCTCCTCCCCGGTGACCCACCGTCCGCCTGGGGTCGTGAGCCGGCCGTCGAGCGTCATCGCCGCCTTGTAGGTGACGAAGGGACGCCGCTGCGAGACCCAGGTGCGCCACGCCTCGTTCTGGGCGCGAGCGTCGAAGCTGTCCACGAGCTCGACGTCGACCCCGGCCTGCCGGAGCTCTTCGAGGCCGCCGCCGGCCTTCGGGTTCGGGTCGAGCGCACCCGCGACGACCTTCGCGACGCCGGCCCGGAGGACGGCCTGCGTGCAGGGCGGCGTGACGCCGAAGCTGCGGCAGGGCTCGAGCGTGACGTAGAGCGTGGCGCCCTGCGCCCGGTCGCCGGCCGCCTCCAGCGCGACCACTTCGGCGTGCGGCCCGCCCTTGC
>DASTHD010000211.1:0-2661 GCA_035605555.1 Gaiellaceae bacterium
CGTGACCATGCAGCCCGCAATCGTCCCGAGGCGCGAGACCTTGAAGAGCGCACGGACCTCGGCCTCGCCGAGCGTCTCTTCCTTCTCCACGGGCTTCAACATGCCGACGAGCGCCTGCTCGATGTCCTCGGTGAGGCGGTAAATGACCCGGTACGTGCGGATCTCGACGCCCTCGCGCTCGGCGAGCGCCCGCGCCTCTGCATTGGGACGCACGTTGAACCCGACGACGAGCGCGCTCGACGCCGCCGCGAGGTTGACGTCGCCCTCCGTGATCCCACCGACGCCCTGATGGATGACCCGGACCCCGACCTCGGGATGCTGGATCTTGTTGAGCTCGGAAACCGCCGCCTCGACGGAGCCGTCGACGTCGCCCTTGAGGACGAGGTTGAGGTCCTGGACGCCGCCCGCCTGCATCTGGGCGAAGAGCTTCTCGAGCGAGACGCCTGAGCCGGCCGCTGCCGCGAGCTGCTCGCGGCGCAGGCGCTCACCGCGGTTCTGCGCGAGGTGTCGCGCCGACCGCTCGTTCTCGACCACCCGCCCCAGCTCGCCGGCGGGCGGCGGGTGGTCGAAGCCGAGGATCTCGACGGGGTCGCCCGGACCGGCCGTCTGAAGCTTCTCGCCGCGGAAGTCGTAGAGCGCGCGCACGCGGCCCCACGCGTCGCCCGCCACGATCGCGTCGCCGACTTTCAGCGTGCCGCGATGGATCAGCATCGTGGCGACCGGGCCGCGGCCGACGTCGAGGCGCGACTCGATGATCGGGCCCGACGCCTCGGCGGACGGGTTCGCCTTCAGCTCGAGCTCCGCGTCAGCGACGAGCAGAACCTTCTCGAGCAGGTCGTCGAGGTTCTGCTTCTGCTTCGCGGAGACGTCGGAAAACTGCGTCGTGCCGCCCCACTCCTCCGGTTGGAGGCCCTCGCCGGCGAGGTCGCCGCGCACCCGGTTGGGGTCGGAGTCGGGGACGTCGATCTTGTTCACGGCGACCACGATTGGCACCTCGGCGGCGCGGGCGTGGGAGATCGACTCCCGCGTCTGCGGCATCACGCCGTCGTCGGCTGCCACGACCAGGACGGCGATGTCCGTGACCTTGGCGCCGCGGGCGCGCATCGCCGTGAAGGCCTCGTGGCCGGGCGTGTCCAGGAAGGTCAGCTTCCGGCCGTCGTGCTCGACCTGGTAGGCGCCGATGTGCTGCGTGATCCCACCGGCCTCGGTCTCGACGACGGCGCTCTCGCGGATCGCGTCCAGCAGGGTCGTCTTGCCGTGGTCGACGTGGCCCATGATCGTGACGACGGGCGGCCGCGCCCGGAGCAGATCCTCTGGGTCGTCATACGATTCGGGCTCCTCGTCCTCCTCGGCCGCGTGCTTGATCGTTACCTCGCGCTTGAACTCGGCGGCGATGAGCTGGACGGCCTCGTCGGAGAGCGACTGGGTGATGGTGACCATCTCCCCCAGGCCCATCATGATCTTGATGATCTCGGCGACCGGCTTCCCGAGCGCCGCGGACAGCTCCTTGACGGTCACGCCAGACTGAACGGTGACCGGCCCGGTCGGCTGGACGACCTCGCGCGGCTGCTTCGGCCGCTCGGTCGAGCGATCGCGTGCCTGGCGCGCGTCGGGGCGCGGCCGGTTGGCCTGCGAGTCGATCACGACACGCCGCTTCCGCCGCCCGGTTGGCGACTGGCGGGGCCGAATTGGTCGCTTTTTCCCTTGATCAGCCATGTTCAGCGTCCTTCAGTGTAGAGGCGTTCGAGAGCGCGAGAGAGGTCTGGCGAAACGACGACCTTGCGCCGGAGCGTGCGGTTGAAGGCGTTCTTCGAGGCCGCACGCTCGAAGCAGGAGCGCCTGCGGCATGTGTAGGCGCCACGGCCGTCCTCCTCCGGTCCGAGCACCAGCTCGCCGTTGCTCGCGACGAAGCGGAGCAGCTCGTCCTTCGGTGCCTTTCGCCCGCAGCCCACGCACGTCCGGACTGCGGGTTCTTGCCTAGGCAGAGGGCTGGTCGCCCCTCTCCTCGGCGCCGACCGGCGCCGGCGGCACCTCCGCCGGCTCGGGCGACGGAACGTCGGCCGGCTCTGGCTCGGGCAGATCCGGGCTCGGCTCCGGGGCGGGCATCGGCGACGGCTCCGGCGTCGGGATCTCGCTCGGCTCCGGCGTCGGGACCTCGCTCGGCTCCGGCGCGACCTCGGCGACCTCGGCCTGCTCTGCAGGCTCAGCGCTCTCCCCCGGGCCCTCCCCGACCTCCTCCGGCTCGGGCTCGGCGCCTGCGACCGGGACGGCCTCCTCGACCGTCTCGCCGCGAGCCTCTCGCTCGGCGAGCGCGGCGTGCGCCGGGATTCCGCAGAACCGGGTGCCCGGGATCGCGGCGTTCGGGCAACGCTTCCCGTTCGAGAGGATGGCCGCGCAGCGGCCGGAGAACTCCTCCCCGCCCTCGCCGCCGGCGAACGCCGCCTCGGCCTCGGCCTCGGCGAACTCGGCCTCCGACTGGATGTCCACCTTCCAACCGGTCAGGCGAGCTGCAAGGCGGGCGTTCAGGCCCTCCTTGCCGATCGCGAGCGCGAGCTGGTCCTCGGGGACGATCACCGTCGCTTCCTTGGTCTCGTCGTCGATGTAGACCTCGCGGACGCGGGCCGGCGACAGCGCCTTCGCCAGGAAGCGCGCGGGCTCCGT
>DASTHD010000222.1:0-8383 GCA_035605555.1 Gaiellaceae bacterium
ATCCGGCGTGATCAGCGAGATCACGTCGTCTCCCGGTAGTACCGAAGCCTCGGGTTCCTCTCCCTCTTCGCGCTCGGGCTCTTCCACCGTTTCGGTGTTCCCGTTCCAACCTCGAGTCACACCCGTCGTCGTACCCCACGAGGTATCGGTGCGGTCACGAGCGCGCGGCTGACCCCCTAGCGCGCCGGGCCGGGCGCGGCCCGCCCGCAGCCCGGCCCCGACCGCGCCGATGATGATTACCCGCTTTCGGGAGCCGGTGGCAGCTCGCCGGATTCAAGCTTCGCCGCCGTCTGTTCGCACCAGTCGTGCATCCACTCCATGTACTGGATCCCGTAATCGAGCGCGAGGTACGGGTACATCTGGTCGTCCTCGATGAAGCCCGTCCGCGCCTGCGGCTCGAGCTCCCGGAACCGCTCCAGCACGAAGTCGCAAAAGGCCTGCTGAAAGCGCAGATTGGCGATGACCTCGGCCTGCTCCAGCAGGTCGCCGAAGAAGAAGCGGAGCAGCCCCTCGTCGCGCAGCTCGAACGTGTACGACTCCCGGTCGGTGAGCCAGTCCTCGAGCGCCTGCTCGCCGGCCTTCGTGAGCGCGTACGAGGTCCGCTTGACGCCGCCGCGCGGATCCGGCCGCCCCGTGACGAGCCCTCGCTCCTGGAGGCGGCGCAGCTCGGGGTAGATCTGCCCATAGCTCGCGCTCCAGAAGAATCGCGTGGAGAGGTCGATCGCGCGCTTGATGTCGTAGCCGGTCTGCGCGCCGAGCCGGAGCATCCCGAGAATGACGCGGGCGGTGGGCGTGAGGGTCGTTGACATATCGGGTAGATAGATAGTAACGTCTCTGGCAGATAGATGAATGCGGTCGAGGTATCGGGCCTCCAGAAGGCGTACGACGGGGTCGAGGCCGTCCGCGGAATCGACTTCGAGCTGCGCACCGGCGAGGTGTTCGGGCTGCTCGGGCCGAACGGCGCCGGGAAGACGACGACGGTCGAAATCCTCGAGGGCTACCGGCAGCGGGACGCCGGTGACGTCCGGGTACTCGGCGTCGACCCCGAGCGAGACGGCCGCGACTGGCGGGCCCGCATCGGCGTCGTCCCGCAGGAGGGCGAGCTCTTCCCGACACTCACCGTGCTCGAGCACCTACGGCTCTTCGCCGGCTACTACGACCGAGCCCGGCCGGTCGACGAGGTCGTGCGGCTCGTGGGCCTCGAGGAAAAGGCCGAGTCGAAGGTGCGGACGCTCTCGGGTGGGCAGAAGCGGCGGCTCGACCTCGGCGTCGCGCTGATCGGCGATCCGGAGCTGATCTTCCTCGACGAGCCGACGACCGGCTTCGACCCCGGCGCCCGGCGGGCGGCCTGGCAGACGATCCGCAACCTCCGCGCGCTTGGGAAGACGATTCTCCTGACGACGCACTACATCGAGGAGGCGCAACAGCTCGCGGACCGCGTCGCGGTGCTCCGGCGCGGCGAGATCGTCGCCTCCGGGACGCCGGCCGACCTGATCGCCGGCGCAGCCTCGACCGTCGTCAGCTTCCGGCGGAACGGAGAGGAGGTCGTGATCGAGACCGAGGAGCCGACCCGGGTCCTGCACGAGCTCACCTCGCAGGCGCTCCAGAACGGGCACGAGCTCGTCGGGCTCGAGGTCCACCGGCCGACGCTCGAGGAGATCTACTTGTCGCTCACCGAGGACCAGGAGACGCGGCCGGAATGAGGCTCTTCCTCCACCAGCTGCGAGCCGAGCAGCTGCTCTTCTGGCGCAGCCGGGAGCTCGCGTTCTTCACCTTCCTGCTCCCGATCGTCTTCTACTTCCTGCTCGGCTCCGCCTACGGCGACGAGGAGGTGAACGGCGTCGACGGCTACAAGTACCTGCTCGGCGGGATGATCGGCTACGGGGCTGCCGCGACGACCTTCGCCGGCCTCGCGCTCATCCTCGTGATCCGCCGGGAGTCCGGCGTGCTGAAGCGGCTTCGCGCGACGCCGCTTCCCGGCCATACGTACATCGAGGCCGTGCTCGCGTCGATCATCGCGATCTTCGTCCTCGAGGCCGTGATCCTCGTCCTGATCGCGCGGGTCGCGTACGACGTCGCACTCCCGTCCTCGCTGATCTCGTTCGCGGTCGTGCTGCTGCTCGGCTCAGCGGCGTTTGCGGCGCTCGGGATCGCGTTGACGACGGTGGTGAAGAGCGCCGAGGGGTCGTCGGCCGTCGTGAATGCGATCTACCTCCCGGTCGCGTTCATCTCCGGCGCGTTCTTCGCGGAGGACACCTTCCCGGCGGCGCTCCGGGCGATCGGCTCGATCCTCCCCTTGAGTCACATGATCAGGCTCTGTCGCGACATCGTCGTCTACGACTCGACGGTCTGGGATCACCTGACGGATGTCGCCGTGATCGCCGCCTGGGGCGTCTTCGGCCTGCTCGTGGCGCTGCGTGGCTTTCGCTGGGAACCGCGCGAGCGTTAGGTCTTTACGACTTCGGGGAAGGAACGGCCTCAATGAGGTCAGACCTGAACACGCTCGCGTTCGCCGTCCACGAGCAGTCGCCGCCGGCGCTAGAGGTTCGCGTCAACTTCGGCATGTACGCCGGCCGGGAAGCGACGCCGGCCGAAATCGACGACCTCGCCGAGCAGCTCCTGCAGAAGGTGAGCTCGGTCTCGATCGTCGCCGAGGAACGCCACGAGATCGACGACCACTCCCAGGCGGCGATCCACCAGGTCCGGATCGAGGTTCCCTCCGATTCGCTGCCAGACGCTCAAGTTCAGCGGGAAGAGCTCGCCGGCCGGCTGATCGAGACGGCCGAGCGCTGGGCGGACGCGTGCATCGCGTCGCGCCACGTCGACATCGCCTAGGAGGGTCTAGCGCGCTCGGGCTCGAGGCGCGCGAGTGCGCGGTCGGCCTGCTGCTTCGCGACCGGGCCGAGCGCCTGGCTGCCGAGGCCGCTGAAGAGCCCGGCCGCGTCCACCTCGGCGCTCCAGCGCATCAGCGTCCCCGTGCCGTCGGGCTCGAGGTCGAACGAGCTGTCGACCGAGATGCGGCCGGCGAGGCTCTTGCCCCAGGCCCGCAGTCGCGCGTGCTCCGGCTCACGCAGCTCCTCCAGCCGCACCGAGAACCTGAGCCGGAAGCCGCCTGGGACCGGCGGGCGCACGAGCACCGTCCAGTCGTCCCCCTCCGCTTCGACCCGCTCGATCGCGCTGAAGGCCGCACCGAGCCGGTCGGGATCCGTCAGCGCCTCGTAGACCTGGTCCGGCGGCGCGGCGAAGCGCTTCTCGCCCTCGATGTGCACGGCGGAAGGCTAGTGATCTAGACGACCGGCGCCGGCGCCCCTTCGGGCGACGGCTCGCCGCGGCGGCGCAGGATCCCTCACCGGCCGCCCCTTGAGGACGTCGAAGAAGCCGATCAACGTTCACAGGAAATTCTTAGAAAGCGTTCAGGTGCTCCTTAGGGGGCGCGGGTTTGCTGGGTGGTCACCCAACGACCCGAGGAGAACCCATGCACGAGGCACCGCTAGCCGAGGCCCCTGGACAGAACCGGCTCGAGCAGGCCCTATTCGAGATCAAGCGCGTCATCGCCGGTCAGGACACGATGCTCGAGCGGGTGCTCGTCTGCCTGCTCGCGGACGGTCACCTGCTGATCGAGGGCGTCCCTGGCCTCGCGAAGACGCTGACGATCAAGACGACCGCGCAGGTGCTCGGCGGCACCTTCAACCGCATCCAGTTCACCCCCGATCTGATGCCGAGCGACCTCATCGGAACACGGGTGTATCGCCCTGCCTCCGGCGAGTTCGACGTCGAGCTCGGTCCGGTGATGTGCAACTTCCTGCTCGCCGACGAGATCAACCGCGCGCCGGCGAAGGTGCAGTCCGCACTCCTCGAGGTGATGCAGGAGCGCCAGGTCACGATCGGCAAGGAGACGTTCGCGGCGCCGGATCCGTTCCTCGTGATGGCTACCCAGAACCCGATCGAGTCCGAGGGAACGTACCCACTCCCGGAGGCGCAGGTCGACCGCTTCATGCTGAAAGTGGTCGTCGGCTACCCGGAGCCAGAGGACGAGCTGACGGTCGTGGAGCGCTCGTTGGCGGGGCTCGCCGAGGTGCGGTCGATCCTCGACCTCGAGGAGCTCGCCGCGCTCCGGCAGGCCGCCAAGTCCGTGTACGTCGACCCGGCGCTCTCGCGCTACGCGGTGCTGATCGCCGCGGCGACGCGAGACCCCGAGGCGGCCGGGCTCGCCGAGCTGAAGCCGTACATCTCATTCGGGGCGAGCCCGCGCGGGCCGATCGCGGTCGTGACCGCCGCCCGCGCCCTGGCGCTCATCCGTGGCCGCGACTACGTCCTGCCGCAGGACGTCCGCGAGCTCGCGAAGGACGCGCTGCACCACCGGATCGTCCTCAGCTACGAGGCGCTGGCCGCCGAGGTTGGCGCCTCGTCCATCGTCGACTCCGTCCTCGAGGCCGTGCCGATGCCCGAGATCGACCTGAGCGAGCGTGCGGCATGACCGCGGCGACGCTTCAGCGGGAGCGAAGCCCCGCGCAACCGGGGCCCGGCCCGATGCCGGAGGCGCTCCTGCGCAGCCTCGACCTCAAGATCGGGCGCCGCGTCGAAGGGCTCCTGCCCGGCGAGCACCGCACGGCACACATCGGCCTCGGGACGGAGCTCGCGCAGATCCGCCAGTGGGAGCCGGGCGACGACGTCCGGCGGATCGACTGGAACGCGACGGCGCGGACGGACGAGGTGCAGGTCCGCGTTGATGTCGCCGAACGGGCGTTGACGTCGTGGCTCCTCCTCGACGTGTCGCCCTCGATGACGTTCGGCACGGCGGACCGCCGGAAGTGGGACGTCGCCGAAGGCGTCGCGATCGCGATGGGCCACGTCGCCTCCAGGCGCGGCAACCGGATCGGCGTCGCGACCTTCGGCGGGAGGCCGCCCGTGACATTGAGGCCGCGGCAAGGGCGGGCCGGGCTGCTCGGTGTGCTGCTCGCGATCCGCCGCGATCCCGAGCCCGAGCGCGTCGGGCAGACCTCGATCGGGGAGGCGCTGACGCAGGTCGCGCGCTTCGCGCGCCAACGCTCGCTCGTCGTGATCGTCTCCGACTTCCGCGGGCCGCGTGACTGGAAGGCGCCCATCCTGCGCCTGGCGTCGCGGCACGCGGTGGTCGCCGTCGAGATCCGCGACCCGCGGGAGCAGGAGCTCCCGAACGTCGGCCACATCTGGCTCGTCGACCCCGAGACGGGGCGCAAGCTGCACGTGGACACGGCGAAACGGCGGCTGCGAGAGCGGTTCGCCGAGGCGGCCGAGGCCGAGCGGACCGACCTCGAGCGGCAACTCGCCTCGCTGGGCGTCCCGCACACAGCCCTCTCGACGGCCGGCGACTGGCTCCGCCATTTCGCCGCGTTCATCGGGCGGGAAGGGCGGCGGCGATGACGTTCGCGAGCCCGTTCCTCCTCTGGGGCCTCCTCCTGATCCCGCTGGCGCTCGTCGCCTACTGGCTCGTGCAGCGGCGGCGCATCAAGTACGCGGCGAGGTTCACGAACCTGGACCTGCTGGCGAACGTGGTCGACGCCTCGCCGGGGCGGCGACGGCATCTGCCGGCGGCGCTCGTGCTCGCCTCGCTCGCTGCGCTGATCGTGGCGATGGCGAGGCCACAGGCGGTCGTCGCCGTGCCTCGGAACGACGCGACCGTCGTCCTGACGATGGACAACTCGGCGTCCATGACAGCCACGGACGTCGCTCCAAGCCGCCTCGACGCCGCCAAGTCCGCTGCGTCGACCTTCCTCGACGTGGTTCCCGACCGGTTCAAGGTCGGCCTTGTCTCCTTCTCGAGCGCGGTGCGCGTGCGCGAGGAGCCGACGGAGGACCGGAGCGCGGTCCGCTCGTCCCTGGAGTCGATCCAGGGTGAGGTCGGCACCGCCCTCGGCGACGCGATCCTGGCGTCGGTCCGCCTGGCGCCGCCCGAGCAGCAGGAGCAGCAATCGGGCGACAAGCCGCTCTTCGCGGTGCTCCTCCTCTCCGACGGCGCGAACTCGACGGGGAGCGACCCGCTGGCGGTCGTCGACGAGGCGAAGAAGGCAGGAGTCCCGATCTACACGATCGCGCTCGGCACCGACGCCGGCCAGGTCGAGATCACCGATCAGTACGGCCAGACGCAGACCTACGACGTGCCGCCGGACCGCGAGACGCTGAAGACGGTCGCGAAGGAGACCGGCGGCCGCTACTTCGAGGCGCCGACGAAGGCCGACCTCGAGGCGGTCTACAAGGAGATCGGCTCGCAGGTCTCGTTCGAGAACGAGAAGCGCGAGCTGACGGCGGCGTTCGCCGCCGGCGGCGCGGTCTTCCTGCTCCTCGGCGCCTCGCTCTCGGCGCTCTGGTTCGGACGCATCCCGTGACGAGGAAGGAGGTGAGGCCGATGGAGGAAGCGCGAAAGCTCGACCTGCGGCCCCTGCTGGCGGTAGCAGGCGTCGTAGCGGTGATCGTGACGATCTGGGCCACCGGCGCGTTCGGTGCCGGGGGCGGCTCGTCGTCCGGAAACCGGTCGAGCGGCGACCCGGGCGCGGCGTTCGTCCAGTCGCAGAACACCCAGCCGACGCCCGGAGACGACTGCCCCGAGCACCAGAACGGCGGCGGGGCTGGCGGCGGCTCGGGCGGCGGCTCCGGCGACAGCGGCTCGGGGTCGGGCGACCTCTAGACCGCAGGGGCGAGCAGGCGGAGCGGGCGGTCGCTCCGCCTGCCCGACTTGACGTACCGAACATGTGTTCGCTTTCATCTTTGGGGTGCAACTCGCGCTCGACGCCCTCGACCGCCTGGTGGAGATGCTCGAAGAGCGCGGCTCGCTGCGGGCGGTGGACGCCGCGCGGGCGCTGTTTGCGACCGCCTCGATCTCCGAAGGGCTCGCGTGCTCGCTTCTCGCCGAGCTCACCGCCGGCGACAGCCGCGTCATTTGCGCCGGAACCACCGTGGCGCTCAGCACGGGACGCCCGGACCCGCTGCTCGAGGAGGCGGAGTTCGTCGTCTTCGACCTGGAGACGACCGGGCTATCGGCCGAGCGCAGCCGCATCTGTGAGCTTGGAGCGGTCCGAGTCCGGGCGCTCGAGCTCGTCGACTCGTTCCAGTCGCTCGTCGATCCGTGCGTTCCGCTGCCCGACCCCGTCGCCCGGCTGACAGGACTGCGCGAGGAGGAGCTGCGCGGCGCGCCCCGGGTCTCGAGCGTCGTGCGGCGGTTCCTCGCCTTCGCCGGAGACGACCTGCTGGTCGCGCACAACGCGCGCTTCGACCAGCGCTTCCTCGAGCGTCAACTGCTCTTCATGCACGGACGACGCCTGTCGGAGCCGCCGCTCTGCACCGCGGCGCTCGCGCGCCGGCTGCTCGAGGGGAGGAGGCGCCGCGTCGGCCTCAGCTCACTGGCGCAGTTCTTCGGCGTGTCGACGACGCCGTGTCACCGCGCCCTGCCGGATGCCGAGGCTACCGCCGAGGTCCTCGTCCACCTGATCGGGCTCGCGCAGGAGCTCGGCGCGCGGCGGCTGTCGGAGCTGCGGACGCTCGCCGCGCCACGGAAGCGGCGCGTCTACGGCAAGCGGTCGCTCGCGAACGGCGCCCCCACCCGGCCGGGCGTCTATCTCTTCCACGACCGGCACGGACAAGTGCTCTACGTCGGGCGGGCCCGCGATCTTCGTGCCCGGCTCCGCTCGTACTTCCGCAGCGATCGCCAGCGGCCGTCGGTCGAGGCGGCGCTCCATGCCCTCGACCGGATCGAGTGGCGCGTGCTCGGCTCGGAGCTCGAAGCGGCGCTCGAGGAGCTACGGCTGATCCGGGAGCTGCAGCCGCCGGCGAACTCCCGCAGCCGGCGCAAGGAGCACGGTGTCTACCTGCGCCGCCGCGGTGACGACTTCGTCGTCTCCAAGACGGCGACGCCGCTCGGTCCGATCGGCAGTCGCCGCCAGGCGTCCCTCGCCGCTCGCGCGCTGGCTACGAGCACCGACGAAGAGCTCGATGACCTGCTCGGCGACGGCCCGCTGCCGCGCCTCCGGGAGCGGCTGTCCCATCTGTCGGACTGCCTGCGCTACGAGGAGGCCGCCCGGCTACGCGACCGCGTCGAGGCGCTCGAGCACGTGCTCGACCGGCTGCGGCGCCTCGACCAGCTCCGTCGGCGCGAGGCCTGCCTGATCGCGCCGGCGACGGAGCAAGGCTGGCGGAAGGCGTTCTTCGTCGCCGGCGGACGGATCTGCGCCGTCCGCTCGGTCCCGCCGGGTGCGGGCGCGCAGCTCGAGATCGCCGCGGGGCTCGCCGTCTGTAGCACTGAGCGCGAAGGGAACGAGGAGACCCTCACGCCGGAGCAGGCCGAGGATCTCTTGCTCCTGGACGGCTTCATCCGGCGCCCACCGCCGGAGCTCGCGGTGCTACCGCTCGA
>DASTHD010000231.1:0-2371 GCA_035605555.1 Gaiellaceae bacterium
GGGAACCGCGCCATCACCCACGCATTCACCCCGGGCGCGCCGAGTCGCGTGTAGACCCCGGGGAAGCCGAGGTCCGCGCAGCCGAAGCCCCACGAGGTGATCCCGACGAGGACGAAGCCGGCTCCGTCGGGCACCATCAGCGGGCCGCCGCTGTCGCCCTGGCACGTGTCGTGCTCGCCGTCGTAGGCACAGACCATCGTCGCCGCGTCGAAGTCGGTGTCGTAGGCCAAGCCGCAGAATGCATCGCTGACGATCGGGACGTCCGCCTCGAGCAGGTCGTCGCTCGTCGGGCCGCCGCCGCCGGGTGACGTGGTGCCCCAGCCGACGATCCGCGCCGTCGTCCCGGGAGCCCACTTCAGCGTCTCGTCCGTCCGGATCACCCGCAGGGGTGTGGACGGCGCTGCCTGGGAGAGCCTCAGCATCGCGCTGTCGTTCCGGAAGGTGAAGGGATCGAAGCCCGCGTTCGACTCCGCCGCCGAGACGGTGAACCGGTTCGCAGCCGGCGGATCGGCGATGTTCGTGACGCCGAGGACGACGAGGAAGCTGCTCGCCGGCAGCGTGTCTTCCTGGTTGTCGACTGCGCAATGCGCCGCGGTGAGGAAGTAGCGGCTGCCGACGAGTGACCCGCCGCAGAGCCCTTCGTAAGTGCCGTTGCCATTCGCGTCGATGAAGAGCGCTCCATGCGCCGGATACTCGCCCGGGCCCGCCGGATCGCCGCCGACGATGTCCGCGCCGTGTGCGGCCGACACGCCGGCAGCGACGAGCACCGCTGCGGCTGCCGCCGTCACGACCGCTCTTGTTACGACCCCCACCGGGGTCGGAGACTAGTACCCGTACCCGCTGTTGGTGGTCGTGGTGCCGCCCCCGCCGCCGGAGCCGTCGCCGCCGCCCGAGCCGCCGTCGCTGCTCCCGCAACCCGCGAGGAGCAGGAGCGCGACAGCGGCGAGCGCGAGACGTCTCACATCTCGATCTACGGTGCGATGACGCGGCCGGTTTGGACGACCTCGAACGCCGACCCCGGCACGCGGTGGAGCGTGTGTAGCTGGTCGTTCGACCACCGGGGGTCCGGCGCGCCGCTCAGGTACCAGTCGGACCCGTTGTCGGCGACGAGCATCCCGTAGCGCTTCAGCGCCTCCAGGACGATCCGCGCCTGTCGCGGGAAGCCCGCGGTGGAGAAGCTCGCCTTCAACCTGAGCCGGAGCCCCATCGGCGGCAGGTTCGGATCGGTTGCGTCGCTCGCGACGTGGCGGGCCGGATAGACGTAGGCGCGGCGCGTTCGGCTGACCGTGAACCTGAGCGCGTGGTCGATCCGGCCGCGCTTGACCTCGTCGAAGCGGGCCAGGCCGGGCAGGATCGGGAGCCCCGCCGCGTCGGCCGACGTCCAGCCCGCCGGCCGCAGCCGGTTCGAGCGCAGGCTCCAGATCGCGCCGGAGCCGGCCTTCCAGCGCCCGGCGCCGGTGGGGTAGAGGGCGAAGAGCTCGTAGAGCCGGCACGCGTCGCGGTCGACGATCACCGCGTGACGGTCGCCGTCGGACTGCCGGCCGCCCTCGATCTTGACGTTCCGCGGGATCGGGTACGGCCCCCGATCGCTTTCATCCGCGTACTGGAAGGAAACTCGGACCTTCTTCTGCTTCCGGCCGACGACGGTGATCGGGATCCCGATCGGGCCGCCGTCCCAGACGCCGGAGCCGAAGTCGGCGTGGACGTGGTCGTCGAGGCCGATCGAGCGGACGATCGCGTCCGAGTTCGCAGCCACCGGGAGCCGGTCGACCCGCTGGTTCCAGGGGCTCGACCTGGGAAAGACAACGCACTTCGGCGCCGACGGGTGGCGGAGTGCGTCGGCCTTCCCGCCCGAGAAGAGCAGCGCGAACGCGATGACGGCGAGGAGAGCGACCCTCACACGTGTGGTATCGGCCGTACGCAGCGGGGTCGCCCTCCCTCGTTCTCGCTAGCTCTTAGTCACCACAGGTGCCGAAGCATGGGGTCCACGCCACTTGGCCACAGCTTCAGCTTGGGTGTCAGCCGCACCCAACGGCAGAGGTGGATCAACCCGGCGTCGACGCCGTCCCCGTGCACCTCGTGCCGCCACTCGTCGGGGGTCTCCTGCGTGGCTCGGAGCAGGAATGCATGGTTCTCGTTGTAGTTCTCGTACGTCGCCTCGAAGTCGGGCAGCTCACGGACGAGCTCGACGCCGGTCAGGCCCGTCTCCTCGGCGAGCTCTCGCCTCAGCCCTTCCTGGAGCGTCTCGCCGTGCTCGATTCGCCCCGCCGGCACCTGGACGCCGTCCTCCGGGTACAGCTCGGCCTCGATCGTCAGGAGCTCGAGCCGCCGGTCCCGCTCGCGCGTGACGTACGCGACGACGCGCCGGCGG
>DASTHD010000176.1:0-4428 GCA_035605555.1 Gaiellaceae bacterium
TCGTAGGCCCGGCCCGGCGTACCGCCGACGATCAGCAGCGTCGTGCCCTCATCGGAGGCGACCGCACTGCGTCTCACTTCCGGACGAACGTAGACCAGCGAACCCGGCGCCGTCTCGACCTCCTCCCCGTCGAGCACGAAGGTCGCCGACCCATTGAGGACGATGTAGAGCTCCTCCTGCCCGGACGAGCCGAAGGCGACCTCGGTGTGCTCCCGGACGAGAGCCCCGGCGCCCGGGATCCTGACGGCGTTGATGCCGAACGCGCTGATGCCAAGGTCGCCGCGAACATCGAGCCGCTCGCGGCCGGCAGCCTCTCCTTCCGGGAAGAAGGAAAGCCCCACCTTCACGTCGTCGAGCGGGACGACGCGGTAGCCCTTTTCGGTGGTCGCCATCAGCCCACCAGCTCCTTGAAGCGCGGGTCCTCGCGGATCGGGTCCATATCCGCGTCGGTGCGGGCGAGCTCGACTACACGGCCGTCCGCCTGGATCGCGCCCTTGAGGTGCTCGATCGCGTTGTCGGTGCGGCCGAGCAGCGCCTCGTTGCAGGCGATGTTGTAGATGATCCCCGCCTCGTTCGGAAACCCGGACGCGAGGATCCCCTGGTAGATCTCGATCGACTTCTCGTACTCCTTGTTGTTGTACGCCTCGAATGCCTCCCTGAACTCCTCCGGCAGGACGATGTACGCCTGTCCCGGTGTGCCGCCGATCGCGAGCACCGTCGTGCCCGGCTCCTCGGCGACGGCGCTGCGCTTTGACTCCGGACGGACGAGGACGGTCGTCCCGCGCGGCGCCTCGATCTTCTCGCCGTCGATGTTGAACGTGGCCTTGCCCTCGACGACGACGTACAGCTCTTGCTGGTCGCCGTTGCCGATGCGGAAGCCTGCCTCGTCGTGCTCGCGGATCAGCTCACCGCCCTCGACCGAGCGATAGGCGTTGACGCCGAAGGCGCCGACGTCGAGCTCGCGCCGGACGTCTACGCGTATGCGCCCCTCGTCTTCGTCGCCCTTCGCGCCGTCGAGCGTGAGAACCGAGAATCCTGTGCCTGTTGCAGTTGCCACTCTTCCCTCCTTGTCTCCCCTTGCTCCATCGACCTGGCCAAGAGTGCCACGCGCTCGGCGGCTAGTTGGCTCCTGGTCTGCACGTCCATCGGGTGCACGCCGCCTCCTTCCGCTTCGATATTCTTGACATCGAACTACTTCTGATCGAGAGTTTAGGGCGAAACAAGTTTGACGTCAAGAGAAATTCGGAACAAAATCAGCCAGTGAGCAAGAGGGACTCGACTGAGCCGGACTGGGTCGACCGCATGATCGAGTCGTGGGGCGGCGAGCTGCCGGGCATCGACCTCGACGTCGAGGGTGCGGTCGAGCGGATCAACTGGATCTCCCGGAACATCCGCCGGCGGATGGACGAGACGCTGGCCGAACACGACCTCAGCTTCGAGGAGTGGGGCCTGCTCGGACATCTCAAGCTCTCCGGCCCTCCCTACGCGAGCACCCCGGGAAAGCTCGCCGAGAAGCAGGATCTCTCCAGCGGCGCGATGACGAACCGGCTCGACCGGCTGGAGGAGGACGGCCTGATCAAGCGGGTGCCCGATCCGAAGGATCGTCGCTCGCTCAAGGTCGAGCTGACCAAGAAGGGGCACAAGGTCTGGCTGACGACCGTCCACGCCCAGGCGGCGAAGGAGGCGGCGATCGGCGCGGCCCTCTCGAAAAAGGAACTCGAAGAGTTCAACGTCCTGCTCAGGAAGGTGCTGCAGAAGTTCGTCGAGAGCTAGGCTCGGACGGCCATGGCTTCGGTGCCGCCCGAGACTCACATGGGGCCCGTCGAGCTGACGGTCTCCGATCTCGACCGCTCGCTCGGCTACTACCGCGACTCGATCGGGCTCTCCGTGCTCGAGAAAGGCGGCGGGACGGCGCGGCTCGGCTCGGACGGGACGGAGCTGCTTCGATTCGTCGAGGTGCCCGGAGCGGGCTCGGCGCGCGGCTACACCGGGCTCTTCCACATCGCGCTGCTGCTCCCGGAGCGCCGCGATCTCGCCCGCTGGCTGGCGCACGCTGCGCGTGACCGCATCGCGCTGACGGGGCTCTCGGACCACTCCGTCAGCGAGGCGATCTACATGCAGGACCCGGACGACCACGGGATCGAGATCTACGCTGACCGGCCGCGCGAGCTCTGGGAAGGCGAGGTCGGACAGCGGATGACGACGCAGCCGTTGGATGTCGAGAGCCTGCTCGGTGAGCTCGACGATCCCCAGTCGGAGTCCTTCGAGGGGCAGCCGGTCGGGACGAGGATGGGCCACGTCCACTTCCGCGTCGCCGACATTCCGGCGACGATTCAGTTCTTCCAGGGCGTGCTCGGGATGGACCTGATGGCGACGTACGGCTCGGAGGCGGCGTTCCTCGCCGCGGGCGGCTACCACCACCACGTCGGCGCCAACACGTGGGAGAGCGCCGGGCGCCCGGCGCCGCCGGAGGGAACGGCGGCGCTCCGGCAGGCGACGATCGCGTTCCCGGACACGGCCTCCCGAGACGAGGCCGCCCTGCGGGTGGTCGAGTCGGGCCAGGAGCCGGAGCACACGCCCGCCGGCCCGGTCGTGCGGGACCCGTCGGGGAACAGCCTGCTGCTCGCGTAGGGTTGCCCCGATGGTCGAGGACCTCGTCCGCCCGCGGGGCCCGTTCTCGCTGCGCCTGTCCGGCCGCCGCTCAGGCGATCAGACCCGACGCTTCGATGGACGTGTCCTCGTCTGCCTTTTCGAGGTCGACGGACGGCTCGAACGGGCTGCGTGCTGGCAGCAGACGGACGGCGCGGTCGCTTTCCGCGCGCTGAGCGAGGAGGGGCTCGAGCGCCTGCGCGCGGTTCTCCCGCTGGAGGCCGACCACTCGGAGTTCCTCGAGCGGTTCAAGGACGACCGCCTTCTGCGGCGGCCGATCCGCGAGCTTCGCGGCAAGCGGCCGTTGCGGCTCGGGACCGTCACGCACGCCGTCCTCCGCGCCATCTGCGGCCAGCTGATCGAGGCGAAGCGTGCGCGCAACATCGAGCTGCGCCTGATCCGCGAGACCTGTCCGACCGACGGCGCGCTCTACGCCCCGCCGACGCCCGGGTCGTTCTGCGACTTCGCGCCGGCCGCGCTCCAGCGGCTCGGCCTCTCGGCCCGGAAGGCGGCGACACTCGTCCGCGTCTGCAGGACGATCGACGTCGAGCGGCTCCGCGAGGTCGCGCCGGCCGGCGCCGCGCAGCGGCTCGGTCGGGAGCGCGGGCTCGGCCCGTGGTCGGTGGGAGTGATCGGCGTTGAGGGGCTCGGGTGCTACGACTTCGGGATGGTCGGCGACCTCGGTCTGGTCAAGCTCTGCAGCGCACTGCTCGGGCGTCGCGCAGAGGCCGAGGACACCACCGAGCTGCTCGCGCCGTACGGCGAGTGGCAGGGGCTCGCGAGCGTCTATCTCCTCGCCGGCTTCGGCGCAGGCCTCCTCCCCGTGCAGTACGAACGCGGGCCTCTCGGACTGCTGGCGGCATGAGCCTGACAGTCCTCTGCTCCACGGGCGTGCTGACGCGCGGGCCGGATCACACCGACCACAAGGTGATCCTCGAGCATGCGCCGAAGCTCGGTGCGGCCGCCCTGGAGCTGGCCCTGTACTCCGAGTGGTACGGGCATCTCGACGAGGTCGTCGGGGACCTCGGGCAGGCCGACCTCACCTTCCGGGCGGTGCACGCCGACAAGGCGATCGGGAGCGGCCTCGGCAGCGAGGAGCCCGACGAGGCCGACGAGGCACTCGCCCTCGTCGAGGTCAACTGCCGAGCGGCTGCGGCGCTCGGCGCGAAGACGCTCGTGCTCCACCTGTGGGAGTACCCGACCACCGACGTCCAGATCGAGCGCAACCTCGAGCGGCTGCCGACCTGCCTCGACACGGCCGAGGCCTACAACGTCGCCCTCGCCGTCGAGACGGTTCCGGGGCAGGCCGGAACGACCCTGTCGAACATCCGCCTCGCCCTGGAACGCGACCCTCGCTGCGGCGTGACGCTCGACACCGAGTTCCTCGCCTTCCACGGCGAGCTCGCGGAGAGCATCGCCGCCGACTGGCTCTGGGCAGATGGCCGAGTGCGGCATGTCCACCTGAAGGACTTCGACGGCCGCCTGCGCGAGCAGGGTCGCCGCCGGTACCTCCTGCCGGGCGAGGGGAAGCTCGATTTGCAGGGCTTTCTGAGCGGGCTGGCCCAGCGCGGCTACAACGGCGGCGTCACGCTGGAGGCGACGGCCCTGACTCCGACCGGAGAGCTCGACGAGGCACGCCTCGAGCAGGTCGCCGCCGCAGTGCGCCAGCTGTCCGGCTCGTAACATCCCCCTATGGGAGCAGCCGAGCGCCGGATCGCGATCCTCGGATGCGGGAAGATCGGCGAGGCGCTCCTCGCGGGGCTCCTGAGCACGGGCTGG
>DASTHD010000178.1:0-13031 GCA_035605555.1 Gaiellaceae bacterium
ACGGCGCGCTCGTTCACCTGCATCAACACCTCGTGGCGCGGCAGGCCCTGCGCCAGGAGCTCGTCGTAGCCGAACTCCTCCATCGGGTGCGCCTTGATGCCGGCGGGCTCGAGACGTGAGACCTCGAAGGACGTGACGACGGCGTGGCGCTCGCCGTCCTTCTCGATGTACAGGAACGGGTCGGGTACGGGAATGGGAACTTCGTGACGCATGGCAGCGTCACCAATGGAATCTGCGTAGATCATGACGTCGCTCATGTCGGCGATCCTATACGGGCGTTCTCCATAAACTGATCGTTCGTGGACGAGCCGCTTTCGCGCGCCCAGCAGCTGCTTGCGAGCTACGACGACGAGCTTCGTCGGCTGCTGCCCCAGGACGCTGAGATCTTCGACGCACACCTGCACCTCGGGCACGACATCGACGGGACGAGCGGCCAGTACGAGGAGCTCGAGCGGATCCTGGATTCCTACGGGATCTCCAGGGCGTTCACGTTCTGCATGGACGAGCCCGACCGCGAGCCTGCCTTCCGTGCGCCGAACGACCGGACACTCGAGTTCGCGCGACGGTCTGAGGGGCGGCTGATCCCCTTCGTCCGGCTCGACCTGACCGGCGAGGGGCCGATCGAGGAGGCGATCCGCTGTCTCGACCTCGGTGCCCGCGGGATCAAGCTCCACCCGAGAGCGCAGCGCTTCACATTGAACGACGAGCGTCTCGCGCCGGTGTTCGAGCTTGCCGCCGAGAGGCGCATACCGATCCTGATCCACGGCGGGCGCGGTCTGCCGCCGATTGCCGAGCACCTCCGCCGGCTGGTCGAGACCTACCCGCAGGCGCAGCTGATCATCGCCCACGCCGGGATCGCGGACATGGCCGCCCTGGCGGGGTGCTTCGCCGGGAAGGAGGGCGTCTTTTTCGACACCTCGGTTTGGAGCCCGGTCGACCTCCTGGACTTCTTCCACCACGTGCCGCCGGAGCAGATCCTGTACGCATCCGACTACCCCTACGGTCGCCAGCCGCAGTCGCTGACGATCGCGATGCGGACGGCGATCACGGCCGGGCTCGACGAGCGGCAGCTCCGGGACATGCTCGCCGGCAACGCGAACCGGATCGCGACCGGCGAGGAGCCGCTCGAGCCCTCCACGCCGAGCGGCCAGGACGAGTTCACGCAGTCGATGGCGCTCGCGCGCGTCCATCAGTACCTGTCGATGGCCACGCCCTTGCTCTGGACGCGCCAGCAGGACACGATCGGTGTGATCGGCCTCGCCCTGAACGCCTGCTACGAGCAAAACGGCTACCCGAAGGAGCTCGAGCAGATCAAGGAGCTGCTGACGACGGCCCAGGAGCTCTGGCGGAGCCTCCCCGACGTCGAGGACGAGGGCGACGAGATCGCGACGCGGCGCGCCACCTTCGCCATGGTCCACCTCGCTGACATCATCGCGGTGACGCCCGGTGCCTGAGGTTCGGGTCAACGGCCAGGAGTACGCCGTCGAGGCCGAGGTCGGGACGTCGCTCGCACACGTCCTGCGCGAGCAGCTCGGCCTGACGGGCACGAAGGTCGCCTGCAACGAGGGTCACTGCGGCGCCTGCACCGTCCAGCTGGACGGCGTGCCCATCCTGTCCTGTCTTACGCTCGTCCATACCGTCGAGGGCCGGGAGGTGACGACGATCGAGGGCCTACGCGACCACCCGCTCGTCGACGCCTTCGTGCGGGCCGACGCGCTCCAGTGCGGGTTCTGCACGCCCGGGCAGATCGTCTCGGCCGCGGCCCTCGTGGAGGCGAATCCGGATCCCAGCCGGGAGGAGATCCGGCACGGGATGGCCGGAAACATCTGCCGCTGCGGCACCTATCCGAAGATCGAGGAGGCCATCTCGTCATGGCAAGGCTGATCAAGACCGAGAAGGAAGTCGAAGGCCGCTACACCGACACCTGGATCGTCGTCGAGGAGGACACCCTCGACCAGTGGCCGGAGGGCCCGCGCGACTCGGTCGGGCGGCCGGCGACGCGGATCGACGGGCTGCAGCGCGCCCGCGGCGAGGCCCGGTACACGGCCGACATCCAGCTGCCCGGGATGCTCCATGCCGCCGTCCTTCGCGGCCCCTACGCGCATGCCCGGGTGAAGCGCCTCGACCTCGAGGCAGCGCGGGAGGCGCCGGGTGTTCGCGGCGTCCTCGGCCCGATCCAGGAGGAGGTCGGCTATCCCGGCCAGGCGGTCGCCGCAGTCGCTGCCGACACGCTCGCGCAGGCCGAGGCAGCGCTCGCCCTGGTCGAGGTCCAGTGGGAGGAGCTCGAGCCGCTGCTCGACCCCGACGAGGCGGTCGCGCGCGACGCGCTCGTCTCCGACGCCCGGACCTCGGAGCGGGGCGACGTCGAGCGCGGCTTCGCCGAGGCCGACGTGATCGTGGAGGCCGAGTACCGCACGCAGAGCGTCCTCCACAACTCGATGGAGACGCACCAGGCGATCTGCGAGTGGGAGGCGCGCGACCGGCTGACGGTCTACATCTCGACCCAGTTCGTCTGGGGGATCCGGGAGCAGGTGGCGGAGCACTACGAGCTGCCGCCGGATCAGGTCCGCGTCGTCTGCCGGTTCATGGGCGGCGGCTTCGGGTCGAAGAACTCGCCCGACGACTACACGTACATCGCGGCCGACCTGGCGCGGGAGACCGGCCGTCCGGTCAAGTGCGCACTCACGCGCCGGGACGAGAATCTCGCCGCCGGCCACCGGAACGCCACGATCCAGCGGCTCCGCGCAGGTGCACGCTCCGACGGCACCATCACCGCGCTCGAGGGGGACTTCGTCAACGCCACGGGCTGGGGCGGCTGGGTCTCGTCCACCGGTGGTCCGATGGAGCTGCTCTACGGCTGCGAGAGCGTCCGGATCACCGAGCGAGGCGCGAAGCTGAACAGCTCGCCGATGAAAGCGTTCCGCGCTCCGGGCTTCGTTGAGGGCACGTTCGGGCTCGAGTGCCTGATCGACGAGCTCGCCGCCAAGCTCGGCCTCGACCCGCTCGAGTTTCGCCGCCGGAACCATTCAGAGCACGACGCCGTCGACGGGCGGCCTTTCTCCTCCAAGAACCTGCTCGAGTGCTACACCCGCGCCCAGCCGCACTGGGAGCGGCGGGAGCAGGTGCGCGCGAGCTCGGACGGACCGTGGAAGCGCGGCGTCGGGCTCGCGAGCCAGATCTGGTACGGCGGCGGCGGGCCGCCTTCCTACGCCTGGGTGCGCGTCGGCGCTCACGGCCGCGCCGTCGTCGTCACGGCGATGCAGGACATCGGCACCGGCAGCGCCACGGCGATGGCCCAGATCGCCGCGGAGGAGCTCGGCCTGCCGGTCGATCACGTGGACGTCTCGCTGGGCGACACCGCTCGTGGGCCGTATGCCTCGATCTCGGCCGGCTCCTCGACGATCCCCTCAATGGGCCCGGCCGTTCGCGCCGCCGCTGCGGACGCGGCGCGGCAGATCATCGAAATCGCCGCCCAGCGATTCGAGCTCGAGGAGCGCGTGCTCTCGCTCCACGGCGGGCGGATCGTCTCCGCCGACGGAGGCTCGTGGCCGATCGAGGAGATCACGGGGCTGCTCGAGGACGGGCAGATCCTCGGCAAGGGCTCGCGCGGCCCGAACCCGACCGGCATGCGCGTCCTGACCTTCGGAGTGCAGGTCGCCGAGGTGGCCGTCGACGTCGAGACCGGCGAGGTGCGCGTCGACCGCATCGCTGCAATCCACGACGTCGGGCGGGTGATCAACCCGCTCGGTGCCTCGAGCCAGGTCGAGGGCGGGATCATCCAGGGCCTCGGGCACACGCTCTCCGAGGAGCGGCTGCTCGACCCGCGCACCGGCGCGGTGCTGACGCAGACACTCGACAGCTACCGGATGCCGACGATCGCAGACGTGCCCGAGATCGTCACCGACCTCGTCGACATCCCCGACGCGCATCTCACGAACCTCGGCTCCAAGGGCCTCGGCGAGCCACCGATCGTCCCGACTGCCGCGGCGATCGCGAATGCGATCCGCGACGCCACGGGCGCCGACGTCCGTTCCCTGCCGATCACGCGAGAAGAGATGCTGCGCGCGCTCCGCGAAGCCCGCGAGCGCCGCCCGGAGCGCGTTGGAGCTCCTGCGGCCTGATTCCGTCGAGGCCGCGGCCTCGGCCCTGCGCGACGGTTCGGTTGCCCTCGCCGGAGGCACCGAGCTCGTCCCGCTGCTGCGCGAGGGAATCGTCGCGCCCTCCGCGCTCGTGCAGATCGACCGGGTCGTCCCGAAAGGGATCAGGGAGGGTTGGATCGGCGCGGGGACGACGCTCGGCGAGCTGGAGGCCGACCCGCAGATCCCGGCCGTGCTCCGGGAGGCCTGCTCCCTCGCGGCCTCGCCGCAGCTCCGAGCGATGGGGACCGTCGCGGGGAACCTGCTCCAGGCGACGCGCTGCTGGTACTGGCGGCTGAAGTTCCCCTGCCGCCTTCACGGCGGCGACCGTTGCTTCGCCAAGGAGGGCCTCCACCGGGAGCATGCGATCTTCGCCAACGATTTCTGCGCCTCGGCGCATCCGTCCGACCTCGCCGCTGCGCTGCTCGCCCTCCGCGCGACGCTGAAGACCAACCTGCGCGAGCTTCCCCTCTCCGAGCTCTACCGGCTGCCGACGCAGGAGGACCGTGCGACGACGACGCTCGGAGACGGCGAGCTGATCCTGGAGCTCACCTACGAGCAGCCCCTCGCGTCCACTTACCTGAAGGCGATGGACCGGCGGCGCTACGCATTCGCGATCGTCGGGGTCGCAGCGTCGCGCTACGAGGACGGCGAGCGGCTCGTGCTGGCGGGCGTCGCGCCGGTTCCGTGGGTGCTCGAGGATCCCTCGGAGCTCGACCGCGCCACGCCCCTGCCCGGCACCGAGTACAAGGTCGAGATCGCGAAGACGCTCGTGCGGCGTGCGCGGGAGGGCATTCGTTGAGGCAACTCGTGGCGCTGGCGAGCCTGGGGATCCTGCTCGCCGGCTGCGGCGGCAACCCGGCCCCCGTCCACAACGTCTCCTCGTGCGACGTCGACGTCGCCGATCCGGCCCGCGCGAAGGAGATCGTGCCGCTGGAGCTCGACAAGACGTACACGATCGAGTTCCAGACCACGGAGGGCAACTTCACGGTCCAGCTCGACCCGAAGACAGCTCCGTGCAACGGCGACTCGATGCTTCAGCTCGCCCGAGAGGGCTTCTTCGACGGAATTCCGTTCCACCGGATCATCCCCGGGTACATCATCCAAGGCGGCCATTCGCTGAAGACGCCGGGCGGCGGCCCCGGCTACACGACGCTCGACGAGCCGCTCCCCGAGACGCAGTACCAGAAGGGCGACGTCGCGATGGCGAAGGCCCCCGCCGAGCCGGCCGGCACCGGGGGAAGCGAGTTCTTCATCGTCACGGGCCGCGACATCGGCCTGCCGCCCGACTACGCGATGCTCGGCAAGGTCACCGAAGGCATGGACGTCGTCGAGAAGATCGGGAAGCTCGGCAACGTGAGGACCGAGGCGCCGACGAAGCACATCGTGATCAAGAAGACCGTCGCCAGCCCGCCTCCCTAGGACGTTCGCGCCCCAGGCCGACAGAATTCCAGGTGTGATCGGAGCCGTCGTGCTGGCCGCCGGCGCCGGGTCGCGGTTCGGCGGCCCGAAGCAGCGGCTCTTCCTGCCCGCCGTCCTCGCGGCGCTCGCCGAGAGCTCGGTGGACGACGTCGTCGTCGTGGCCGGGGCGCACCAGCTCGAGATCGACGCGCGGGTGGTCGATTGCACCGACTGGGAACGCGGGCCGGGCGCGTCGCTCCGTTGCGGGCTCCGGGCGCTCCCCGAGCAGGCCGAGGCGGCCGTGATCGTGCTCGCCGACGGCCCCGACCTCGCCCCGGAGGCGGTCGATCGGGTAATCGACGCCTGGCGCGAAGGCGCGGGCGACGTGGTCGCAGCGTCCTACGGGGGCGACCGGGGCCACCCCGTCGTCGTCGGCCGCTCGGTCTGGGGCGAGATCCCGGACGAGGGTGCCAAGGCGTTCGAGCCCGTCCTGGTCGCCTGCGACGATCTCGGGCCTCCAGGCGACGTCGATTTTGCCGATGACGTTCACGGCAGGTTGCAACGGGAGGCCAACGAATGAACGCGTTTGTGGAGGCAATTGCGCTCGAGCAGCGGACGGAGCCGTCGCCGCTCGCCCGCGCGCGCGTCCAACGCCAGCTGACGCCGGACGAGGCCGCGAGGCGAGCCGGACTGACGCTCGCCGAGGTCGAGTGGATCGAGGACGGCCGCCTTTACCGGTTCGGCTCGAGCGAGAAGGCGACGCTTGCGCTGCTCCTCTACGCCACCTCGCTCGGGATCGGACGCCGCGAGGCCCGCCGCCTTGCCGGGCTCCCCGTGGCCGAGACGTCGCGTTCGAGCCGCGTCAAGGCGCTCGCCGCGATCGCCGCGATTGCGTTCGCCGTCGCCCTCGCCGTCGCGATCCCGGCACTCCTCGACCGGTCGGGCTCGAGCCAGAGCGCTGCGGCTCGCGGTCTCCCGGCACCGTGGAAAATCTCGGTGGACGTCTACAACGGCAGCGGGAACATCCAGTACACGAGGCGCGTCGCCGACCGCATCGGCTCGATGGCGTACCAGATCAAGCACGTCGGCAAGGCCGGTCGCTTCGACTATCCCGAGACGGCCGTCTACTTCCCGCCCGGCGGGGAGCGCATCGGCCAGCGGCTCGCCGACGAGCTCGGCGTCTCCGCGAGGCCGCTCCCGGCCGGGAAGAACCCACGCCGGCTGGTCGTGATCGTCGGCCCGGCCCGGGCGCTGGGCTAGAGCGGAGTCCGGAGCGCGGCCAGTCTGGCCTTGAGCTCCGGCGGCATCGGCTCGGACACTGCGAGCCGCACGAACTGGCGGAACTCCTCCTCGAACCGGTAGCGCTTCCGACAGTAGGAGCACCCAGCCAGGTGCTCCTCGGCCTCGAGCCGCTCCTCCTCGGTCAGGACGCGGTCGAGGAACGGCTGCATCATCTTCTCGCACTTCTCGCAGGGATCCCACGCGAAGCCGCTCATCCGGCGTCCTCCACTGCAGACTCGGCCAGCGACCGCTTGAGCATCCGACGTCCACGATGGAGCCGGGACATGACGGTGCCGATCGGGATGTCCAGGATCTGGGCAGCGTCGCTGTAGGTGAAGTCGGCCAGATCGACGAGCAACACCACGTCACGGAAGTCGTGCGGAAGGTCGGCGAGTGCGGTGACGGCCTCGTTCTGCGAGAGCCGCTCGACCACCTTCCGCTCGTCGGAGTTCCCGTCGCCGCCCGACTCCTCGAGCTTGTTGTAGAGGAAGTAGTCGTTCTCCTCGAGCGGCTGCGTGTCCGGCGAGCGCTGGATCTTGCGGCCGCGGTCGATATTCAGGTTCGTCAGGATCCGGAACAGCCACGCGCGGAGGTTCGTACCGGGCTGGAACGAGCGCCAGGCGCGGAACGCGCGGGCGTAGGTCTCCTGGACGAGATCCTCCGCCTCCTCGCGAGAGCCGGCCAGTCGCCTGGCCACTTGGTACACCTGATCCGACAGTTCCAGTGCCTCCTCTTCGAACCGCACGCGGTCCCGCGCGTCGGTTGCCAACTGCCGGGGTGAGCCCTCGGGGGACGTCTCGCCCATTCGCTCGACCGTAGCAGCAGTACCGCCGTGAACAACGACGTGTCGCCCGGAGCTATTCCGGGTAGACAAGCGGCATGGAAGGCTATGACGTCATCTCGGTCGTGGACGACAAGAAGATCGGCACCGTCGTCCGCGAGGAAGGCGACTACGTCGTCTTCGAGCACGGCACGCTGCGGAAGCAGCACCACGCGATCCCGAGCACGACGATCGAGGTCAACGAGAGCGACCAGGAGGTCCGTACGACGCTCTCCAAGGACCTGATCGAGTCGTCCCCCAAAATCGACGATGACGCCGGGATCGATCGCGAGGCACTCGGGCGCCACTACGGCACCTCCGACACCGCCGAAGCGGCGGTCGAGGACAGACTCGAGACTCGTGAGGGGCGGACCGGCGAGCGCGCCGGCGGCATCCCGCCCGAATCACCGGCGATGCTCGGCGAGCGCTACTCGAGCGCCGACGACACGTCGGAGGAGGAACGGATCAGCTGAACAGATCCTCGGAGGTCCGCTGGCGGAAGCCGGCGCCGTCGAGCGTCGCGACGAGGGTGTCGCGGCTCGTGACGGTGTCGTCCCACTCCAGCGTGACCTGACCGGCCAGGTTCGCGGTCGCGAATTCGAGGCCCTCGTGGCCACGGAGCGCGGCCGCGAGCCTGTTCACACAGCGCTCGCAGCGGATCCCCGTCACCTCGAAGGTTTCGTGCTGGACGGCCATGTCCGCTCCACGATATCTGCGCACGCCCGGTGCGGATCCCCCCAGGCGAGCTGCCGCTCGGCCTCGCAGGTGGCTGAATCGAGCCCCGGCGGCTCGACCGGCAGCTGCTCCGCGAGCTCCGGCACGCCCACGGGCTCCCCGTCGTGGATCAGCTTCGCCTCGGGCCCGAACCGTGCCGCGGCCCAGCGGTTCTGCTGGTAGACGCCGCGGTCGGCGGGCTCGGGCGCCGGGTGTTCGAGCGCCCAGCCGACGAGGTCACGCAGAAGCCGAATCAGCGCGGCGCTCACGGGGAGGGCGGTCGGCTGGTCGGGCATCCGGATCTCGAGCGTGCCGAAGCGCGGGTGCGGCCGGACGTCCCACCAGAACTGGGTGTAGTCGCTCGCCAGACCGGTGGCGATGAAGCGCTCGATCCAGCTCTCCCACTCCGCGTAGGAGCCGAAGACGGGCGGCGCGCCGCTCCGCGGCAGCTGCGCAAGGATCTCGGCCCGGTTCGACGCCATCCCGGTCGCCTGTCCGGCCAGGTACGGCGAGTTCGCCGACAGCGCCAGCACGAGCGGAAGCCAGGGAAGAATCGTCTCGAGCGTCGAGTAGCACTCCGCAGAGCCCGGCATCCCGACGTGGACGTGGATGCCGCTCACCCCCTGACGCCGCGCCGTGACCCCGGCGTAGCCGACGAACTCCTTGTAGCGCTGCTCGTCGACGACGTCGAGCTCCTCCGGCTTCGCGAACGGATGCGAGCCGGCGGCGGCGAGCCGCAAGCCTCGCTGCTCGAGCAGGCGGGCCGCGGTCTCTCGCAGGGCTTCGATCGACGCGACGGCCTCGTCGACCGTGGCGCAGACGTCCGTGTTCAGCTCGACGACTGAGGCGTGTAGCTCGGTCTTCAGCCGACCGGGAAGCTCCAGCCCCTCCGCGTCGGCGAGCAGTTGCCGGACGGCGGGGACCGGCGCCAGCGACTCGCCGTCGAGGAGCATGACCTCTTCCTCGACGCCGACCGAGAGCGGCGAGCTCTCGCCGAATCGCTGCTCGATCGCCAACGCTCAGCGGCGCTCGGTCGCGAGCCTGATCCCGAGCGCGACGAGCACGGCGCCGAGTACAGCGTCGAAGACGCGCCGGATGAGCGGTCGCCGGAGCACATCGCCGGCCTTCGCGACGGCGACGGCGTAGGCGGCAAGCCAGACGAGCGTCATCGCGCAGAACAGCAGCCCGAGCGCGAGCAGGGCGGCGAACGAGCTTCCGAACTGCGGCAGCAGGCTGGTGAAGAACACGGCCATCTTCGGGTTGCCGAGGTTGCTGAGGAGGCCCTGGCGCAGCGCCAGGCGCGGGCTCAGCTCGGCGCGACGGCCCGGCAGCTGCTCCGCCGTCCCGCGCCAGGCGCGCAGCAGCGCGTGGACCCCGAGGTAGACGAGGAAGCCGGCGCCGGCCAGCTTGAGGGCGACGAATGCCGGCTCGAAGGCGACGATCAGCGCGGCGAGGCCGACGCTGGTCGCAAGGGCCCAGACCGCCTGGCCGCCTGCAACGCCGACCGCGGTGAAGACGCCGGCGGCGCGGCCACCGAGGAGCGAGTTCCGGATCGTGAGCGCCGTGTCCTGCCCCGGCGTGACGATCACGATCACCGAGATGGCGAGGAAGGCGCCGAGCATCAGCGCCGCACCAGGATCGCCCGCGCCGGGGAGCCGTCGCAGCCCGCGATCCGCAACGGCAGGCAGATCAGCTCGTACTCGCCGGGCTCGACGGCCGAAAGGTCGAGGCCCTCGATCACCACGATCTCCGCGCCGAGGAGCACGCGGTGCGCCTCCCGGTCGCCGACCGACATCCCGTCCACGCCGACGAGCCTGACGCCGGCTTCGACCAGCCGCGTCGCCGAGGCTTCGTCGAACGGCGCGGAGCCTTTGACCAGCATCCGCTCGGCCACCCCTTCGCCCTCGACCACCGTGCACGGCCCGACGAGGACCTCCAGCGGCAGCTCGTCCACCCCTGCCCCGCCGGTGAGGAAGTGCGACTGCGCGTCGACGTGCGTCCCGCTGTGGCTCCCGAGCTCGAGCCGGCTGAGCGCCGGCATCTCGTTCACCTGCTCGACTCGCACCTCCGGGTCGCCGGGGTAGACCGGCATGCCGGTGCGGATCGGCACGGAGAGGTCGAAGATCTCGATACCACCTTGTAACGCATCCAGCCGACTCGAGACGGAGGCGCCATGAGCCAACACTTCGATCTGATCGTGCTGGGCTCCGGGTCAGGGGCCCGTGACGGCGCCAACCAGGCGCATTCCGAGTACGGCGCGAGGGTTGCGCTCGTCGAAAGCACCCGCTGGGGCGGCAGCTGCCCCAACGTTGCCTGCAAGCCGACCAAGGCGTACCTCGTCGTCGCCGACCTCGTCCGCGACATCAACGACGTCGCGGTGATGCTCGGGATCGAGGTCGGCCCAGCCGCCGTCGACCTCGCCAGGGTCAAGGCCCGAAAGGACAGCCTGATCGTCCCCGAGGAGACCTGGATGGAGCGGCTGCACGGCGCAGGTCACGAGAGCTTCGTGGGCTTCGGCTCGTTCCTCGACCCGCAGACGATCGAGGTAGACGGCGAACGGCTGACGGCGGACCGGGTCCTCGTCGCGACGGGCTCCCGCACCGCCCAGCCGCCGATCGACGGCCTCGCCGAGGTCGGCTGGATCGACCACGTCAGCGCGCTCCAGCTCACCGAGCTGCCGCCGTCCCTCCTCGTCGTCGGGGGCGGCCCTGTCGGGCTCGAGTTCGCGCAGATGTTCGCGCGCTTCGGCTCGCGGGTGACGATCGTGCAGCATGCAGATCGCATCTCGCCGCGCTCAGACCAGACGGCCACGGCCGAGCTCACCGCGGCGCTCGAAGACGAGGAGATCGAGATTCTCACGAATGCGACGGTCTCGAGCGTCCGACGCGCCGGCGACGAGATCGTCGCGACGCTGGAGGGCCGGGAGCTGCGCGTATCGCAGCTCCTCCTCGCCGCGGGCCGGGTGCCTAACATCGAGCACCTCGGCCTGGAGCGCGCCGGCATCGAGCACACCCGGGTGGGCATCGCCGTCGACGACCACATGCGGACGACGGCGGACGGCGTGTGGGCGGCCGGCGACGTGACCGGCGTCTTCCCCTTCACGCCGATGGCGCAGTACCAGGCGCGGGTCGCGGTGGACGACATGTTCGGGCCGGACGCGCCCGCGGCGGACTACTCGTTCCTCCCGACGTCGATCTTCACGGATCCCGAGCTCGCCTCGGTCGGCCTCGCCGAGCACGAGGCCCGCGAGCAGGGCCTCGACGTCGAAATTGCGGTCCACCCGATCAAGTACGTCCAGCGGGCGTCCTACACGGATACGAAACGTGGGCTCTTCAAACTCGTCTGGGAGCGGGGCTCACGGCGCCTGCTGGGGATCCATGTCGTCTGCCGGAACGGCGGCGACATCGTCCAGGGCTTCCATGTCGCGATGAAGCTCGGCGCCACCGTCGACGACCTCGCGCGGTCGCATCACTGCTTCCCGACCTTCGCCGAGGGCCTGAAGGCCGGGGCCGAGCAGAGCCTCAGCCCTGAGCCGAGCCCGGCTGGTGCCCCAGCGTGACCTCGAAGCTCTTCCTCTCGCCCGCGCGGTAGGCCTCGATCGTCACCTTGTCGCCGGGCTTCTTGCCGGAGCACACCTCGCGCAGGTCAGCGGGCGCGGCGACCCGCTTCCCGTCGACGCCGACGATCACGTCGCCGCCGAGCCGGTAGCTCTGGCCCGCCACGACCACTTCAGTCGTGCCCGCGCGGATGCCTGCCTGCTGCGCACCGCTCCCGGCATACACGCGCTGGACGAGCAGGCCGCGCTTCGCGGGCAGGTTGAACAGGCGGGCGACCTCGCCGTCGATCGGCATCGCACCGACGCCGAGAAAGGCGTGCTCGACGCGGCCGTGCTCGATCAGCTGGGACGCGACGGCGCGGACGGTGTTGATCGGCACGGCAAAGCCGATGCCGATGTTCCCGCGGGCACCGGTGTTGCCCGTGGCGATCGCGGTGTTCACGCCGATCACGCTGCCCGTCGCGTTGATCAGCGGGCCGCCCGAGTTGCCGCTGTTGATCGCGGCGTCCGTCTGGATCACGTCGTCGATCGTGAAGTCGTTCGGGGCAGTGAGCGGGCGGTGGAGCGCGCTCACGATCCCGGCCGTCACGCTCCGCTCGAGTCCGAGCGGGTTGCCGATCGCGACGACCGAGTCGCCGACGTCGACGCCGTCGGAATCGCCCAGACGGAGCGGCATCAGCGCCCGCGCGTCCACGTCGGCCTTCAGCACGGCGAGGTCGGTCGACGGGTCGCGCCCGACCACACGCGCCTCCACGCTGTCGCGGTTCGAGAAGCTGACTTCGATCCGCTGGGCGTTCGCGACGACGTGGTAGTTCGTGACGATGTTGCCCGACTTGTCGATCACGAAGCCCGACCCGAGCGCCTGCCGCCGCTGCTGCTCAGGCAGTCCGAACGGGTTCAAGAACCGATCCGGCTCGACCGTGGTGACGCTCGTGGTCGTGATCTGCACGACCCCGGGCGCGCTCCGACGGTAAATCTGGTTCACGCTCAGCCGCTTGGTGTCGGCAAACGAGGCCGGCTCGATCACCCGCGGCGAGACGATGGTGGTGGTGACGGCCGATCCGTCGTCCAGAGCTCCTGTGACCTCGGCACCCGCTAGCGCAGCCCCGCCGCCCACCACTGC
>DASTHD010000179.1:0-2033 GCA_035605555.1 Gaiellaceae bacterium
TGTCTCCACCGAGCCCGGTCGGGATCGCTGGGCGGGCTCGAGTTTGCCTGCGCCATTCCCGGGACGGTGGGCGGCGGCGTCTGGATGAACGCGGGCGCCTACGGCGGCGATATCGCCGGCGTCCTCGAGCGTGCGCTCGTCGTCTCCGCCGAGGGCGCCGGCTGGCGGACGCCGGCCGAGCTCGGGCTCGAGTACCGCCGGTCGGGGCTCGCGCCGGGCCAAGTCGTCGCGCGCGCGGATTTTCTCCTCGTGCCGACTCCGGAGAGCGAGATCCGCTCGACGGTCGCCGCCATGCAGGCACAACGAAAGGCCGCGCAGCCGACGAACAAGCGGACCTTCGGCAGCGTCTTCAAGAACCCCGCGCACGAGTTGACGGCAGGACGGTTGCTCGAGGCCTGCGGCCTGCGTGGTTACCGAATCGGCGGCGCACAGATCTCGCCGAGGCACGCGAACTTCATCGAGAACGCCGACGGCGCCCGCTCGGCCGACGCGATCGCGTTGATGGCCGAGGCGCGGCGGCGGGCGCGTGAGGAATTCAGCGTCGAGCTCGAGCACGAGGTTCAGTTCCTCGGCGATCTGAGCCTCCCGTAGGAGCGGCCTCGACCACGGCGAAATCCGCCGTGTGCCGAGGGGACGACAGACTGCGGTTGCCCGTGTGCGGACGGCGACGCCCGCTCCGGCACTGAACGTCCTTCCATCGGGACGGTCGCTGGCGATCGGCTTCGCGCTGCTGGCGGCGGCTTTTGCGCTGTACCTGGGCGCCCGGGAAACCACGGTCTTCTCCGTGCGTTCGATCGACGTCGGTACGGAGCCGGCGGGGCATGTGCGGCCGGTTCGCGCGGCTCTTGCTCCGCTGGAAGGGACGAGCCTGATGAAGATCGACGAGGCCGCCATCGCGGCGCGGCTCGAGTCGCTTCCTTACGTTCATCTGGTCGGTTACGACCGCGCGTTCCCGTCCGAGCTGCGGGTGCGCGTCACCGTCGAACGGCCCGTTGCGGTGGTACGCCGAGCTGACGAGAACTGGCTCGTCTCGGAGGAGGGGCGCGTTCTCCGGAAGCTCGAGCGTCGCCTCCGGCGACCGCTTCCGGTCGTCTGGATCCCGGGGAGCGTTCAGCCGGAGACGGGGGCGATCATTCGCACGCCGAGCGCGGCGCACGCAATCGCCGCGCTTTCCGCGATCCACAAGTCCGATCCCAAGTTCGCGCGACGCATCTGGTACGTCTCCGACGAGGAGGGGCTCACGCTCGTGCTCCGCGATCGCTTCGAGCTTCGACTCGGCAGCGCCTCCGAGCTGCCGCTCAAGATTGCCGTCGCCCGCCGCGTGCTCGAGTCGGTCCGGCTCTCCGAAACCGACGCGGCGTACGCCGATGTGGCCGTCCCGGATCGACCGGTCGTCGGCACAACCATCAACTCTCAAGTCGAGCCTTAGACTCACCGCGACCAGTCGGCGTTGACACCAACCGCAACCGGCCCTAGGCTGGTCGGTGCCGGAGCCCGGCAAACGTGGGAGCTAGAGTCGAGCTTGAGGTGGAGGGACGTTGAGAGTGCGTGACCAAACTGGCAACTACCTGGCAGTAATCAAGGTCGTCGGCGTCGGAGGCGGCGGATCGAACGCGGTCAACCGGATGGTGGACGCGGGCTTGAGCGGCGTCGAGTTCATCGCGGCGAATACCGACGCGCAGGCGCTGCTCGTCGTCGACTCGGACGTCAAGGTTCAGATGGGCGCAGACTCGACCAGAGGCCTCGGAGCCGGGGCGAACCCGGAAGTCGGAAAGAGCGCCGCAGAGGAGAGCCGCGACGAGGTCAAGGACGTCCTCAAAGGTTCGGACATGGTCTTCATCACGGCAGGCGAGGGGGGCGGCACGGGCACGGGTGGAGCGCCGATCGTCGGACAGATCGCGAAGGGCGAGCTCGGCGCGCTGACCGTCGGCGTCGTCACGCGACCTTTCGGGTTCGAGGGTCGTCGGCGGGCAGAGCAGGCGCACATCGGGATCGAGGAGCTCCGTGAGCAGGTCGACACGCTGATCGTGATC
>DASTHD010000014.1:0-7382 GCA_035605555.1 Gaiellaceae bacterium
CAGCCGAACCCGCCGCAGATGTTCGCCGGCTAAAGCGCGCGACCGATCCGCCGATAGACGGGCCGTGGAACTTGCGGCGCTCGCACTCGCCCCGGGCCTGGCGCTCGGCAGCTTCCTGAACGTCGTCGCCGCCCGCGTTCCCCGCCGGGTCTCGATCGTGACGCCCGCTTCCGCCTGTCTGGCGTGCAAGGCGCCGATCGAGTGGCGGGACAACATCCCGCTCGTCTCCTGGGTGCTCCTGCGCGGAAGGTGCCGGAGCTGCGGGACGCCGATCAGCCCGCTCTACCCGGCCGTCGAGCTCTCGACCGCGCTGCTCGTCGCCGCCTGCGTGCTCGAGTTCGGGCTCAGCGCCGAGATGCTCGTCGCATCGTTCTTCTGTGCCGTGCTCGTCGCCGTGACGGCGACCGACCTCACGCACCGGATCATCCCGAACCGGATCGTGCTCCCGGCGTTCGTCGTGATCGTGGTCGCTCAGACGCTGATCGAGCCGAGCCCGCAGTGGGTGCTCGGCGCGCTTGCCGCCTCGGGATTCCTCTTCCTCGCCGTGCTGGCCTATCCGGCCGGGATGGGGATGGGGGACGTGAAGCTCGCGCTCGTGATGGGCGCGGCGCTCGGCAAGACGGTCCCGGTCGCGCTCATGCTGGGGATGTTCAGCGCGCTCGTTCCCGCTGTCTTCCTGCTCGCGCGCCACGGCTCGAAGGCGCGGAAGATGGGGATTCCGTTCGGCCCCTTCCTCGCGCTCGGGTCGGTCGTCGCGCTCTTCGCCGGCGACCAGATCGTCGACTGGTACCTGGCCCTGCTCGGCTAGCCGATCGGCGCGGGACCCGGCAGGGGTCAAGGAGAGGGCGCCAGCTGCCGATTACCTCGTTCGGGTTATGGAGTTGGAGCCCACAGCGGAGCTGCGGAGCCCTGCGGCAGACGAGGAGACCGGTCCGAAGACCGGGCCGCTTCGCTCGGCCTTCGCGGTCAACGGCCTCGCCGAGCTGGTCGCCGACGTCGTCGAGCAGACCGGCCTCCTGTCGCAGGAGGACGTCGCCTCGGTCCGCGCGCGGGCCCGCACCGGCTCGTTCCCCCAGGCGCTGATCGACGAAGGGCTCGCGGCCGGCGAGCGCGTCGCGGCGGCGCTCGGCACGCGGTTCGCGATGCCCGTCGTCGACCTGCTCGAGACGGGTGTCTCGCACGACGCTGCCGGGGAGATCCCGCTTCACGTGCTGGAGCGCGTCGTCGCCATTCCGTACGCAATCGAGGCCGGCACGCTCAAGGTCGCCGTCGCCGATCCGCAGAACGTCAACGCGATCGACGAGCTGAAGCTCGCGACGCGGCTCCCGCTCGAGCTCTCGATCGCAGCGCGCGACGACATCCTCGCGGAGGTCAAGCGCCTCGCCCGCGCCGCTGAGGCGTTCGGCGCCCGCGCGATGCTCGAGGTCGAGGAGGAAGATCTCGTCGCCGAGAACGAAGAGGAGGGCGACGACCTCGAGGCCGAGGACGGTATCTCCGACGCGCCGCTCGTCCGCCTCGTCAACTCGATCATCTTCCAGGCCGCCGAGGACGGCTCCTCCGACATCCACTTCGAGCCGCAGGCCGACGCGCTCGTCGTTCGCTTCCGCACCGACGGCGTGCTCCACGAGATGCAGCGGATCCCGCGGAAGATGACCCCGGGCGTGATCACCCGCCTGAAGGTGCTCGCGAAGCTGGACATCGCCGAGCGGCGCAAGCCGCAGGACGGCCGTATCTCCCTGAGCGCCCAGGCCGCCGGCCGGATGCTGGACATCCGCGTCGCCACTCTCCCGACGGTGGACGGGGAGAAGGTCGTCATGCGCCTCCTCGACAAGTCGAAGAAAGCGCCGACGCTCGAGGAGCTCGGGCTCGAGGAGGGCATGCGCGCCCACCTCCAGGAGATCATCAACAAGCCGGGCGGCGCGCTCCTCGTCACCGGGCCGACCGGCTCAGGGAAGTCGACGACGCTCTACTCGGCCCTGACCGAGATCTCGCGCCCCGAGATCAACATCGTCACCGTCGAGGACCCGGTCGAGTACCGCCTGCCGGGCGTCAGCCAGATCCAGATCAACGTGAAGGCGGGACTCACGTTCGCCTCCGCGCTGCGCTCGATCCTCCGCGCCGACCCCGACGTCGTGATGGTGGGCGAGATCCGCGACGCCGAGACGGCCAAGATCTCGATCGAGTCCGCGCTCACCGGCCACTTCGTCCTCTCCTCGATGCACACGAACGACGCCCCGGGCGCGATCACGCGCCTAAACGAGATGGGCGTCGAGCCGTTCCTGACCGGTTCGGCCGTGTCCGCCGTGCTCGCCCAGCGCCTCGCGCGGAAGCTCTGCCCGCAGTGCTGCGAGATGTACAGCCCCTCAGCGGAGGAACTCCTTCGGAATCGCGTCTCGCCCGAGGTGGCCGCGGCCTCCGATGGCGCCGCCTTCTACCGCAAGCGCGGCTGCCCGCGCTGTGGCCAGACGGGCTACAAGGGCCGGATCGGCATCTACCAGCTGATGGTGATGACCGAGGAGCTCGAGTCGCTCGCCGTCGCCCGCGCCAGCCGCGAGGACCTCGAGCGCGCCGCGATCGAGCAGGGCATGCGCACGCTCTGGGACGACGGTCTCGCCAAGGTCGCGTCCGGCATCACGTCACTCGAGGAGCTGGGCCGTGTCCTGGTCTGACGACGTCCCTCGTTCGAGGGACAGTTCCCCCAACTGGGCCGCCGATACCGATCCGGTCGGCACCGTGACTCCCGAGCCCATGCTCGCGGATCCCGGGCCGGCACACGGCGGCCACTTCACGAGCGAGGTATCCATGTCTTCCATCCCATTCGGCGACGGCACTCCGGGTGCACCGGAGCCGGCTCCACTCGACGGGCAGCAGGTGCAGCCTGTCCAGCCCGTTCAGCCCTTGCAGCCTCTCCAGCCCCTCCAGCCTCTCGCGCCGGTGGCGCCTGAGGCCGCCGCCCCGGTCGCGCCGCCTGCCGAGGCTCCCGCGGCGCCCGCACTGGGCGTCGCCGACATGCGCGACGTCCCGCTCGGGACGCTCGTCTTCCGCGCCGGTCTGCTGCCGGAGGAGAAGCTCGAGGAGGCGCTCCAGGAAGGCATCAAGTCCGGCAAGCGACTCGGCGAGATCCTGCTCGAGCGAGGCCTCGTCTCCGAGAGCGATCTCGGGCACCTGCTCGCCGGCCAGAAAGGCCTGCCGTTCGTCGACCTCGACCCCACCGCGATCGATCCCACGGCGCCGCCGCTCCTGCATCCGGAGAAGGCGCGCCTCCACGGCGCGCTGCCGATCGGCTTCGAGGGCGGCGTTCCCGTCGTCGCGGTCGCTGACCCCTCGAACGACCTCGTGGTCGAGAACGTGCGCCGCGCGTTGAACTGCGAGCCCGTCCTGGTCGTGGCCGGGCGGGATGCCCTCTACCGTGCGATCGACGCCTCGTACGGCGGCCAGCCGGCGGAGGCGCCCGTCGCCGCGACGGCTCCGCTGGAGCCGCACGCCCAGGTCCCAACTGTGCCCGCGGTCCCGGCCGTAGAGGCCCACGCGCCTGTCCCCGAGCCGGCCGCGGTGGTAGCAGCGCCCGAGCCTGTTGCGCCCGCGCCGCCGGTGGTGGAGCCCGTCGCGCCGGTCGCCGAGCCCGCCGTGCCCGCCGTCCCCGAGCCCGTGGCCGTGGAGCTGCCGGCCCCCGAGCCCGCAGTGCCCGTGGCCGAGCCCGTCGCGCCTGTGGCCGAGCCCGTCGCCCCCGTGGCGGAGCCCGTTCCCGCAGCCCCGGTCCTTCCCGTCGCCCCGGTTGCGACCCAGCCGAGCACGAACGGCGAGGGCCTGTGGCTCGGCGAGGCCCAGGAGGCCACACCCCCGCAGGTTGTGGCGCCCCAGCCGGCGGAGCCGGCGCCGGAGCCGATCCAAAATGTGCAAGTGATCGAGCACACGCCCGTGCTCCAGGCTGAGTCGCTCGAGGCGCCGGCTGTTCCGGCCGTGGTGCCCGAGCCACAGTCTGAGCCTGTGGCGGCCGCCGAGCCCGTGGCGACGCCGACGCCCTCGTGGGCAGTTGAGCTCCGGCTCGTGAACGGCGAGCGAATCGAGGTCGGCGTCCACTCGAGCAACGAGGAGGCGCTCGACGCCGCCCGCGCGGTGGTGGCGCACGCCTCGATCGAAGGCTCGTGGCCCTACGTCGACGGCCGGTTCCTGCGCCCGGAGGCGATCCTCTCGGTCGATCTCGTCGAGCTCGCCGACGACCGCTGGCTCGGCTCGTCGGCCCGCGCGGCCTGGGGCGACCAGTCGTAAAGGTCTGACCGCGGCGTGCCGATAGGTCGCCCATGAGCCTGCGGCTTCCGACGCGTGCCCTCGCGCCCGTGATCGTGCTTGCGATCCTCGGCGGGATCGTCGCGACCTTCATGGTCCACCGGACGCTCCCGACCACCGCCCAGGGCGACCTGCCTACGGCGGCCGAGCTCGCCAAGCACCCGCAGCAGCCGGCGAAGCCGAAGGCGAAGGCCAAGCCCAAGAAGCCGGTGGTCGCGAAGACCGCTGCTCCTGCCAAGCCGAAGCCCAAGGCGAAGGCAAAGGCGCCGGCCAGGCCAAAGGCGGCGGTGAAGCCGAGGGTGGCGCCCATCCCGGCCGCGCCGGTGCGCAAGCCGGTCGAGGCGCCGAAAGGCGATCCCGTGGACGCGAACGGCCTGCCGCTCGTGCTCTCCCGGGCGCTCGCCAAGAACCCTGTCACTGTCGTAGCGCTCTACGACCCGAGCGCGGAGCTCGACGAACTCGCGCTCGCCGAGGCGCGGGCCGGTGCGGCCGACGCCAAGGCGGCATTCCTCGCTATCAACGTCTTCAACGAGCCGCAGGTGCGGCCTCTCGCGCAGCTTCTGGGCGTGCTGAACAGCCCGTCGCTCCTCGTCTACAAGCGCCCGAACACGCTGTTCGTGCGCATCGACGGCTTCTCCGACCGGCAAACCGTCGCGCAGGCCGCGGCGAACGCGCGGCCATGACCCGCTCGAGCCGGCTGCGAACGGCGCGGAAGGACGGCCGCCAGGTCGTCACGCTCCGTCGCGCCGATGCCGACGGCGAGGTCGTCGTGGAGTGCGAGGTCTACCCCGTGAACAGCCTCAGGGTCGAGCCGATCCGGCCCGGCCCGTACCGCTTCGAGACCGAGGACGAGGCGAACGCGTTCGTCGAGGAGACGGCGCGCGCACTCGAATACCTCGGCTGCTCTGTGTCGTAGAAAGTCTTACGACTTTCTACGAGGAAAGCGCCTGAACCCGACGCTCGGTGAGCGAAACGCGAAGCCCGTTTCGCTGCGGGTTTCTGTGCTCCGAGCATCACCAGAAAGGGGCATGAGGGCGGTGTGGTCGAGGCCGATAACGGGCTGGCAGTCCAGCCACCAAACGGAGGAAGAGTCATCTTGCTGACCACACTGCGCAACCGGATCGACCGGAGCGATCGCCAGGGCGGTTTCACCCTGATCGAGCTCCTGGTCGTGATCATCATCATCGGCATCCTGCTCGCGATCGCAGTGCCGTCGTACATGAAGTTCCGCGATCGCGCGAGCGACTCGGCCGCCAAGGCCAACGTGCGCGCCTCGATCCCGGCGATGGAGGCGTTCTACGCCGACTACAACACCTACGCCGGCGCGACGCCGACGTTCCTGCAGACGAACTACGACCAGGGGATCAAGAACATCACGGTCCCGCTGGCAACCTCGTCGACGTACTGCGTCCAGTCGGTCGTCGCCGGTCAGACCTGGCGCAAGAACGGCCCGGCAGCCGACCTCGAGAAGACGGCCTGCTAGCCGGAAGCACCGGTTTGGACGGAATTCGGGGGGCGCGAAAGCGCCCCCCTTTTTCGTGTTAAGGCGATTCGCCTCGCCGCCGATAACGGGCTGGCAGTCCAGCCAACAAACGGAGGAAGAATCATCTTGCTGACCACACTGCGCAACCGGATCGACCGGAGCGATCGCCAGGGCGGTTTCACCCTGATCGAGCTCCTGGTCGTGATCATCATCATCGGCATCCTGCTCGCGATTGCGGTGCCGTCGTACATGAAGTTCCGTGATCGCGCGAGCGACTCGGCCGCCAAGGCCAACGTGCGCGCCTCGATCCCGGCGATGGAGGCGTTCTACGCCGACTACAACACCTACTCCGGCGCGACGCCGACGTTCCTGCAGACGAACTACGACCAGGGGATCAAGAACATCACGGTCCCGCTGGCGACCTCGTCGACGTACTGCGTCCAGTCGGTCGTCGCCGGTCAGACCTGGCGCAAGAACGGCCCGGCCGCCGACCTCGAGGCCGTCGCCTGCTAGCACGTTCTCTGTGCGTGAGGAGAGTGGAGGGCGCCCGCCGGGCGCCCTCTCTCGTTCTCGAGCCCGTTTGCCGATAGACCCGGAGTGGTAGCGGCCCCCACGACTCTTGCCGCGCGCGCATGGTCGCGCGCCCGCCTGGACGCGCTCGCGCTCCCGCTGCTCGCCGGGATCGTAAGCGTCTCGTTCGCGCTCCGCCTCGTCACGGGCTGGCTGCGCGCCACGCCGAACTACTTCTCGGACGAGTACCTCTACGCCGAGCTCGGCCGGTCGCTCGTCGAGTCGGGCCGGCCGCTCGTCCGCGGTGCCTCGATCGGCTTCCCCTCGCTGCTGCAGCCGCTGCTGACGGCGCCGGCCTGGTTCGCGGACGACGTGTGGCTCTCGTACCGGCTGATCCAGGGGCTGGGGGCTTTGGCGATGTCGCTCGCCGCCGTGCCGGTCTTCCTGCTCGCGCGGCGGCTCGGCACGTCGACGGCGCTGGCGCTCTGCGCGGCAGCCTTCGCGGTTGCGATCCCCGACCTGCTCTTCGCGTCGTGGCTGACGGCCGAGCCTTTCGCCTATCCGCTGCTGCTCGGAGCCGTGCTCGCCGCCACCGTCGCGATCGCCGAGCCGAGCCGCCGGCACCAGCTCCTGTTCGCCCTTCTGGCCGGGCTGGCCGTGTTCACCCGGATCCAGTTCGTCGTGCTCCCGCTTTGCTTCCTCGCTGCCGTGTTGATCGTCGGTCTCCGCGAGCGGCGGGTGCGGGGCGCTCTTCGCGAGCAGCGGCTCGCGTTGGCGGTTTTCGCAGCCGTCGGCCTCGCCGCCGCAGTAGCGGGTGCGTCGCGTTTGCTCGGCCTGTACGGCGGCGTCCTCGACGAGCATGCCGACCCGCTCGGGCTCCTCGGCAGCGTCGGGCTGAACGCGCTCGTGCTCGCGTACTCGTCGGGTTGGATCCTCGTCCCGGGCGCCCTGCTCGCACTCAGCCTCGCCCTCGCGCGGCCGCGAAACCGGTCGGAGCTGGCATTCGCGGCGTTCTCCCTGCCGCTCGTCCTCGCGCTGCTCCTCGAGGCGGGGCTCTTCGGGGCAGCCGACCACGCGCAGGAGCGGTACGTCTTCTACGCCC
>DASTHD010000048.1:0-7005 GCA_035605555.1 Gaiellaceae bacterium
TCGACCCCGAGCTCCTCGAGCCCGAGGTTCTCGACGGTCGGAGCGCGGCCGACGGAGACCAGCATCAGGTCGGCCTCGACGGTCTCGCCGTCACCGAAGTGGACGGTCAGCCCCGAGCCCGAGTCCTCGACCTTCGTGCACTGCTTCTCGAGGTGGAGCGTGATCCCGCGCTTGCCGAACTGCTTCGCCAGCTCCTTCGCCGCGTCTGCGTCCTCCTGCGGGATCAGCGTCGGGAGCATCTCGATGATCGTCACCTCGGAGCCAAACCGGTTGAAGATCGAGGCGAACTCGCAGCCGATGATCCCGCCGCCGAGCACGACGAGCCGCCGCGGCACCTCGGTCTGGCCGAGCAGACCCTCCGAATCCACGCAGCGGGGCGAGTCGAGGCCCTCGATCGGCGGCATGATCGGGAAGCTGCCGGTGGCGACGATCGCCTGCTTGAAGGTCACGTCCTCCCCGCCCTCCACGGCGATCGTGTTCGCGTCGGTGAAGCGACCGGCGCCCTTGACCCACTCGACGCCGTTCGCCTTGAAGAGCGAGGCGACGCCGCTCGTCATCTGGTTGACGACGCCGGCCTTCCACTGGTTCGCGGTCGAAAAGTCGAGATTGGGCGCGCCGACCTGGACGCCGAGCTTGGCAAACGTCTCGTCGGCCTCCTTGATCGCAAACGCGGTCTGCACCCAGGCCTTCGTGGGGATGCAGCCGATGCGGAGGCAGGTCCCCCCAAGCTCGGGCTCCTTCTCGATGCAGACGGTCTTCGCGCCGAGCTGCGCGGCGCGGATCGCGGCCGTGTACCCACCCGGACCGCCTCCCAGGACGGCGACGTCACATTCCATCGGTCTCGCTCCTCGAAATCGCTTGGTTAGTCGCTACAGACTACGGCGCATCGTCCACGAGCCGTCGGTCTGCTCGACCTTCTCGAAGCCGTGGGTCTCGAACACGTGCATCGCGGGGCTGTCGCCGGCGACGCTGAGGCTGAGCCCGTCGTACCCCTGCTCCTTCGCCATCTGGATCAGGGCGTCGAGCAGCTCGGAGCCCGCCCCGCGGCCTCGCCGGCTCGGGACGATCGCGATCGCCATCTCCGGCGTCTGCTCGTCGACGAAGCCGAAGCCGGGCTCCTCGCGAGCGAAGAGCCGGAACCACGCCGCGCCGATCGGGAAGCCGCCCTCGAGCGCAATCACGGCGCCGTCGCCCTGTCGTCCCCACCCGGCGACGTAGCGCCAGAGCGACGCGTCCTCGACGGTGCCTCCCGAGCGCCAGTAGAAGGCGTGCCGGAGCATGTCCTTCAGGAAGCGGACGTCCTGCGGGTTGCCGCGCCTAATCATGGCGGAGCTGCTCGACGAGCTGGATCCGGTTCCCGTCTGGGTCGAACACGTCGAGGAGGCGCACCTCGTTGTAGAGCTCGAGCACGGTCCCGACCTCGACCTCCAGCTCGCGCAGCCGTTCGGCTTCCGCCTTCGCGTCCTCGACGTCGATCGTGGCGACCCCAGCGTCCTCGGGCTCGCCCTCGGCGAGCGCGATCTTCATCTCGCCTTGCTCGAGCTTCGCCCAGCGGCCCTCCTCGTCGAAGTAGGTCTCGGTGAAGCCGAGCTTGCGCGTGTAGAAATCGCGGCCGGCGTCGAGGTCGCGGACGCGGTACCAGACCCTCATCGCCGCGGACCCTAGAGGGCGAGGCCGGGCTCTTCCAGCAGCGAGCGGACGGTGCGGAGGAACTCGGCCGCGACTGACCCGTCGAGCGCCCGGTGGTCGCACGTCAGCGTCAGGGACATCAGCGGACGGATCTCCAGATCGCCCTCCGTCACGACCGGCTTCTCCTCGATCGCGCCGACCGCGAGAATCGCGACCTGCGGCGGGTTGAGGACGGCCACGAACTGCTCGACGCCGTACATGCCGAGGTTCGAGATCGTGAAAGTGCCGCCGTCGAGATCCTGCTGCCGGAGCTTGCCTTCGCGGGCGCGGGAGACGAGGTCGGCGCGGGCGGTTGCGATCTCGGACAGGCGCAGCCGATCGGCGTTTCGGATCACCGGGACGACGAGCCCGCGGTCGGTCGCGACGGCCATCCCGACGTGGGCCGCCGGGAACCGCTTCATCGTCTCGTCCGCGAAGTGCGCGTTCACCTGCGGATGGCGCATGAGAGCGACGGCGGCGACCTTCGTCAGGACATCGGAGACCGTCGGTTTCGCGTGGCCCTCGGGGGTCCGCTCGACGAGCTGCTCGCGGATCTCCTGCGCTCGCGCCATGTCCGCCGACATGGTGATCTGGAAGACCGGGGCCTCCCAGGCCTGGGTGAGGCGGCGGGCAATCGTCTTGCGGATCGAGGTGAGCTGCTCGATCTCGACCTCGGTGGGCGCCTCGGCTGCCGGGGCGGGCGCGGCGGCCGGCGCCGGGGCGGCCAGCGCGCGCTCGACGTCCTCGGCGACGATTCGGCCCTCTGGGCCCGTGCCGCGGAGCTCGGAGAGGTCGATCCCCTTCTCGCGGGCGATCCGGCGGGCGAGCGGCGAGGCCTTGATGCGGCCGTTGACCTTCGTCGGCTCCCTGGCCTCGGCGATTTGCCCGGTCATCGTCTCCTCGGCCGACGCCTCCTTGCCGCGCTCGCGCTCCTCGTCGCGCGCCGGTGCTCTGGAGCCCTCCTCCTGCGGCTCCTCGTCGACTTCCGCCTCGGCCTCCGGCGGCTTCTCCTCGGCCTCGGGCACCTCCTCGCCCTGGTCGCCGATCACGGCGATCGTCTGGCCGACGGGCACCTCGCCCTCCTGGACGGCGATCTTGAGCAGCACGCCGGAGGCGTCCGCTTCGACCTCCTGCGTCACCTTGTCGGTGTCGAGCTCGTAGAGCGGCTCGCCCTTCTCGACCTGCTCACCCTCCTGCTTGAGCCAGCGCACGAGGGTGCCTGACTCCATCCCCTGGCCGAGCCGCGGAAGCTTGATCTCAGTTGCCATCCCGGCCCACAGTCCGGAGGATCGCCCCTAGCACGTCGTCGGCGTGCGGCACCACCCACTCCTCCATCACGGGCGCGAACGGGAGCGGCGTGAACTTCGCGCCGACGCGCTCGATCGGCGCGTCGAGCCAGTCGAAGGCCTGGTACTGCACGACCGCCGCGACCTCGGCGCCGTAGCCCATCCGCGTCACGGCCTCGTGTGCGACGACACAGCGGTTCGTCTTCTTCACGGAGGTGACGATCGTCTCCTCGTCCATCGGCTGAAGCGTCCGCGGATCGACGACTTCGACGGAGATCCCCTGCTCATCGGCCTCCTTTGCGGCCGCGAGCGACTCGTGGACGAGGCGGCCGGTCGCAACGACGGTGACGTCGTCGCCCTCGCGGTGGACGCGGGCCTGCCCAAGCGGGATCGGCTCGAGCTCGTCCGGCACCTCCTCCTTGATCCCGTACAGCGTCCGGTGCTCGAAGAAGATCACCGGGTTGTCCTCGTAGATCGCGGTGTAGAGAAGGCCGCGCGCGTCGGTCGGCGTCGAGGCGAAGACGACCTTCAACCCAGGGATGTGGACGAACCAGGCTTCGAGCTGCTGTGCGTGCTGTGCGCCCGGTGACCACCCGGCGCCGCCCTGGGTGCGGATCGTCAGCGGCACCTTCAGCTGCCCGCCGGACATGTAGCGGTGCTTCGCCGCCTGGTTGATCACCTGCTCGGCGGCGAGGGTGAGGAAGTCCTCGTACATGATCTCGACGACCGGGCGCATACCCTGGATCGCCGCGCCGATGCCGGCGCCGACGATCGCCATCTCGGAGATCGGCGAGTTGCGGACGCGCTCGGGGCCGAACTCCTCGAGCATCCCCTGCGTGACGCCCATCGAGCCGCCCATCTCGGCGATGTCCTCGCCCATGATGAAGACGTCCTCGTCCTGGCGCATGACCGTGGAGAGGGCGTCGCGGACGGCTTCGCGGTAGCTGAGCTCGGGCATTACGCGTACACGTTCTTCAGGGCGTCCTCGGGCTTGGGGTCGGTGCCGCTCTTTGCGAACTCGACCGAACCCTCGACGAGCTCCGTGACCTCGCGGTCGAGCTCCTCGAACTCCTCGTCGGAGAGCTCGAGCTCGGCGCGCGCCTTCTGGATCGGATCCTGCGTTTCGCGCAGCTCCTGCAGCTCGCCCTTCGGGCGGTAGACCTGCGGGTCGCCGACGTAGTGGCCGGTGAGGCGGTACGTGTTGGCGAGCAGGAAGACCGGGCCGCGGCCGGACCGGGCGTGTTCGACGGCGTTGACGGCGCCCTCGTAGACCTCGCGGAGGTTCTGGCCGTCGACGGTCATCGACTCCATCCCGTAGGCGACGGCGCGTTTGGCGAGGTCCTTGATCGGGACGTGCTGGCTCGCCGGTGTCGACTCGGCCCAGTGGTTGTTCTCGCAGACGAACACCGCCGGCACGTTCCAGAGCTGCCCGAGGTTGAGCGCCTCGTGGGTGGTTCCGATGTTGGTCGCGCCGTCGCCGAAGAACGCGACGGCGACGCGCGGCTCGTCCCGAAACTTGAAAGCGAGGGCGGCGCCGACGACCGCCGGCAGGCCTCCACCGACGACGGCGTTCGCGCCGAGGTTCCCGCGCTCGACGTCGTAGAGGTGCATCGAGCCGCCGTAGCCGTGGGAGCAGCCCTCGAGCTTCCCGTACAGCTCGGCCATGAGCTCGTTCGGGTGCGTCCCCTTGGCGAGGGTGTGGCCGTGGGCGCGGTGGGTGGAGGCGATCACGTCCCCCTCTTCGAGCGCCCGGCAGACGCCGACGGCGACGGCCTCCTGGCCGATCGCGACATGGAGGAAACCCGGGAGCTCGCCCGCGCGGAACCGCTCCTCCACCTTCTCCTCGAAGCGGCGGATCAGCAGCATTTCCCGGAAGAACTCCCGCATTTGCTCATGCGAGAGCGCCCCCTTCCTCTCGACCTTCGCCATCGGCGTTCCAGTCTATGCTCAGGCCCATGCGTGTCGCCGACCAGTTCGCAGAGCTCGAGGCGCAGCTGCCCGCGGGGTGGGCGGACGTCCGGCTCGTGCTGCGCGTGGACGACGCTTCGCAGGCCTCGCGGGCCTCGGCGCTGCTCGGACCGCTGGGCCCCGGGCGGTCGGGGTCGCAGCTGAATCTGACCGTTCCGCGCGGGCGCGTCGATCTGCTGCGCCGGCTGCTGGCGCGGTTGGATCGCGACCGGATCCGCGGGCAGGTCGAGCTCGTGACCTACGCCGAGGCGGTCGTCGAGCCTGAGCCGCGAGAGGTACCGCGCGCCGCCACGCCGCCGCTCGAGGAGGCGTGGCTGACGGCACTCGGGACGCTGCCGGACGACTGGAGCGATCTCTACGCCGAGGTCGAGCTGGGGTCTTCCGATTTTCTCGACCAGGGCGCGCTGTGTCTGGCTCCGGTCAATCCGGCGCGGCCGGATCGCGGGCTCGCGTTCCGGTTCCGCGTGGCGCGGACCTATGGGTACGGCGCCTCACCGGACATGACCCGGCGATGCCTGACGCGGATGGACGAGCGCGGGATCAACGGCCGGCTCCGGATCATGTTGGCCCAGTCCGACACGAAGTCGGTCGCGACGCAGGGCCCGGTCTGGTACGTCGGGGGCCGGGCGGTCTAGCGGCCGTGGCCGATCCAGTCTCCTGGCTCGTCGTCGAGCCGGGGTGGAAGGTCGTTGCCGCCGACGGCGAGGAGATCGGGCAGATCGAGGAGCTCGTCGGCGACGCGAACGAGGACATCTTCAACGGCCTGGCGATCTCCACAGGGCTGCTGGGGAAGCCGAAGTACGTGCCCGCCGAGCGTGTAGCGGAGATCGTCGAGGGCGAGGTCCGACTGGACCTCCCTGCGGACGCGATCGATCACCTCGACGACTACGAGCCGCAACCGCCCTCGGAAGAGCTCCGACCCTAGCGCCGGCCCCTACCGGGACCTGGTCCCGTCAACGAACGCGCGCAGGTGCTCTCGAGCGAGCTCGAGGTCGTCAGCAAAGAGTCCGAGGATCCAACTCATCGTGAGGAACGATGGAGCCGGCCGAACGCCGATGGTGGCGCCGTAGCTGCTCCACGGCCAATTTTCGGGGCGGCGGCAGAGTCCGGCGTTGACGGGGTTCAGCACGAGGTAGCGGATCAGCCACAGCGCGTAACCCGGCCGCGTGACCGCTACCGATCCGTAGGGCGCCTCGAAGAGGTGGCCTGTCGTTCCGTAACGGCGGTTGAACGCGCGCGCAGTCCCCAGATTGAGCCGCTGCATCCCGTTCGGGAGGGTCTCGTCCGCCGTTTCCACGAGGAGATGGAAGTGGTTCGTCAACAAGACGAACAGGTGGAGCTTCCAGCGGTGGCGTCGGAGGACACGGGCCAGTCGTGCGAGGAAATTCGCGCGGTCTACGTCGTCGAGGAAGATCGCTCGTCGGTTGTTGCCACGACAGTAGACGTGGTAGTGGCCGGGAGCGGAATTTCGGGCAGTTCGACCCATTGGTTCGACGGTAGGCCGCCGGTCGTTTGTGTGCTTTCGGCGTGCGTCTTCCGTCGCGCTTCTATGCGTGATTCGTTACGGGACCTGGTCCCGGGACAGGCCCTGCAGGAACGTGCGGAGGCGGAGCATCGCGGCGATGCCGAGGGCCGGGCCGGGGACGAGGAAGACGAACGCCCACTTCCAGCCCACCGCCTCCTCCCAGTACGGGACGAGCCAGATCGTCGCAACCGTGAGCGCGAAGCCGACGGCCAGCTGGAGCGCCAGGGCCGTGCCCACGTAGGCCTGGTCCGCCAGCTCCGTCACGAGCGTCGAGAACTGCGCCGAGTCCGCCACGACCGTGAACCCCCAGACGAGCCCGACGACGAGCGCCGCCGCGGCCGACCACGCTCCGGCGAGCCCGACGAGCAGCGCACACCCACCCGACACCGCCATCATCAGCACCGTCGTCTCCGGGCGGCCCCACCGGTCGCCGAGCACGCCGCCCGCCCAGCACCCGACCGCCCCCGCTGCGATCACAGCGAACGTCGCGTAGGCCGCTCCGCTCCCCGGATCGGACACGGCCGAGAAGAACACGAGGAACCACGCCCACATCGCGTA
>DASTHD010000057.1:0-12111 GCA_035605555.1 Gaiellaceae bacterium
ACGGACGCGGCGAAGGAGCAGCTCGTCGAGGCAGGGTGGGACCCGACCTACGGCGCGAGGCCGCTGAAGCGGGCGATCCAGCGCCTGGTCGAGAATCCGCTCGCACTGCGCCTCCTCGAGGGCGACTTCGCGGAGGGCGACACGGTGCTCGTGGACGCGCAGAACGGCGAGCTCGTCTTCACCAAGACGGCCGCCGCCGAGCCCGCAGCCGTCTAGCCGGTGAACCGGGCGGCCTCCTCGGAGCCGCCCGTCGCATCACCCTCGCTGTAGGAGTGCGCGCCCGCGCCGGCGAGCCGGCCGGCGTCCACGATCAGGTACTCCTCTCGGATCGGGCGGCCGTCGAACCAGCACTCCAGGATCTCGCGGGTGCCTGCTGCGTACCGTGCCTGCGCGGACAGGCTCGTACCGGAGGTATGGGGTGTCATTCCCTGGTGCGGCATCGTTCGCCAGGGATGGTCCTGCGGCGCCGGCTGCGGGAACCAGACGTCGCCTGCGTAGCCGCCAAGCTGGCCCGACTCGCACGCCCGGGCGACCGCGTCGCGGTCACAGATCTTCCCGCGCGCGGTGTTCACCAGGTACGCGCCACGCTTCATCTTCGAGATCAGCTCGTCGTCGAACATGTGCTCCGTCTCCGGGTGGAGCGGGGCGTTGATCGTGACGACGTCGCAGACCGAGACGAGCGACTCGACGTCGTCGTGGAAGGTGACGCCAAGCTCCGCCTCGACCTCGCGTGGAAGCCGGTGGCGATCGGTGTAGTGGAGGCCGACCTCGAACGGCTTGAGCCGCCGGAGCACCGCCGAACCGATCCGGCCCGCCGCGACGGTCCCGACCTGCATCCCCTCGAGGTCGTACGACCGCGATGCGCAGTCCGCGATGTTCCAGCCGCCGTCGAGCACCCACTGATGCGACGGCAGGTAGTTCCGGACGAGGGCCAGGATCAGCATGACCACGTGCTCGGAGACGCTGATGCTGTTCGAGTACGTGACCTCGGTGACGGTGATCCCGCGCTCGATCGCCGCCTGGAGATCGACGTGGTCTGAACCGATGCCCGCCGTGTGCGCCAGCTTGAGGTTCGGCGCCTTGGCGATCCGCTCTGCGGTCAGGTACGCGGGCCAGAAAGGCTGGGAGATCACGACCTCCGCGTCGGCAAGCTCGCGCTCGAAGACCGAGTCGGGGGCGTCCTTGTCGGACGTGACCACGAATCGGTGACCGCGGTCCTCGAGGAACGCCCTCAGGCCGAGCTCGCCGGAGACGCTGCCCAACAGCTCGCCCGGTGTGAAGTCGATCGCCGCCGGCGTCGGAGTCGTCTGGCCGCCGTAATAGGTCTCGATCGCAGGGATGCCGTCGCGCGGGTACGACGTCGGGTACCCGTCCACCGGGTCGTCATAAAGAACGCAGAGAACGGTCGCCAATCAGACCGCCGAGTCCAGGAACTCGGCGTGGCCGCGCTCAGGCGGCGCGCCGTGGATGTAGAGGTGCAGCTCCTCGCCGCTTTCGTTCACGATCTGGAGCGGCGTCCCGGCCTCGACGTTGATCAGGCCGCCCTGGCCGACCTCGTGGCGCTCCGGCGGGTCGCCGAGGTACATGGTCAGTGTTCCTTGGACGACGACGAACGTCTCCTCCTGCACCAGGTCTTTGTGGCGCCGCCCCCGCGCTCCCGGCTCGTAGCGCCAGAGGTTCGCGCGGGTGTGCTGGAGGCCCGCAGGCTCGGTCACGCCGGCGACGTGGCGGTCGGCGCCTCCCGACTCGGGCGGCCGCGTGATCCACTCGAGCTCGTCCGGTCGCACGACGCTGAACGCCATGCGCCGAGTCTACGCGGGGCGAGGGCTTCCTCCGCCCGGATGGTGAGCGCCGGGATAGCGTCTCGCCGTGGCCTCCCGGTCTCAGAAGCGCATGCCGCCGCCCGCGCCGCCTGCCGAGCGAACCGCCGGCCAGCTGGTGGCCGAGTCGATGCGGCTGTACGGGCGGAGGTTCCGGTCGACGCTTCTGATCGGAGTACCGCCGACGCTTGCCGGGATCGCGATCACTGTTGTCGCCGACACGGGCGTCTCCCGTGTGGCGAGGCTCGCGTTCGCTGTCCTCGTCGGCGTGCCGGCGGTGAGCATCTCCTACGTCGGCGCGTCGGTCCTCGCGGTCGGTCGCCGGCCGCCGCGCCGCACGCTCGTGAGCGCGTTCGTGCTCGGCGTCCTCGTGCTCCTCCCGGTCCCCTTCCTCGCGACGATCCTGATCCTGCCGGCCCTGATCTGGTTCGCGCTCGTCGGCCTCGCCGTGCCGGCCGCCGTCGCCGAAGAGCTCGAGCCGACCGCGGCGCTACGGCGTGGGGTCGAGCTCGGCCGGGCGGACTTCGTCCACGCGTTGGGGTCGCTGGCGGCGATCGTGATCGTCGCCTTCGTGAGCGCGGGTGTCTTGCAGTACCTGCTCGTCCAGTTCGGCGACACGGCAGGCAGCGTCGCGGCCTTCATCGCGGCCCTGCTACTGATCCCGCTCGTCCTGCTCGCAGCCGCCCAGCTGTACTTCGATCAGGTGGCGCGCGTCGGCCCGGTCCGGAAGGGCCTGACGGCACCTCGTGGACGAGGGCAACCGACGAAATAGAGTCATGCGCGTGAGCCACGAAAGGAGCCGCGCATGCCGACCTACATCCTGCTCTCGAATCTGACGGCGCAGGGCGTCCAGACGTTGAAGTCGAACCCGGACCGGATCCGGGAGGTGAACAGCGACATCGAGGAGCTCGGCGCGAAGGTGCTGCACCAGTGGGCGACTCTTGGCCCCTACGACTTCGTCAACGTGGTCGAGGCGCCGGACACCGCCACGATCGCGCGCGTCTCGGTCGCGCTCGGCGCCCGCGGCAGCGCCAAGTTCCAGACACTGAGCGCGCTGTCGATCGACGAGTTCCTGGGCGCCGTGAACCAGTCCTAGGGCCGGTTGTACCAGCTCAGCCCCGCCCAGTTCGTCCTCGCCGTCACGGTCTGGGCGCTCGCGGCGATGGCCGTGTTCGCGCACGCGGACCGGCACGGGAGCCGGCATGCGACGGCCTGGGGCGTCGCGACCTTCCTCGCCGGCGGGATCGCGGCGCCGCTCTATTTCATCCGCTACTGGCTTCTTCGTCGACGCAGCTGAGCACAGCGTCCCAAGCGAGCTCTGACGCGATCACCCCGAGGCTCATGCTGGTGAGGTCGGGACTTTCGACCTCGTTCGTCGAGACCGTGTAGAGGACGTCGCCGTCCACGAGGGCGTGGAACGGCTGGATCGCGCGGCCCATCGACGCGTGCACCTGGACGCCGAGCTGGCGGAGCTCGCGTCGCGTCAGCTTCTGGTTCGTGATCACGAGGGTAAGCGTGGTGTTGCCAGGCGCCGCCTGCGGGAGCTGCTCCTCGAGGCCCTCGACGAGCCGCAGCCGCACCTGCCGGTCGGCGTCGTAGTGGCCCCGCACGACGCTTCCGTCACGATCGACGATCGCGCCGAACGCGTTCACGACGGTGAAGACCGCAAGCTTCGCTTCGCCCAGCTGCCGGAATGCCCCGCCCTGGCCGGAGAACTCGCCGCCTTCCATGCCGAAGGTCTTGCCGACGGTCACCGAGCGGCCGGCGCCGCGCCGCCCGAGCGGGAAGACGCCTTCGCGGGCGGCGCGAAGGGCCTGCCGCCCGAGCTCCGCGTCCGGGTAGACGGCGTTGTCGCGCCGGCCGAAGTCGTAGACGATCGCGCCGAGGACGAGCTCGACTTCCGTCCAGCCGACCGTGTAGCCGCGCATCGCCATCAGCTCGGCAGCCACGCCGGAGGCCGCTTCGAGGCCGTACAGCGACCCGCCGGCGAAGCAGACCGCGTGGGCCCACTCGTAGTTGCCGAGCGTCCCGGGTGAGCCGCCCCGGATGTCGACCGAGCACGCCGCGCCGCCGGGTGGGAGCTGGAACACGGTGCAGCCGGTGGGCCCTTCTTCGTACTCGGCGATCCCGACCTTGAGGCCCGGGAAGTCGAACTCGAGCTGGCGGCTCATGCGGCGGCGACGGCGACCTCGGCCGCGAGCGCGGCGTTCGCCTCGGCGAGCTCGCGGTTGAGACCGAGCGTCTCGCCGCCGCTTCGCTCATGGAGCTCCGAGAGGACGAACGGCGTCAGCCCCTGGCCGGTCGTGCCGAAGTCGAGGGCGTCGTCGAGCGCGGCCTCGATCAGGGCCTCGACGTCGATGCTGCGCGGCGGCGGGTTCGCGAGGAGGACGCCGCAGCCGACGAGATCCCAGTGCTGCCGGGCGATCGAGACGACGTCATCCGCGGTATCGACCCGCTGGCTGACGGGCGGGCCGCCGCCGGCGTCGTAGAAGCGCGGCATCGTGTCGGTGCGCCAGCCGAGCACCGGAACGCAGAGCGTCTCGAGCAGCTCGGCGGTCGCCTTGACGTCGAGGAGGGACTTGACGCCGGAGCTGACGACCACGACCGGCGCCCGCGAAAGCTCGATCAGGTCGGCGGAGATGTCGAGGGAGGGCCCACGGTGGACGCCGCCGATTCCGCCCGTGCCCATGAACCGGATCCCCGCGTGGCGGCAGACGGCGAGTGTTCCTCCGACGGTCGTCGCGCCGGTCTCGCCTCGGGCAACACACGCCGCGAGGTCGCGCGGGCCGAGCTTGCGCGCGTCTACCGTGAACCGGCCCAGCTCGTCCTCGGTCAGGCCCACGCGGATCTCCCCGTCGAGCACGCCGACGGTGGCCGGAACCGCCCCGGCTTCGCGCACACGACGCTCGCACTCGAGCCCGACCTCGACCCCCTCGCCGGGCGGAAACCCGTGCGCGACGATCGTCGTCTCGAGCGCGACGACGGCCCGCGCCTCGCGCACCTCGTCGGCGACTCGGATCACGCCTCCTCCAGCTCGATGAACTCCACGTCGCCCCACCGGTCGAAGTGGCGGATGTGCGATCCGACCACGTGGAAGCCCGCCCGCTCGTACACGATTCGAGCTCTGACGTTGAACGCGGCGACGTTGAGCTTGACTCGGTCCGGGCGGAAGTGCGCGCGGCCGAACTCGCGGCCGGCCTCGACGAAGCCGAGGCCGAGGCCTTGGCCGGTCAGGTCAGGTCGCAGGCCGAGGCCGTACTCGAGCCACTCTCCCTGCTCCTCGAAGTAGAAGAAGCCGACGAGCGCACCCTGCTCGTCCCGCGCGGCGAAGAACCGCTCCGGGTTCTGGACGTGGCCGTCCGTATCACGGTCGTAGAACTCGTACGGCGGGCCGTAAACCCACGTCGCGACCTCGGTGAGCGTCTCGGGCGTCGCCGGCTCGATCGTCAGGTTCACGGCATCGTTCCGAGGCCGGCGATGCACCGCGCCGCCGCCTCCATCGCGAGCTCCGGGCCGCCGACGAGGTAGCCGGCCGCCAGTGCGTCGCCCGCGCCCGTGGTGTCGACGACCTCGCCGGGCGCCGCGGGGTAGTCCCGTCCGTCGATCGTGGCGCCGTTCGGCCCACGCTTGATCACGATCACGTCGCTTTCGACCTCGAGTTCTCGGTGCTCGGCTTCGTTTCCGAACACGACGTCCGGCCTGATCCTCGCGAGGCGCTCCGACAACCGCTTGGCGCCGAACTCCCGGATCACGTTCACCGAGGAGAGGTCGACGCTGATCTGCGCGCCTCGCTCGCGGGCCAGCTGGGTGGCGCGCTCGGCAGCGGTTCCGATCGGCTCCCGCATCAGCGAGTAGCCGGAGAGGTGGAGCCAGTCGCAGCGGTCGAGCCATTCGGGCTCGAGCTCGTCCGGGCTCAGCTCCGGCGCGACGCCGCGGTCCGAGACCATCGTCCGCTCCCCGTTTGCCTCCACGAGCGAGACGACGACGCCGTTGCGTCCGTGCGGCGGCGGCCCGAGCACGTCCACGGCGCGCCGGAGGAGGTCCGCCTCCGCCACTTCGCCCGAGGCGTCGGCGCCGCGCTTGCCGATGAACCGCGACTCGGCGCCCAGGGCTGCCGCCCACGCCGCGACGTTCGCGGCCTGCCCGCCGCCGGCGACCCGTGTCTCGGCTCGGGTGTCGTCGCCGTCCGTGAGCGGCTGGGCGAGCTTGACGACGACGTCCATCAGCAGGTCGCCGAGGGTGCAGATGACCATTTCTAGAATGCTCCCATGGACGACGAAGCTCGCGCGCGGCGACTGCGCTCCTTCCTGCTCGGCGGTCTCGTCGGCGCCTCGGCCGCGGTCTCGGTCGCGCGCCGCCGCCGCCGCCGTCGCCGGCGCCGGCATCCCGCCGGTCTCGCTGCGTTCGAGGGCGCTCCGTGCTACCAGGAGACCCTGGAAGAGCGCCAGCGCCGCGCCTGAGCCGACAACCCTCCCGGGTATCCTTGGTCGAGGGATGCCTTTGTACGAGTACAAGTGCCCGGACGGACACGTCTTCGAGCTGTTCCACGGGATCAACGAGCCTCCACCCGAGGTCTGTCCGGTGTGCGGCAAGGGCCCCGTCACGCGGGTCCTCCACCCGGTCGCCGTGCATTTCAAGGGCAGCGGCTTCTACTCGACCGACTACGGACGTGGGAGCCGGAAGTCCGGGCGCGACGGCGACAAGCCGTCGGAGAAGACGGATTCCGGCGGCGGCGAGACAAAGGCGCCCGAAAAGAAGGCCGCGGAAGCTAGCTAGCTAAGCGGCGTGCCCCTGAGGCAGCCGGCGCCGGAGGTGGGCGTCGGCGGCTGGGGCGCCGAGCGGCCGGTGAACATCAGCATCACGGCGGCGTTGTCGTCACCGTCGCCCGTGAACCCGAGGCGGCAGTAGAGCGTCTGGTCGCTCGAGGCGCGGAAGCGCAGCCAGCCGAGCTGGAAGACCTGCGGCGTCGAGAGATCGGTCGTCAACGGGCTGACGAGCTTGTCACCGATGAACGGGAGGCGCAGGAACGTTCCGACCCCGACCATCTTCCCGAGTGTCGCCTGCAGCACCTGCTGCTGGCGTCCCGTCCGGTTGAGGTCGTTCTCGGCCGCATTCAGGTCGTTCTTGCGAATTCGCGAGTAGATCAGCGCGCGCTTGCCGTCCATCGTCTGGCGGCCACGTCCGAAGCGCCAGCCTTGCCACCGGTCGCACTTGGCCGCGCTCTTGTACGGGCAGTCGTGCTTCGTCACCGCCGGCGAGCGGACGTCGACCTCGACCCCTCCGAGCGCGTCGATCACCTCGCGGAAGGACGGGAAGTCCATCAGGATGATGTGGTTGACGTCGAACCCGAACGCCTCGCGGACGGTCCGGATCGCGAGCGACGGGCCGCCCTGGGGCAGCGCGGCGTTGATCTTCTCGTGGCCCTGGCCTGGGACGTCGACCTCGAGGTCGCGCGGGATCGACAGGTAGGAGATCCGCTGGTGGTCCGGATCGGTCCGGATCAGCATGATCGAGTCTGCGAGGCGGTTTCCGCGCCGGTCGGGCGTTCGACCGTGGTCGCTGCCGATGACGAGGATCGTGCTCGGCTTGGAGAGCATCAGCCCGTCCTGCGGCGAGAGCTGCGCCTTCGCGCTCTCCGACAGCCGGGCATTCGCCTTCTTGACGCCGCTTCGGACGGAGAGATAGCCGGCGACGGTCCAGCCGATCAGGAGCAGGATGAGGAGCACGATCGCAAGCGGGATGATCCGGCCGGGTCCCCAGCGCCGTTCCGGCTTCGCCGGGCCGGGACCGCGGTAGCGCTCGGCGGGGCGGCCGTCGTCGGCCGGCCGCTGCGGTGTGGGACGAGGTCGCCGGGTGAGCGTCGGGACGCCCCCCGTTGCCCGCCCTCCTCTGTAGACGCGATAGGGCTTGTCTTGGCGCGCCACCGGCGGGGTATCGTAGCCGCCGCTCGTGACAGGCCAACGCGCACTCGGGGTGGACGTCGGGGGCACGAAGATCCTCGCCGGGGTCGTCGACCGCGAAGGCGAGGTCTCGCGCCAGAGCGAGCGACCGACGCCGGTCTCGTCCCAGGACGAGTTTCTGGCCGCGGTGGACGAGGTGGTCGAAGGGCTCATCGACGACGACGTCGAGGCGATCGGCTTCGGCCTGTGCTCGACGATCGACCAGCAAGCGGGGCGGGCTGTCTCGTCTGTCCACATTCCGCTCCACGACGTCGACTTCCGCGCCCGGATGACCGGGCGCTTCAACCTGCCCGTCGCGATCGACAACGACGGAAACGCGGCGGCAATCGCGGAGTGGAAGCTCGGCGCCGGGCAAGGCGCGTCGCACATCGTCGCGCTGACCCTCGGGACCGGCATCGGCGGTGGGTTGATCCTCGACGGGCGACCGTACCGCGGCTCGATTGGCGCGGGCGCCGAGCTCGGGCACATCGTTCTCGATTACGGCGGCGCACCGTGCGGCGGCGGGTGCACGGGTCACGGCCACTTCGAAGGCTTCGCCGCCGGCTCGGCCGCGGATGAGGCCGCAGAGGTGCGATTCGGCCCGGGCTCCAACGGCAAGACGCTCGTCGATGCCGCCATGGACGGTGACGAGGGGGCGAAGGAGGATCTCGCGCGGCTCGGCCGCCATCTCGGCGCCGGGATCGCGACGCTCGTGAACATCTTCAATCCGGAGCTCGTGATCCTCGGCGGCGGCTTCTCCCGCGCCGGCGACCTGATCCTGGACTCCGCGCGTGGGACGCTCGCAGTCGAGGGCCTCCGCCCGGGGCGGGATCTGGTTCGGATCGTCCCCGCGCACTTCGGGCACGAGGCGGGGATGATCGGCGCCGCTCTCGTCGGTTTCGAAGCCCTCGACGACCAGGGGTAGGCCGGCAGTGCCGCTGGCGGTCTGCGCGACGCCCATCGGGAACCTCGAGGACGTCACGCTGCGACTGCTCCGGGAGCTCCGCGAGGCGGACATCGTGCTCTGCGAGGACACGCGCCAAACGCGGAAGCTGCTCGAGCGCCACGGGGTGACGGCCCGACTGCTCAGCTACCACGAGCACAACGAGGCCGAGCGCACTGCAGAGGTGCTCCCGCGGCTCCAGGCGGGCGAGCGCGTAGCGCTCGTGACTGATGCCGGGATGCCTGCGATCAGCGACCCTGGTGCGAGGCTGATCGCGGCCGCGCTCGAGGCGGGCGTGCCGGTGACGGTGGTTCCCGGGCCTGCGGCCGTCGAGACGGCGCTGGTTGCGAGCGGTTTTGGCACGGATCGGTTCCAGTTCCTCGGCTATCTCCCACGCGGGGCGGGCGAGCGTCGCGCGCTCTGGGGACAGCTCGCGCGGTGGCCGCACGCGGCGGTGGCGTTCGAATCGCCGCAGCGGGTTGCAGGCGTGCTGGCCAGCCTCGCCGAGGCGATGCCGGACCGGCCGGCCGCGGTCTGCCGCGAGCTCACGAAGCTCCACGAGGAGGTCGCCCGCGGCACGGTGGCCGAGCTGGCGGAACGGTTTGCCGGCGGCGCGAAAGGCGAGATCACGCTCGTGATCGGCCCCGCAGAGGTCGAGGGAGCGGCGGACGAGGATGCCGCGGCGGCGGCGGTGGCCGAGCTCGTAGCGGGCGGGGTTTCCCGTCGCGAGGCCGCGGCCGTCGTGGCGCGCCTGACGGGTGTGCCGCGGAACAAGCTCTATCGCGGCTCGCTGTAGCCTGATTTGACAACGCACGGCCGCTCCTGCTACCGTCGCCTCAGATGTTGACGAAAATGACAACGACGGCGAGCGCACTGCTGCTTGCGCTCGCGGCCCCCGCCGGCGCGTCGGCCTGGAGCTGGCCGGCCGACGGACCTGTTCTCCGAGCTTTCGAGTTCGGCGGCGCCGAGTACCACGAGCGCGGCCACTCGGGCATCGATGTCGGCTCGCCGGCAGGGGGGCCGGTCGCCGCGCCTGCGTCCGGGCGGGTGTCGTTCGCAGGCTGGCTGCCGGGCAACGGCCGGACCGCGACGATCAGGACCGACGACGGCTACGCCGTGACCCTCACCCATCTCGGGGCGCTGGGCGTCACCGAGGGCGAGGGCGTCACGGAGGGCGAGCGTGTCGGGAGCATCGGGCCGTCGGGCGACCTCGAGCACGACGTCCCCTATGTGCATCTCGGCGTCCGCCGGGCCGACGATCCGAAGGGCTATGTCGACCCGCTCACGCTGCTGCCGCCGCGGCCGGCTCCGTCCTCGCCTCCGGAGCCGGCCGCTCCGGCGGCCGGAGCGCCCGTGCCGGCGCCCGGTCCGGCGACTGCGGCTCCGGCGACGTCGGTCGAGGACCGTCAGCCCGCCTCGGCGGCGCCGGCCGGGGCCGAGTCTCCGGCCACACGCGCTCCGCATGCGGCGGCCGCGCGACCGTCGACGACGGCGCGGCCGGGCCCGCGGGCCCGAGTTGCGCGACCCGCTGTAGCCTCGCGGCCCGCCGTGGCCTCGCGGCCCGGGCGAGTACCTGTTCCCGCCTCGATCGTGGCGCGGCGTCGCGCGGCTCTGCCGACGTCGAAGCACCACGTCCGGGCGCCGGTCTCGATTCGACCTCCGGTTCGCGAGCCGGCCCCGCTCCACGACCCGGCCCCGGCAGAACCGCGGCCGGCTCCCCGCGCGCGTCCGGAGCCGCCCGCGACGCCGCGCCCGCCGTGGGTCCTGGCCGGGGCAGCGCTCCTGGCACTCGCCGGCGCCCTGCTCCTCGCGGGCCGAAAGGTCACCCGGGAGGCCGCACCTATCATTGCCCGGGATGACCTTCTACCTGACCACACCGATCTACTACGTGAACTCGACCCCGCACATCGGGCATGCCTACACGACGCTCGCGGGGGACATCGTCGTGCGCCATCACAAGCAGCGCGGCGACGACACGTTCTTCCTCACGGGCACGGACGAGCACGCCTCGAAGGTGTATCGGGTGGCCGAGGCGGAAGGTCTCGGACCTCAAGAGTACGTCGACCAGATCGCCGAGAAGTGGCGCGAGCTTCCTGAGCGCGTCGACGCCGAGATCGACTTCTTCATCCGCACGACGGACGAAGCCCACAAGCGCTTCGTCCAGGACTTCGTCCAGCGGATCTACGACAACGGCTACATCTACGAGGACGTCTACGCCGGGCTCTACTGCGTCGGCTGCGAGGCGTTCAAGACGGAGGCCGAGCTCGTCGACGGAAAGTGCCCGGAGCACGACACGGTGCCGGAGTGGATCGAGGAGAAGAACTATTTCTTTCGCCTCTCCGCGTTCCAGGACCAGCTGCTGCAGCTGTACGACGAACGCCCCGATTTCGTCCAGCCGGGCTTCCGGCGGAACGAGGCCCGGAGCTTCATTGCAGGCGGCCTCCAGGACTTCAGCCTCAGCCGCGCGGGCCAGCCATGGGGCGTCCCGATTCCGTGGGACCCGGAGCAGGTCGTCTATGTCTGGGTCGACGCGCTCATCAACTACCTGAGCGCCCTGACCTATGCGCGGCCGGACGAGGACATCCGCGACCGCTACTGGCCGCACGTCCACCACCTGATCGGGAAGGACATCCTTCGCTTCCACTGCGTCTACTGGCCGGCGCTGCTGCTGGCGGCCGGGTACGACGTCCCGCGACGGATCTTCGTCCACGGCTACCTGCTGCTCGACGACCGGAAGATCTCGAAGTCGCTCGGAAACGCGATCGACCCACTCGATCTCGTCGAGGTCTACGGCTCCGACGCGGTCCGCTACTGGGCGACGCGGTCGGTGCAGTTCGGACAGGACGGATCGGTGGCGCTCGATTCCGTGCACGAGCGCTACGAGCGGGAGCTCGGGAACGATCTCGGAAACCTCGTCTCCCGGACGACGGCGATGATCGCCAAGTACCGCGACGGCAAGATCCCGCTCGCGCCGGGGCTCGGCGACGCCGCCGCGATCGAGCGGATCGCGACCGAGGTCCCGTCCCGGCTCGACGAGTTCGACCTCACCGGCGCGCTCGACGTGATCTGGGACTACGTCCGGGCCTTGAACTAGTTCGTGACGGACCGGAAGCCGTGGGAGCTCGCGAAGGACGACGCCAACGCCGTCGAGCTCGATCAGGTGCTCTATGCGCTCGCGGACGGCTTGCGCGCCCTTGCCGTCGCTCTCTCGTCGTATCTGCCGAACACGGCGCCGCAGATCCTCCGCGCCCTCGGACAGTCCGAGGACCTCGGCTGGGCCGAGGTCGCTCCGGGCCGCACGTCCGCCGCCGAGGGGATCGAGCAGGCTGCGCCGCTCTTCCCGCGCGTGGAAGCGCCAGCCGCCGCGGCGTGATCGACACCCACGCGCACCTCCACGCGTGCGCAGACC
>DASTHD010000071.1:0-14100 GCA_035605555.1 Gaiellaceae bacterium
CGACCAGGACGAGGCCGGCCGCCACGGCGATCGCCAGGGGCCAGGCGAAGATCCGGCCGAGCCCGCGTAGCGAGGCGCGCCTCCAGGCGATCAGCGGCCCGATCCCCATCAGCAGGAGGAGCGGCAGCCCGAAGGCCTTCAGGAAGAAGTTGTAGTACGGGGGCCCGACCGTCACCGGCTCGCCGCGAAGCGCCTCGGTCAGGATCGGGTAGGCCACACCCCAGAGGATCGTCAGACAGAAGGCGACGAGAAGCAGGTTGTTGTAAAGGAACGTCGCCTCGCGCGAGACCGGGGATTCGAGCCGCGTCTTCGCGCGCAGGAGAGGCAGCCGGGAGACGATCAGCGCCGCCGAGGCCGCAACGACGATCACGATGAAGCCGAGGAACCAGGGGCCGATCGAGCTCTCGGTGAACGAGTGGATCGAGCTGAGGATCCCCGACCGCGTCAGGAAGGTGCCGAAGAGCGCCAGGGCGAAGGCGCCGACGACGAGCAGAACGTTCCAGATCTTCAGCATCCCGCGCTTCTCCTGGATCATCACCGAGTGCAGGAAGGCCGTCGCAGCGAGCCACGGCATCAGCGCGGCGTTCTCCACCGGATCCCACGCGAAGTACCCGCCCCACCCCACCTCGACGTAGGCCCAGTGGGCGCCGAGGAGCTGGCCGAAGCCGAGGAACGTCCAGGCGACGAGCGTCCAGCGCCGCGTAACGACGATCCAGAGCTCGTCTGAGCGGCGCGCGATGAGCGCGCCCATCGCGAAGGCGAACGGGATCGTCAGGCCCACGAAGCCCAGGTACAGCATCGGCGGGTGGGCAAGCATGTACGGGTTCTGGAGGCTCGGATTGAGGCCCTGGCCGTCGCCCGGTGCGGCCTGCGTCGCAAAGGGCGTCGAGACCGCCACCAGCATGAACGCGAAGAAGACCGTGACCGCACCGAGGATCGGCACCGCCCACGGCAAGAGGCTCCGGGCCGAGCGGCGCCCAAGCAGGACCGCGACGCTCGAGAACCCGGTCAGGATCAGGAGCCAGAGAAGGAGCGATCCTTCCTGGCCGCCCCAGAACGACGAGAAGGTGTAGGCGGTCGGCAGCTCCCGGCTCGTGTGCTGCCAGACGTAGGTGAAGCCGAAGTCCTTGCGGAGGAGTGCGGTCAGCAGGACGACCGAGGCGACGGCGGCGGCGAGGAACGCCGCGAAGATCGCGTTCTGGGCGGACTCCTGAAGACGCCGGCGCCCTGTCCAGGCGGCGTAGGCGCCGGCGGCGACGGCGTAGAGCGCCGCGCCGAGGCACACGATGAGCGCGGCCCGCCCGAGCTCAGGCATCTAGCTCTTCTTGGCGGGGGTGTACTTCGAGGGACACTTCGTCACGAGCGTCCCTGGGATCCCGACGAAGGTCGCGGCGCGGAGGCGGCCGCGAAGCGAGACGTCACGGCCGGTGCGGAACATCTCCGGGACCGAACCCTTGTAGGTGACGAGCACGCCTGTCGCCGAGCCCTTGACGTCCCGGAGCTGGAAGCGCAGGCCAGATCCGCGGGCGTCGCCGCGGACACGCCCGGTCACCTTCCCGACGAGCGTGACCTCGCCGGCGTGACCCTTCACCTGGCTCGGCTTGACCTGCGGGGTTCCGCCGGCGATCGCCGTGTAGACCAGGAAGACGGCGAGCATCGCCGCCACGCCGAGCGCGATGACGAGGCGGGCGGGGCTGGCACGGCGCGCCACGCCGGAAGTGTAGCCCTGAGGCTCTCGGGCGCTTAGGAGGCTTCCGCCGCCGGCGCGGGGCGCCTGGCGGGGATGCGGTACCCGTGATCGTGGCAGAGGGCGCCTGGCTCGTCTTCGGTCAGCGCGTCGCAGTAGCCCTTGCCGTAGGCGGCGCGCATGAACGCGGCCACGATCTCCAGGTTCCACTCCGAGACATCGGCGGCCTCGCGCCAGAGGTCGGTCAGGCGGAGGTCGATGTCGAGCTCGAGCAGGTCGATTCGGGATGGGCGCTTGGCCATGTGAAAAATGTAGGAAGGGGGTCGGACGACATCGGCGGACCGGAAGCTGCTTGATTCTCCGGCGAGGGATCGCCGCTGTAGCGTGTCGAGCCATGAGTGAGGTGCGGTTCGGCCCCGCGCGCGTCCCTTCCCGGGAATCGCCGGAGGCAGCGATCGAGCTGCTGCTCGAGCGCGGCTACACGGCCAACGAGCTCGACTTCGAGGGCAAGTTCTGGATGGACTACCCCTGGGCGGAGCGCTTCGGTGAGTTGGCACGTGATAACGGCATCGTCCTGTCCGTCCACGCGCCGATCGCGGGGTTCGTGGGGCACGCCGAGCGCGGCAAGAAGCTGAACATGGCGATCGGCATGCTCGACCACTCCGCCGGGATCGCCGTCTCGGCCGGCGCGGAGCTCGTCGTCTTCCACCCCGGCTTCCTCCTGGGGCGAGAGCGAGAGCAGGCGCTCGACGACGTCGTCGAGCAGGCGGGTGAGCTCCGCGAGCGGCTGGAGAAGAAGGGCCGCGGGGTGCCGTTCGGCGTCGAGGTCATGGGCCGCGTGCGGGAGCTGGGGACGATCGACGACGTGCTGGAGATCTCCGAGCGCGTGGACTGGATCCGGCCGGTGCTCGACTTCGCCCACATGCACGCCACCTCGGATGGGGAGTTCACCGAGGTCGAGCGGTTCGCGGACGTGCTCGAGCGTGCCGATGCCGTCATCGAGCCCGGCGCGCCGTTCCACATCCACTTCTCGGACATCGCCTACGCCAACCGCAACGAGACGAAGCACCTCTCCTACGGCGAGGGCACGCTGCGAGCTGAGCCGCTGGCGGAGGCGCTGTCGCGGTTCGACCGCCCGGCGACGGTGATCAGCGAGTCGCCCAACGAGGAAAGCCACCAGGCGATCCGCTCCCTGCTGGTGGGATCAACGGCTAGACGCTGATCGTGGCGCCTCGGCTCCCGGCCTGACTCGCCATCGTGCGACCCAGAGCACTGGGAAGACGATGGCCAAGACGAGTAGCGCCCACCTTGGGACGGCACCGACCGTGGCGACGCCGACGAACAGTACGAGCAGCAGGTACTCGACAGCCTTCAGACGAAACCACAATCGGGTGTGATGGCTCCACTTCACCCCTTCGAGCTTGAGGGCAACCAGGTACAGCGCGGCGAAGCCGAGCCACGACAGCAAGACAAGGGCGAAGAGAGCCAGGACAAGGATGCGAACCACGGCAAGGGCATCGGCGGTTCAAGCGGCCGGTGTTAGAGCAGCCGCCGCTAGGCACAGCCCTCAGCGCTGGGGCATACCACCCTGGCTCACGAGCCCGCCGAGTGCCGAACCAGCGGCTGCGCCGCACAAAGCGAGGGCGGCGGCGACCGGAAGCATGAAGAGGACGAAGCTGACCTCCTCACTCAGCGCCACGTCTGCTGGACGGTTGAACAGGACCAACGGAGCCAGCGCAAGCGCGTAGGCGGCAATCCCAGCCAGCGGACCGAGAGAACCCGCGATCCGCGACGCACCAGGAGAGCGCACAGTCTCCCCGTCGGCGGCGCCGGCAAACGGCCATCAGACGCGAGGCCCGCACCGTGCACTCGGCCGGCGTGAGCTCTAGGCGATGCTGGCGGCGGCTTCCTCGGGCATCGAGTCGGCGCGCAGCTCGGTCAGGCGCTTCTGGAACTCGACCGCGTCGCCGACCCGCTGACGGCCGATGTAGAACTCGATGATCGCCTCGAGCGGATCGGCGAGGAACCGCGTGTACTCGCTCCGCTCGAGCGTCTCGATCGACTCGCGGAGGAGCGCCTCCGCCTCGTCGTCCCGGCCCTGGTGCGCGCGGATCAGCGCGAGTGACTTCTTCGTCGACGCCTGCGAGCTCACGTCCTGCGGCCCGACCGTCTCGATCGCCCGTAGCGCGTACATCTCGGCCTCGTCCACCTTGCCCTGCTCGAGCAGCACCTCGGCCAGGAAGCGCTGGACCTCGCAAAGCGTGCCGCGGTCCTCGAGCGGCTTGAGGATGCGGATCGCGTCTCGCCCGAGCTTCTCCGCCTCGGCGAGCTCGCGCTGCTGCTGGAGGATCGTCCCGATTCGGAGCATCGTTCGCGCGACATTCGTGGCCGAACCGACCTCGGTGAACAGCTCGAGAGCCCGCCGGTAGTCGGCCAGCGCCTCGTCGTTCCGATCGCGCCACGAGTGCAGCTCCCCGGCCTGCGAGAACGCTTTCGCCTTCGAGACCAGCGATCCGCTCTCCTCCGCCAGGACATGGGCCCGCGCGATCAGCGGCTCGGCTCGCGCGTCTTCTTGCCGCGAGGTGTAGATGCCGGCCAGCGAAAGCAACGCGTTGCTCTCCAGGTCGGGGCGCTCCAGCCGATGAGCCAGCTCGAGCGCTTCTTCGGCGTAGCCTTCGGCCTCGGTCAACCGCCCGCGCCACCAAGCCACGGTCTCGAGCACCTGAAGCGCGTCCACGCGAACATCGTCGGTCTCGGCGACTTCCAACGCCTTCTTTCCGAGCTGCTCCGCCCGGCCGACGTCGGCCTCCCGTAGCAGCGTCACCTCGGCGAGAGCCGTCAGCGCACGGGCTTCGAGGTTCCGGTCACCGGCCTCTCGCGCCTCGCTCAGGACTTCTTCCATCTCGGACGACACGACCGGGAAGTCGTTCATCCGCCACGCGGCCCGCGCCGCCTGGAAGCGCCGGTGCATCGTCGGTTCGAGCTCGACCGAGCGCAGCAGGAGCCGGCGGGCGGTCTCGTTCGCCTCGCGCGCCAGCGCCCGCTTCCCCGCGCGCTCGAGGACGTCGGCGGCCTCCGTCGCAAGCTCCTCCGGCGGCGCGCCGTCGAGCTCGGCGAGAAGAGCGCTCGCATGGTCGAGGTGGTAGGCACGGACTTCGAGCAGCTCGTCGGCTGCACGCTCCTTGAGCCACTCCGCGAAGCGGCGGTGATGGGAGGCGCGCGCCGTCTTCGAGAGCCCGCTGTAGGCGACCTCGCGGATCAGCACGTGCTTGAACCGGTAGGCGTCCTCACCGCTGATCGTGGAACGGGCCTCGGGGAGGAGGAACTCCCGCAGCAGTAGGTCGTCGAGCAGCGGCTCCATGTCCTCCTCGGGATCGGTGCTGAGATGGGCAACAGCGCCCGCCCAGAAGATCCGGCCGATCACCGCGGCTCGCTGGAGAAGCGCCTTCTCGCCCTGCGGGAGGTGGTCGATGCGCGCGGCGATCAGCGCCTGCAATGTGTCCGGAATCCGCTCGACGCCTCTCCCGTCGGCCTCGCCGAGCATCCGGATCGTCTCCTCCACGAAGAGCGGGTTCCCCTCGGTCTTCGCCAGGAGCGTCGACCGCGCCGAGGCCGGCAGCCCGTCCTCGCCGTCAAGCAACGCGTCGATCAGCGCCTCGCTGTCTGCCTCACCGAGCGGCTCGAGCTCGATCGACGTCGCGCGGACGCGACCACCGCCCCACCCCGGCCGGATGTCGAGCAGCTCCGGCCGCGCGAGGCACAGGATCAGGAGCGGGACGTTCCGGACCCAGGTGCCGAGATGCTCGATCAGCTCGAGCAGCGGCTCCTCAGCCCAGTGGATGTCCTCGAAGGCGAGGACGAGCGGCTGCGGCTCCGCGAGCTTCTCCGCCCACGCGCGCGCCGCCCACGAGATCTCCTGCTGGTTGTGCTCGGCCTGCACCGCCTCGAGCACGCCCGAGGCGAGGCCCAGTAGGTCGGCCACAGCCTCGTCGGGACAGCAATCGCGCAGCTTCTCGACCGCTTCGTCGAGCGGGTCGTCGTCGGCTATGCCGGCAGCCACCTTGACCATGTCCGAGAGGGCGGAGTACGTAACGCCCTCGCCGTACGGCAGGGCTCGACCGACGAGCACCGTGGCGTTCTCGAGCCCGGCGACGAACTCCCGTGCGAGGCGGCTCTTGCCGACGCCGGGGTCGCCGTAGATCGTGAACAGGTGTGCGCGGCGGTCGCGCACAGCGCGTGCATACGTGTTCTCGAGCAGCTCGAGCTCTGCGTCGCGGCCGACGAGCGGCGCGGCGATCTTCCGGGCCGACGCCTCGGTGCGGGCGACGCAGATCACGCGCCAGGCCCAGACCGGATCGGTCCGGCCCTTGACCTCGAGCGGGCCTTCGTCCTCTACCTGGAAGCATCCCAGTGTCAGCCGGTGCGCTCCGGGGCCGATCAGAATCGCGTTCGGCTCGGCGGCCTGCTGGAGGCGGGCTGCGATGTTGACCGCCTCGCCGGTAGCGAAGGTCGACTCGGCGTCGTCGACGACGACTTCGCCGGACTCGATGCCGATCCGCGCCTCGAGTCCGAGCTCCCGGACGGAATCCATGATGCTGAGCGCTGCGCGGACCGCGCGCTCCGCGTCGTCCTCGTGCGACTGCGGGATCCCGAAGGCGGCCATAACCGCGTCGCCGGCGAACTTCTCGACGATGCCGCCGTGCGTGACGATGCAATGCGAGACCCGGTCGAAGTACTGCTGCACGCGGCGGCGCGCCACCTCCGGGTCGGTGCCGGTGACGAGGGCGGTGGACCCGACGAGGTCCACGAACAAAACGGTCGCAAGCTTCCGCTCCACTCCCATAAGTGTAGAAACGACCCGGGACGCCCAAAACGTCCCGGGTCGTGCCACTTTTTCAGGCCGTCGTGGGCCTGCGAACGCGGGTTCGGCGCGCCAGCAGCGCACCCACGGCGAGCGCCAGGAGCACGAGTCCGAGCCCGACCGCCCACGGGCGCCAGTTCGTGCCGTTCGCCGGCGCCGAGCTCGAGGGCTCGCCCGGCGAGAAGATCGGATCGTCGATCGAGGTCGGCCAGGCTGCCGGAGCTGCAAACGGCTGCACGTCACGCGTCGCCTGCCGGATGGTGTCGAGAGCCTGTCCGTAGATGGGGAACCAGGCCACGCCGCCGGTCTCGTCGCCGAAGCCAACGAGACCCGTCGACGGCACGAACAGGTGCGAGAACGCGTTGTGATCCGGCGTGCCGGGCTCGGCGAAGACGAAGTCCAACCGGTAGTACTCCGCCGTCGGAGGCGGCTGGGACACCGAGCCGCCCGAGTTCAGGATCAGCATCGTGCCGTCCTTGTCCAGGTCGCCGCACTGGTCGGGCCCGCAGGCCTGCGCGGTCTGGATCTCCTTCGCCGACGCCGTCGCGGCGAGAGCCAGGGCGGCCGCCAGGACGAGCAGGAAGTGCGCGGCGAGTCTCTTCATCGGTGCTCCCTTCAGGAGGAATGTCGCGCCGAGGGCTGCGAGGAGGATCAGGCCGCCTACGACCAGCCAGGGCGTCCAGTCGCGACCGCTCCGCGCCTGTGAAGCGGTGGCGTAAGGCTCGAGCTTCGCCGTGGCCGCACTGAGCCGCTTCAGGACCGGCGTACCGTGGACGCTGAACCAGCTGATCTCGCCGTCAGTCCGGAGCTTCGCGCCGACGAGCTCGCGGTCAGGCCTGAAGTAGTAGGGGACCGCGTGCTGCTCCCTGTAGTCGATCAGGTAGTACGGCCCGGGCGGCGGCGGCGGGCTCTCCGAGCCGGAGTCGAGGACGACGACGGAGTCGGACCCATGGCCGATCGACGCACAGGCGTCGGGGCCGCAGACCTGATATCCGCCCGGGCCTTCTTTCGCCTGCGCGGCCGGCGCAACCACGAGGACCGCCATCAGGACTGTGAGGAACGCGATCGCCTTCATGGCCCTCCTACACCGGCGACGAGCCGCAGGTTCCACCGGGATAGAGTCCCGCCGTGCTCGATTCCAAGGTCTTCAAGGCATACGACGTCCGCGGCCTTTACCCCACGGAGCTCGACGAGGAAGGCGCGTATGCGATCGCGCGAGCGTTCGTCGAGGAGTTCGAACGGCGCAACCTGGCCGTCGGGCGCGACATGAGGCTGTCCTCCCCGGCGATGGCGGCGGCCGCCATGCGCGGCGCGGTAGACGGCGGCGCCGAGGTGCTCGACCTGGGGCTCGTCGGCACCGAGATGGTCTATTTCGCGGTGGGCGAGCAGGAACTCGACGGCGGGATCATGGTCACCGCCTCGCACAACCCGAAGGAGTACACGGGGATGAAGATCGTGCGCGAGGGCGCGCTCCCCGTGGGAGGCGAGTCGGGCCTCGATCAGGTCCGCGACCGGGCCGCGCAGGGGTTCGGCGAGGCGAAGCCGGGCGGGAGCGTCCGCGAGGTCGACATCTGGCCCGCCTACGTCGATCGGGTCCTCTCGTTCGTCGACGTCGATGCGATCCGGCCGCTCAAGGTCGTGATCGACGCGGCGAACGGGATGGCGGGCGTGATGCTCCCGCCGGTGCTCGCGCGCCTGCCGATCGAGACCGTTCGCCACTACTTCGAGCCCGACGGGACCTTCCCGAACCACGAGCCGAACCCGCTGCTCCCCGAGAACCGCCAGTTCATCGTCGAGCGGACGACGGCCGAAGGCGCCGATCTCGGGGCCGCCTTCGACGGCGACGCCGATCGCTGCTTCTTCGTCGACGACACCGGAGAGTTCGTCCCCGGGGACTTCGTGACGGCGCTCCTCGCCGAGTCGGTGCTGGAGAAGGAGCCCGGGGCGAAGATCATCTACGACGTCCGCGCAAGCTGGGCCGTGCCCGAGCTGATCAAGCACGCCGGCGGCACCCCGCTGGTCAACCGAGTCGGGCATGCATTCATCAAGCAGCGGATGCGCGAGGAGGGCGCCGCATTCGGCGGCGAGGTCTCCGGCCACTATTACTTCCGCGGCTTCAGCCAGGCCGATTCCGGCGTCGTGCCGTTCCTGCTCATGCTGGAGCTCGTCTCGAAGAAGGGCCAGCGGCTCTCGGAGATCCTGCGCCCCTTCCGCGAGCGCTACTTCATCACCGGCGAGCTGAACACGCCGGTGCCCGATGTCGACGCGAAGCTCGCGGAGCTCGAGCAGCGGTTCGCGGGCGAGGGCGAGGTCTCCCACCTCGACGGCGTCTCCGTCGACGCCGACGAGTGGCACTTCAACGTCCGCCCCTCGAACACCGAGCCGCTCCTGCGGCTGAACCTCGAAGCGCGCTCCGAGGAGCTGATGGAGCGCAAGCGCGACGAGGTGCTCGACGTCATCCGTGCTTGAGCTGGGTCGCGTAACCCAGCGAAAGCCCCCGTTCAAGTACTCGGCGCTGACGCGCGTCGGCTTCTCGGACACGGATGCTCAGGGGATCGTCTACTACGGCCGCTACCTCCCCTACTTCGACCTGGCGCGGGTCGAGTACGCGCGCCACCTCGGGATGCTGGCCACGGGGCCGAGCGAGGCCGAGTTCGTGATGCGAGCGAACACGATCGAGTACCACGCGCCGGCCCGATTCGACGACCTCATCGAGGTCTTCATCCGTGTCTCGCGGATCGGGCGGACGAGCGTGACGTACGAATGCGCCGCTTACCGCGTCGACGACGACGCGTTGATGGTGACCGCGACCCAGACACTCGTGCTGGTCGACCTCGCGGAGCGGAAGGCCTGCCCGATCCCGGACGAGTTCCGCGAGAAGATCCGGGCCTTCGAAGGCGAGGACCTCGACGCCTGAGCCGTGTTAGCCGCGCGGCCACCCTGTTTCGGATGGCCGCCGCAGGCTTGCCTCTCCCCCTGCACCTCGTTGTAGTCGGATCGGGCGAGACGTCCATCCCTCGTCCGAGGTACCCCTCCCGTCCGAGGGAGCATCCCCCTAAAGGGTGATTCCGCCGATTAGCGGGGGTTTTGCGGCTGGAAAGCGCTCGCTCGGGACGCCGATTCCCTCGAAGGAGGGATCAGCTCGGGGTAACTCTGTAGGCGTCGAACACGGCCTCGACATTCCTGAGCGAGGTCAGGAGCGTGCGCAGTGACTTCACGTCGGGCACCTCGGCCGTGTACCAGTTCTTCGCCAGCTGGTCCTCCACGGTCCCGCCGTAGGAGACGATGTTGGCTCCGTGCTCGGCGAACGTCCGGGCGACGTCCTCGAGCAGCCGCGGGCGGTCCCAGGCGTCCACGGCGATCTGGACGCGGAAGCTCTGCGCCGTCCCGCCGTCCCAGTTCACCGGCGTGAACCGTTCCGGGTTCCGGCGGAGGGTCTTCACGTTCGGGCAGTCCGCGCGGTGGATCGTGATCCCCTTGCCGAGCGAGATGTAGCCGACGATCTCGTCGCTGGGCACCGGCGTGCAGCATTTCGCGAGCCGGATCAGGACGTCCTCGACCCCCTCGACGTTGATCCCGACGACGCCGCTCGGCGCTGTGGTCTTCGGCCTGGCGGGGACCGGCGCTTCCTCGACGACCTCGGTCGTCTTCAGGCGCTGGATCACCTTGTCGACGATCTGCGTCGCGGCGATCTTGCCCGAGCCGAGTGCGAGGTAGAAGTCCTCAGCCTTCTTGTAGCCGCCCTCGCGGATCACCTGTGCGAGGACGGCCGACCCGGCGACCTTGCGGTACGGCAGCTTCTGCGCCTTCAGCGCCTGCTCCAGCGCCTCGCGGCCCTTCTGCTCGGTGTCCTCGCGCGTCTCCCGCGAGAACCACTGGCGGATCTTGTTCTTGGCGCGTGACGACTTTGCGAGCTTGAGCCAGTCCCGCGACGGGCCTCGGCCGCCGGTCTTCGACGTCTGGATCTCGACGAAGTCGCCGTTCTGGAGGTTGTAGTGGAGCGGGACGATCCGTCCGTTCACGCGCGCGCCGACCGTCCTGTGGCCGACGTCGGTGTGGACGGCGTACGCGAAGTCGATCGGCGTCGCGCCGGCCGGCAGGGTCTTGACCTCGCCCTTCGGCGTGAACACGTAGACCTCGTCGGTGAAGAGCTCACCGAGGATCTGGCGCTTGTACTCGCGCGGGTCGGACTCGTCGTGCCACTCCATCAGCTGGCGCACGCGCGCCACCCACTGCTCGTCGGGCGCGCGGCCCTTCCCGCCTCGCTTGTAGAGCCAGTGGGCGGCGACGCCGAGCTCGGCCGTTTCGTGCATCTCGCGTGTCCGGACCTGGATCTCGAGCGGCCGCCCCTGCGGTCCGATCACGGTCGTATGCAGCGCGCGGTAGCCGTTCAGCTTCGGCATCGCGATGTAGTCCTTGAACCGGCCGGGCATCGGCTTCCAGAGCGAGTGGATCAGGCCGAGGGCGCCGTAGCAGTCGCGCGTGCCCTCCTCACTCGAGCGCTCGACGATCACGCGCATCGCGGTGAGGTCGTAGATCTCGTTGAACTCCTTGCCCTTCTTGGCCATCTTGTCGTAGATGGAGTAGAAGTGCTTCGCGCGCCCGGAGATCTCGGCCGGGATGTCGACCTTGTCGAGCTCGCGCTGCAGCACGTAGGACGCTTCGCGGACGTGCTCTTCGCGGTCGGCGCGGCGCTCGCTGACCATCGCCTTGATCTCGGTGTACTTGCGCGGGTGCAGCGCCTCGAAGGCGAGATCCTCGAGCTGCCACTTCATGGTGTGGATGCCCAGGCGGTGCGCCAGTGGTGCGTAGACCTCGAGCGCTTCGCGCGCCTTCTGCACCTGCTTCTGCTTGCCCAGGTACTCGATCGTCCGCAGGTTGTGAAGGCGGTCGGCGAGCTTGATCAGGATGACCCCCGGGTCGGCGGCCATCGCCAGGATCATCTTCCGGTAGTTCTCGGCCTCCGCCTGCTCGCGGCTCTGGAAGTGGACGCGCGTCAGCTTCGTGACGCCGTCGACGAGCTGGGCGACCTCCTCGCCGAACTCCGCCGTGACGTCCTCCAGTGTCGCGTCGGTGTCCTCGACGACGTCGTGCAGGAGCGCCGCGGCGATCGTGAGGTCGTCGAGCTGCAGCCCGGCGCAGATGAGCGCGACGGCGTAGGGATGGTGGATGAACTCCTCGCCGGACCGGCGCTGCTGGCCCTCGTGAGCCTTCGCGGCGAAGCGGAACGCCCGCGCGAGCAGCTCGCCGTCGACGTCGGGGTTGTAGTCGGCAACCTCGGCGATCAGCTCGTCGATCAGATCTTGATGTCGTTCAGGAGCCTCGAGAATCGCCATATCAATCAGTGTACTTCGGAGGCAGGAAGTGACCTCCGGGCTCAGAAATCGTCCGGTCCATGCGTTTCCGCCGTCGACAGAAGCGAAAACTCCTCGCGCTGACGCGCCTCGTGGTCGGGCTGGATTCCCTAGGCCGCCTCCGCCAACGGCACGTCCTCCAGTAGCGCCCTGAACGCCTCTGACTCGAGGAGATCACGCCGCGGGCCTCCCGCGACGAGCGCCAGCTCGCTGAAGATCTCCTCCGCTTCCGGCGCGCGGGCGGCCGCCTCCTTCCGGAACTCGTCGGCGAGCCAGGCGCGCAGGCTGTCGTAGCGCTCCGGGGTCTCCACCAGGTCGCGCACCACGAGCTGCGGCGCCACGGTGCCGTTCCAGCGGTTCTCCTCCAGCCGGAAGAGCACGTCGTAGCGCACCGCACGCCGCGCGCGGTCGAACTGGCGGCCGAGGCCGAAGCCGATCGCGCTGCCCGCCGGGCGATTGCGCTGCCGGACGCCGAAGCGAAGGTGCTTGCCGTCGGCCGTCGTCCCGACGTCGGTGAGCTCGCTGGAGGGAAGGAGCAGCGTGACCCCGGGGTTCCCGAGCCCGAACGGCGCGAGGCGCCGGAGCTCCTCGCACAGGTCGAGCGTGAGCTCCTCCCCCGCGACGACGGCATCGACCGTCGTGGACGGGACGAGCTCCTCGTCCGTCAGGACCGCGTCGGCGTGCGCGGCGAACGCAGCGGCGAAGGCGTCAACGCGCGGGGGTTCGATCGACAGGCCGGCGGCGGCGCGGTGGCCGCCGAACCGGGCCAGCTCGCCGCTGCAGGCCTGCAGCGCACCGTGGAGGTCGAAGGCGCTGACCGAGCGGCCGGAGCCCTTCCACTCCTCGTCCGCCCCCGCGATCAGCACGACCGGCCGGTGGAATCGCTCGACGAGCCTCGAGGCGACGATGCCGATCACGCCCTGGTGCCACGACTCGTCGGCGAGAACGTAGCCGCGCGAGCGCCTGCGGGCTTCGGGCCACTCCTCCACCTTCGCGACCGCGTCGCGCAGGATCCGGTCCTCCACCGCCTGCCGCTCCCGGTTCAGCTCCTCGAGCCTGCCTGCGAGCTCCGCCGCGACCTTCTCGTCCTCGGTGAGCAGGAGCTCGAGGGCCGCCTCCGGATGCGACAGCCGGCCCGCGGCGTTGATCCGCGGCGCGAGCCGGAAGCCGACCGCGCCCTCGTTCACGACCGCGGGATCGACGCCGGCGGAGCGCATCAACGCGCGGAGCCCCGGCTTCTGCGTCCGGGCGAGGGCCTTCAGGCCCTGGAGCGCGAGGAAGCGGTTCTCGTCGACGAGCGGGACCACGTCGGAGATCGTCGCGATCGCGACCAGGTCGAGGTGCCGTGCGAGCGAGGCGTCACCGTCCGTCAGCGCCTGCGCGAGCTTCCAGACGACGCCGGTGCCGCAGAGCTCCGGGAACGGGTAGTCGGACGGCCGGGTCGCCACGATCGGGCAGTCCGGAAGCTCGTCGGCCGGCCGGTGGTGGTCGGTAACGATCACGTCGAGCCCGCGGGCCTTCGCGTCGGCGACCTCGCCAACACCGGTGATGCCGCAGTCGACGGTGAGGACGAGGCCGCAGCCCTCCTCCGCGAGCCGCGCGAGAGTCTCCCCGGAGAGGCCGTAGCCCTCCTCGAAGCGGCTCGGGAGGTGCCACTCCACCTCGGCGCCGAGCTGCCGGAGGACGAGCACTGCGAGTGCGGTGGCGCAGATGCCGTCGGCGTCGTAGTCGCCGTGGACGCAAATTCGCTCTTTCGTCTCGATCGCGCGACGAATTCGCGCACAGGCGGCGTCCATGTCGCCGAGCGCGAACGGGTCGTGCCCCGGATCGCCGCCCGCCAGGAAGCGCTCCGCGTCCGCCGGGTCCGCGTAGCCGCGCCGCACGAGCACGCGCGCAGTCGTCTCGCTGATCCCAAGCTGCTCCGCCAGGGCAGCGGCGTCTTCCTGGGAGCAAGGGTGGATGTGCCAGCGTCCGACCATCGGAGAAATGACGGTACGGACGGGCGCGGACGGCACACCTCGCGCGTATCCTCAGAAGACGTGACGAGCGAGGTCAACTACGAATCGGGGGACGACTACGTCGTCCAGTTCCTCGGCTACCGCTTCGCCTTCAACGCCGAGGACTTCGAGGAGCGGGTGATCGCCTCGGCCGTGAAGCTCGGCCTGGTCGAGAGCAACGACCTGGACGAGGACGAGGCG
>DASTHD010000080.1:0-7911 GCA_035605555.1 Gaiellaceae bacterium
CGTGCCGCCCAGAGCCACCATCGGGCGCGCCTACGCGGCTCGTAGGAACGGCGACGACGAACCGGCCGGCGAGCTCGTGCGAATCCGCCTGGCAACGGCGTCTAGGCCCACGACCGATGGAGGACTCATGAACCAACGCTCGCTCGCTCAGACGTTCGCGCTGCTCTTCGGCATCGCGTTCCTGGCCGCCGGGGTGCTCGGGTTCATCCCCGGCATCACGACAAACCTCGGCGACATCTCCTTCGCGGGCAACGACTCGCCCTCCGAGCTGCTCGGCATCTTCCAGGTGAGCGTCTTGCACAACATCGTCCACCTGCTCTTCGGCATCGCCGGGATCGCGCTCGCCCGGACCACCGAGAGTGCAAAGTCCTACCTGCTCGTCTCCGGCGTCCTCTACGTCGTCCTGTTCCTCTACGGCCTCATTGTCGGAACGGGCGACGACGCGAACTTCGTCCCGGTGAACAACGCGGACGACTGGCTGCACCTCGTCCTCGCCGTTGGCCTGCTCGGCGCCTGGTTCGTGACCAGGCGCAGCGAAGAGCTGAGCAGCGAGCGGCCCGTCACTTCGCCGTAGCCCCCCTCCCCGAAGGTGGCCGTCTTCGCGTCGCGGAGACGGCCACCGTACCCTTGTTGCGGTTGGAGGCCGACCGCCAGATCCTCGAGCAGATCGAGCCCGCGCTGCGCGAGGCGGGCGACGCCGAAGCATGCGCGATGCTGGCTCTCGTCGCGCGCGAGTCCGTCACCGTGCCGGACGAGGAGCTCCAGTCGGCGCTGCGGAGAACGCTCCTCGTGCTTGCCGCCGGCGGCGATCCACACAGGCAGGTCGAGATCGACGGCCGGGCCGTCTCGAGCCTCGCCGACGACCTCGACTCTCTGTCGCGCCGCGCCGAGCTCGAGGGCGCCCTGCGCGCGCTGAAGGAACGCGCCGAGGGCCTGCCGCGGGCCATGTACCTGCTCGAGGCGCTCCTGGACGAACCCGAGCTCGCCTGGCGCTCCCTGGCGGTCGCGCTTCTCGCGGAAGAGCTGGCCGAAGAGGACGGCTAGCGCGCGAGCATCAGCGCCGCGAGCTTCGCGGCCTCGATTCTGCGAGGTGTCGAGGCGTTATGCGACCAGTGCGGCCACGCGAACTTCGTCCGCGACTTCAGCTCGCAGCCGAGCGTGCAGGCGAGCAGCACCCTGGCGCGCGTCGCGCTGAAGAGCCCAGCCCTTCCGAGAATCGCGCGCACCTCGGCGGACCCTCGCCGCTCCCGGATCTTGTTGAAGATCGCCCAATCCTCGATCCCGTCGCGGATCTGCTCGAGCCGAGCGCTCGCGATCGGACCGGACCGGCCCGGGTAGAGGAGTACGAACTCGCCGGTCCCGATCGACTTGAAGGGGTTCGCCTTCGAGTAGCTCGTAGTGCCCTGTCCGTAGAGGACACCATCCATTCCCTCGAGCGCGTTCCAGAGCATCAGCAGGCGCGGATTCGAGAGCGGCTCGGTGGCGGCAAAGCCGGGCGTCCCGGGCGTCCCCGTGTACGTGTACGACCAGACCATCTTCCCGCGCGCCCGCACCTTGTTGATCATCTTGAGGTAACCGCGCGCCCGGTTCCTGCCTGCCCGCGCAAACCTCCCGTAGTACCGGCGCGAGAGGACCGTCCAGATGTCGAGGTCGTTACCGGCCTTACCGTCCCGGAGGAACGCGTTGGACCGCGACGGGTTTCCGGTCATGAGTTGCCTGCCCTCGGGAAAGCACCGATGAAGCATCGCCGCCTGGCGCGCCACCACACGCTGGCCGGCCGGTCCCGGCTCGTCGAGCCCGTACAGGTAGGGGATCGAATCGGCGCGGAGTGCGTCATGCCGCGCCCAGAACGTCCGCACCCGCCGGAGATAGCCGCACCAGGTCTCGGGCTCGAACGGGCTGAGCCCAGCGATGTAGTTCCGTTCCGAGGTGTGGTTGTTCGAGATGGGAATGCGCATCGCCGAGAAGCCCGGAGTCGATCGGAGTTGGCCTACGAAGTTCGCCGCCGAGTCTCGCCACCATTTCGGGCTCGACCGGTAGCCTCGCGGCCCCCTCGGCTCGGCGAAGCCCCAGGATCCCGGCGAGATTCGGTACGAGCCGAGGAGAGCGAAGAGCGAGCGGTTCGCGCCGATCCGCTGCTCATGGGTCTTGAAGTCGTAGAGCTTGTCGGCCTTGGAGACGTACGACTGGGGGCTCACGTAGAACGACGTGAGGAGATTCCCGATTCGCGTCCCCGGACGTGGGAGGGTGACGGGGAAGACCTGGGCCCTGAGCGGCACCCTCGTCGCCCGACCGTCAGCCGTGACGGTTAACGCACCGACATAGCTTCCCAGAAGCGTCCCGTACGGCACCTCGATCTGCACGAGAATAGGCTGATTCGCCTCCTCGGCCCCGCGGGTGCTCCCGTCCCACGGCTCGAGCGCATCCGGCACGAGCCGTGTGCCTGCAACGACGAAGTGCATGAAGAACAGACGGACCGAGAGGCCTCCAGAGCTCGGCTCCTCGACAGCGACGGCGATTCTCCTCGCAGCTCTCACGACGAGAAGCGCCCCCTCACGCTCACCGATTGCCGCGTTGTAAACGAGCTCTCGCCTTCCGCCGTGCGGCAGCCGCCCGGACGCGGTGATCGACTGAGACGAGGGGTACACAACCACGGCCGCCGCGTCGTCGGCCGGAGCGCTAGCAGCCCACGGAAAGGCGACGAGACCCACGAGGGCGCCAGCAATGAAGCAACGCAGGGAAGTCGTCGTCGGGTCTACTCCTCCTGCCGCAGGCTGCGAATCGTAGCGTGGCGCCGAGCACCATCCTCCTAAGATCGCTGACATGGTCAGCGGCGAGGAACTGCGGGAGGTCATGCGGTCGGTTCCGTCCGGGATCTGCGTCGTCACGATCGAGCTCGAGGGGACGCGCACCGGCCTGACCGTCGGCTCGCTCGTCTCCCTGTCCCTCGAGCCGCCGCTGGTGGGCTTCGCGCTCGGCCATCAGGCCCAGCTGCACGAGCTGCTCCGCGGCGCGGGTGAGTTCGGCGTCAGCTTCCTGGCCGCCGACCAGGAGGCGCTCGCCCAGCACTTTGCGAGGAGCGTGCCGCCGATCGCCCTTTGGACGCGGATCGAGCTCCGAGAAGGCGTCGAAGGCCCGCCGCTCATGGCCGGCGCGCTGGGCTGGCTGCGCTGCTCCGTTCAGGACGAGCATCCCACCGGCGACCACACCTTCTTCGTCGGGCAGGTCCAATGGGCCGAGGTGGGCTCGCGCCGGCCCGGGCTCGTCTACGTCCGAGAGGGGTACGCGCCGGCGTGATCGAGGCGGTCGTCTTCGATCTCGACGGGCTGCTCCTCGACAGTGAGCAGGTCTGGGACGAGGTGCGCGAGATTCTCACGCGCGAACGGGGCGGCCGCTGGCACGAGCAGGCTCAGGCGGACATGATGGGAATGAGCTCGACCCAATGGTCTCGGTACATGCACGAGGAGCTCGACGTCCCCGACCAGCCTGAAGAGATCAACCGCCTCGTCGTCGAGCGGATGCTTGAGCGCTACCGCGATCGGCTTCCGGTCATCGACGGGGCAGTCGAGGCCGTCCGCCGGATCGGGGAGCGCTGGCCGCTCGGGCTCGCGTCCTCATCGAATCGGCCGCTGATCGACCTGGCGCTGGACCTGATGGGCATCGCCGATCGCTTCCGAGTCACTGTCTCCTCCGAGGAGGTCGAGCGCGGCAAACCTGCGCCGGACGTCTACCTCGAGGCGGCCCGAAGGCTCGGCGTGCCGCCCGATCGGATCGTGGCGATCGAAGACTCGGCCAACGGCATCCGGGCGGCGAAGGCGGCCGGCATGCGGGTGATCGCGATCCCGAACCCGCACTACCCACCGCCAGAGGAGGCGCTGGAGCAGGCCGACGCGGTCCTCGACTCGTTGTCGGAGCTCACCCCCGACGTCGTCGAATCAGTGTCATCCCGTCCCTGACCGTCAGCATCAGGGACTCGACCCGGTCGTCCGAGGAGACGTGCTCGTTGAACGCCTTGATCGCCTGGGTGCTCTCGTCCCCGCCCTCTTCGACCACGCGTCCGGACCAGAGCACGTTGTCCGCGACGATGAACCCGCGCTCGGCCAGCTTCGGCAAGACGGCTTCGTAGTAGTTGACGTAGTTCTCCTTGTCGGCGTCGATGAAGACGAAGTCGAACTGGCCGTTGAGCGCTTCGAGTGCCTCGAGCGCCGGCCCGACGCGGTAGTCGATCCGGTCGTCGACGCCGGCTTCCTTGGCATAGCGACGGGCGACCGCGGTTGTCTCCTCGTTGACGTCGAGGCTTATGATCCGGCCGCCCTCGGGCAGGTTGAGCGCCATCGAGATCGAGGAGTAGCCGGTGAAGGTGCCAATCTCGAGGACTTGCTGGGCCCCCGAGAGCCACACGAGCAAGCCGAGGAACTGGCCCTCCAGCGGCCCGACCATCATCTGGGGCCAGTCGCTGATCGCCCGGGTCTCCTCCTCTAGGCGGCGGAAGAACTCTGCATCGGGGGTCGTGTGCTCGAGCGCGTAACGCTCGACGTCCTCGTTGACGATGAAGCTCACTCGACCCTCCCGACGAGGACGCACGCGTTGTGGCCGCCGAGGCCCATCGCGTTCGAGAGCGCGACGTCGACGCGAGCCTCGCGGGCTTCGTTGGGGACGTAGTCCAGATCGCACACAGGGTCCGGATGCTCGTAGTTGATCGTCGGCGGCAGGACGCCGTGGTGGACGGCCAGCGCCGACATCTGCGCCTCGAGCGCGCCCGCGGCTCCGAAGCAGTGCCCCATCATCGACTTCGTCGACGAGACGGCGAGCTCGTGGGCGTGGTCGCCGAAGACGTCCTTGATCGCCTTCGTCTCGGCGGCGTCGCCGAGCGGGGTAGACGTCCCGTGCGCGTTGATGTAACCGACGCGCTCCGGCTCGACTCCGGCCCGCTCCAGGGCGGAGCGCATCATCTGGCCGACGCCGATCGCCTCCGGCTCGGGCGCGGCCATGTGGTAGCCGTCGTTCGACGTCCCGTAGCCGAGCACCTCGGCGTAGATCGTCGCCCCGCGCGCGCGGGCCGCTTCCAGCTCCTCGAGGACGAGCGCGCCGGCTCCCTCGCCGATCACGAACCCTGCGCGGGTGGCGTCGAAGGGCCGTGAGGCGCGCGGGGGATGCTCCTCCTCCGCCGCCAGGCCGCGCATCGCGCAGAAGCCAGCCAGGATCAGCGGGTGCATGCAGGCCTCGGTCCCGCCCGCGAGAACGGCGTCGGCATCACCACGGCGGACCACCTCCGCGCCCTCCCCCACCGCATGCGACCCCGTCGCACACGCTGAGACCGGCGCGTAGTTCGGGCCCCGGAGGCCGAGTGAGATCGCGAGCTGGCCGCTCGCGGAGTCCACGAGCACGCTGGGGAGGAAGTGGGGCGAGATCCGGTCCGGGCCGCGCTCCTGCAAGACCTCGTGCTGCTGCATGATCCCGAGGAAGCCGCCGATCGCGGAGCCGAAGAGGATCCCCATCCGTCCGGGCTCGTAGTGCGAGTCGAGCGAGGCGTCGTCGAGCGCTTCCTTTCCCGCGGCGAGCGCCAGCAGGACGTTGCGGTCGAGGCGACGAGCCTCCTTCGGCGACAGGATGTCCGGCCGCTCGAAGTCCTTGACCTCCGCGGCGATGCGCACCGGAAAGCCGCTCGCGTCGAACGACTGGATGAAGTCGATGCCGCTCTCCCCGGCCACGGCAGCGCGCCAGGTCGACGGGAGATCGTTGCCAAGCGGGCTGACGGCTCCCATTCCCGTGATCACGACGCGGCGCATCGGGCAAGCTTAGGCCAGTGCCGGGCCCCAACGTCCCGTTCCCGCCGATGGAGGCCGAGCTCGTCAAGGAGCTCCCCGAAGGCGACGGCTGGCAGTACGAGCCCAAATGGGACGGGTTCAGAGGCGTGCTGGAGAACGACGGCGACGAGCTCGCGCTTTGGTCGCGCAAGGAGCGTCCGCTGCTGCGGTACTTCCCGGAGCTGCGGCCGCTCGGCGACCTGCTCCCGCCCCACTCCGCGCTCGACGGCGAGATCGTGATCGCGCGCGACGGGGTCCTGGACTTCGACTCCATGCAGATGCGGCTCCACCCGGCCGAGAGCAGGGTGCAGAAGCTCTCCAAGGAGATTCCCGCGGAGTTCATCGTCTTCGACGTCCTGCTGTGGAAGGGCAAGCCGGTGTACGAGCAGCCGCTGGCGAAGCGCCGGAAGGAGCTCGAGCGGGTGGCGAAGGGCTTCCGGCTCTCGCCGACGTCGCAGGATCCCGAGGCGGCGCACGAGTGGCTAGACACGTTCGAGGCCGCCGGGCTCGACGGAGTCATTGCGAAGCGCCTCGACCAGCCGTACCTGCCGGGGTCACGCGAGGCGGTGATGAAGGTGAAGCCGTACAAGACGGCCGACGCGGTGGTCGTGGGGCTGCGCTGGAAGTCCAAGCCGGACCGGATCGCGACATTGCTCCTCGGCCTCTATCGGGACGACGGCGGGCTGGACTACGTCGGCTCGGCCGCCGTCGCGGCGTCGCGGCATGCCGAGATCGCCGAGCGCATCCTGCCGCTCATCGACGAGAAGTCCGACCGACGGTTCTCCGAACCGAATCGCTGGGGCAGCGGAGAGCTCGAGGAAGCGGCGGTGAAGCCGAAGCTGGTCGCGGAGGTCCGGTTCGACAAGGTGCAGGGGAACCGCTTCCGACACGGGACGCGGTTCATCCGCTTTCGCGACGACAAGAACCCGAAAGACTGCACGTGGCGAGAGCTCCGCCCGCCCAGGAACCCGAACGACCCTACCTTCGAGAGCCTGCTCGCCGGCTGACCACCGTCCTGGTTGGCCAATGTCCCGGTGCCAGGCACCGGGACCGGTCCCGAGACGACGGTCCGGGTACGAGGGATCGGCTTGGCTGTGCGCTCGATCGTCTTTCCGAGGCACGTCCGGCCCACCCCATTAGATCGTGGTCTTCTCGGGCACCGGTGGTCTGGAAGGGCCGTGTCCGTGTATCTATCGCTTCGGGCGGGCTCGGCGGCGCGGTTTCGAGGCTGCAGGCTCAGGCTCTTCCGGCCGCGCGCGGGACGGCTGCACGCGTTTCGGCTCGCCCGGCATCTTCGGGAACTGCGGCGGATACGGCGCCTCGCCAACGCCTTCCTTCTCCTCCCTCTCGACCCACTCGAAGAGCTTCTCGAGGTCGCAGACGGCGTCGTCGATGCCGGCCTGGACGTCGCCGATCTCCGCGAATCGCTTCGGCATCGTGGCCAGGGTGAAATCCTCGGTCTCGACGCCTGGCAGCTCCTCCCAGGTCACCGGCGCCGACACGGTCGCGTCCGGACGGGCGCGCACCGAGTAGGCCGAGGCGATCGTCCGGTCCCGCGCGTTCTGGTTGTAGTCGATGAAGACACGGCGGCCGCGCTCCTCCTTCCACCAGGCGGTCGTCACCTTCTTCGGCGCGCGCCGCTCGACCTCCCGGGCGAAGGCGAGCGCACACCGGCGCACCTCTGGAAAGGACCACTTGGGCTCGATCCGGCACGCGATGTGGATGCCGCGGTTGCCGGACGTCTTCGGCCAGCCGGTGTAGCCGAGGTCGTCGAGCACCTCCTTGACGATCAGCGCAACCTTCTTGCCGTCCTTGAACGTCGTGCCGGGCTGCGGGTCGACGTCGATGCGCAACTCGTCCGGGTTGTCGACGTGGGCCCGACGCGATGGCCAGGGGTGGAAGTCGATGGTGGCGAGATTCGCCGCCCAGGCGACGTGCGCCAACTCGGTCACGCACAGCTCGTCGGCATGACGACCGGACGGGAACGTCACGCGCGCCGTCTCGATCCAGTCGGGTCGCTTCTCAGGCACCCGCTTCTGGTAGATCGCCTCGCCCTCGGCGCCGTCCGGGTGCCGCTTGAGCTGCGTCGGCCGCTCGTACAGAG
>DASTHD010000101.1:0-18449 GCA_035605555.1 Gaiellaceae bacterium
TACCAGGTGTTCATGTCGATGCAGCCCATGTTCACCATCCAGAGGAGCGCGAGCTCGTCGTTCACGAGCGGCGCGCTGATCTTCCGCCGCCGCCGCGGTGACTCGCGCGTGGAGACCATCAGCTCGACCGTCTTGATCCAGTCGGGTAGATGCGTCGGGGCGTCTTTCTGGAAGAAGAACTTGCCGAAGGCCCCGTCGGGATAGCGCTTCATCGTGAACGGGCGGTCCTTGAGGTGCGGCACGAGGGCCGATGCGACGTCCCGGTAATACGCGAGCAGATCGCCCTTCGTGATCCCCTCGTCGGGCCAGAACGGCTTGTCGAGGTTCGAGAGCTTGAGCACGCGCTTGCCCTTCTTGATCTCGGTCGGCAACGGCTCGACCGCGGTCGGCTCCTCGCGTGCCACGTCGCTTGCGGCCTTGTCCTCTCGCAGCCCCTGGTACGACGGCGCACGCAGCCGTCCGTCGTGTGTCCACTCGACGAACTCGATCTCGGCGACGTGCTTCGGCTCGACCCAGTGGATGGCGTCGCGGCGGACCTTGGGCATCTTTGGCACCGCGTCGAACGACGACGTCTTCCGCTCGAGTCGCTTGAGCTTGCCGAGGAGCTGGTCGATCTCGCGATCGTTGAAGCCGGTCCCGACATTGCCGGCGAAGACGAGCGTGCCATCCTGCCAGTAGCCGAGGATCAGCGCACCGAAGCGGCCGGACCTGCGCCCTTGGCCCTTCGTGTACCCGGCGATCACGAACTCCTGGCGCCCGTGGGTCTTGATTTTCAGCCACTCCGCGCCGCGCCGGCCGACGAGGTACCGGGACCCTTTCCGCTTGGCGACGATGCCCTCGAGGCCCTGCTTCTGCGCAGCCTTGTAAAGAGCCTGACCGTCTTCGAACGACTCGGAGAAGAGCACCGTCTTCTGGCGGCGGTCGATCAGCTGTTCGAGCTTCGCGCGCCGCTCTTCCAGCGGCAGATCGACCTGCGGCTCACCCTCCAGCTCGAGGAGGTCGAAGGCGACGAAGACATAGGCCGTCCCAGTCTTCCCCTGCTGCATCGCCGAGAACGTCGCACGGCCTTGCTCGTCGAGCGCGCAGACCTCGCCGTCCAACACGCAGTCCGGCGTCTTGACGCTGCGCTCGAGCGCCTTCGCCACGGACTCGAAGCGCGCCGTGAGGTCGTTTCCGTTCCGGCTCGTGAGCGTCGCGCTGCTGGCGTGGAGGTCGGCGATCGCTCGGTAGCCGTCCCACTTCGCCTCGAACAGCCAGCCGTCACCGGACGGAACCTCACGGGCGAGCGTCGCCAGCATCGGGTAGTACGCGCGGCGGCTGCGCTTCTCGGTAACCGCGGCCTCTCCCTCCTCGCGCTTCTTCAGCAGCAGCCAATTCTTTTCCTTGCCGTCGAGGTGGGCGGGCACCAGCGACCACAGGCCGTCGAGCCGCTTGCCGCGTAATCGGACGGTCAGCCCGCCGTCGCGCTTCTCCTCGACGAGGTCGTAGGTGCCGCTGTCCCAGATCTCGACGAGCCCGGCGCCGTACTCCCCCTTCGGAATCTCCCCCTCGAACGTCGCGTACTCGAGCGGATGGTCCTCGACATGGACGGCGAGCGAGCGTTGCCCGGGCTCGAGCGGGATTCCCTTAGGAACCGCCCAGCTCGCGAGCGCACCGTTCCGCTCCAGGCGGAAGTCGTAGTGGAGGCTGCGTGCGTCGTGCCGCTGCACGACGAAGATCGGCTCCTTGCCCTTCTTCTTGGCGCCGAAGGGCTCGGGCGTCTTCTTCGGGTCGCGCTTCCGCTTGTACTCGGCCAGCTTCGCCACGGGCCGAGCCTAGCTAGCTCGCTTTGCTCGCGGTCCTCTTCCTCGACGACTTGCGCCTGCCCTTTGACCGCGTCTGCTCGACGGACTCGCGCAACGCTGCCATCAGGTCGATCACCTCGCCCTCCTCCTCCTCGGCGGGCTCCGGCAGCTCCTTGCCTTTCGCCTTCGCCCGGATCAGATCGAGCAGCTCTTTGCGATAGGTGTCGTCGTACTTCTTCGGGTCGAAGGGCGCGCTGAGGTTCTCGACCAGCGACTTCGCCATGTCGACCTCTGCCTTCTCGACTCTCGTGCGCCCGTCGACCGATTCCGGCTCGCGGACCTCGTCGGCGTAGTACATCGTCTCGAGGATCAGACGGCCGTCGGCTGAGCGCAGCGCGGCCAGATGCTGCTTGTTCCGGATCACGACCTTGGCGATCCCGACCTTCCCGGTCTCGTCGAGCGCCTTCACCAGCAGCCGGTACGGCTTCTCCGCGCCGTCCTGCGGGAGCAGGTAGTACGCCTTGCGGTAGTAGATCGGGTCGATCTCGTCGAGGTCGACGAAGTCGCAGATGTCGATCGCGTGGGTGAGCTCGATGTCGAGCCGGTCCAGGTCCTCGTCCTCCAGCGGGACGTACTTCCCCTTCGAGATCTCGAACCCGCGGACGATTTCGTCCTTTGGCACCGGTTTACCGCTTTCCTTGCTCACCTTCTCGTAGCCGACGGGCGTCAGGTCTCGCCGGTCGAGGAAGTGGAAGCGAAGCTCCTGCGACTGCGTCGCGCTGAACATCCGTACCGGGACGCTGACCAGGCCGAAGGAGATTGTGCCGCTCCAGATCGGTCTCATAACCGCCGTCTTCCCCACAGGCGGCCGACGATAACCCGCTTGCCGCCTACTTTCGCGCGTGTACCGGCGCGGTGGACAAGCCTGTGGATTCTGTGGATGCAGCGAAAACGCCCAGCTGGCGGAACTTCGCGCGCCGACGGCGACGGAGTTCATCTCCTGGGATGTCCTGGAGATCCTCCAGCGAGCTCTTGAGCGCCTCGCCGAGCAGCCGCGCCGCCTCCTCCCAGTTCTCGTGGGCGCCCTCCGGCGGCTCGGGCACGATGGCGTCGATCACGCCGAGGCTCAGGCAGTTCGCGGCGTCCGGCTTGAGCGCAGCGGCGGCCTTCACCTTCTCGCCGGCGTCCCGCCAGAGGATCGCCGCGCAGCCTTCCGGCGAGATCACCGAGTACATCGCGTTCTCCTGCATCAGGACCCGGTCGGCGAGCGCCGTCGCGATCGCGCCGCCCGACCCGCCCTCGCCGATGATGCACGCGGTGATCGGCACCGTCAGGCGGCTCATCAGCGCCTGCGAGCGGGCAATCGCACCGCCCTGACCGTGCTGCTCGGCCGCGACGCCCGGGTAAGCGCCCGGCGTGTCGATCAGCGAGACGATCGGGAACCGATGACGCTCGGCCAGGTCCATCACCCGCATGGCCTTTTTGTAGCCCTCGGGATACGTCATCCCGAAGTTGCGCCGGGCACGCTCGTGGACGTCTCGGCCCTTCTGGTGGCCCATGAAGGCGATCGTCCGGTTCGCGAACCGCGCCAGGCCCGTGATCATTGCCGGGTCCTCGGCGCGAGAGCGGTCGCCATGGAGCTCGACGAAGTCGTCGAAGATGCGCTCGACGTAGTCGAGCGCGTACGGCCGATCCGGGTGCCGCGCGAGCTCGACGCGCTGCCAGATCTCCTCGTCGCTTGCCTCCGAGATCCGCTCGAGCTGCTTCTGCAGTCGTGAGAGCTCGCCGGAGATCCGCGCGCCTCGGAGCAGGCCTAAGGCCTTCAGCCGGCCGAGCCGGTTGCGGAGATGGAGCTCGTCCTCAGCGGCCATGGCCGTTGCGGGAGAAGAGCCGCAGGACGCGGCCGAGGTATGGACGCAGGTCGCGCCGCCCGATGATCCCGTCGAGGTGGCCGAAGCGCATGTTGGACTCTGCGAGCCCGAAGTCGTCCGGAAGCTTTTCGCGCGTCGTCTGCTGCACGACGCGCGGGCCCGTGAAGGCGAGGAGCGCACCGGGCTCCGCCACGATCACGTCGCCGAGCGAGGCAAAGCTCGCGATCACGCCGGCCGTGGTCGGGTGCGCCATGACGCTGATCAGCGCGCCGCCGGCGTCCTTCAGGTCCTCGACTGCACAGACGGTCTTCGGGAGCTGCATCAGCGAGAGGATCCCCTCCTGCATGCGCGCGCCGCCCGAGGCCGTGACGCTGACGACCGGCACCCGCCGCTCGGCCGCGCTCTCGCAGGCCCGCACGAACTTCTCCCCGACGACGGAGCCCATCGAGCCACCCATGAACTGGAAGTCCATGACCGAGAGCTCGCAGTCGATCCGCTCGATCGACGCGCGCCCGATCACGATCGCGTCGCCGAGCCCGGACTTCAGCTCCGCCTCCGCGAGGCGCTCCTGGTACGGGCGCAGGTCGAAGAAGTCGAGCGGGTCTTCGGAGCGCAGGTCCGCCGCCTCCTCCAGGAAGGTCCCCTCGTCCGCGAGCTGCTTGATCCGGTCGCGCGCTCCGACGGCGAAGTGGTGGTTGCACTGCGGGCAGACCCAAAGGTTTCCGGCCAGCTCGTCGTCCCGGTAGTGGGAGCCGCAACCCGGGCAGGTGTTCGGGTGCGGCTTCGAGTTGGTCGCCGGCTCGGGAAGATTGCGGTGCTCGATCGAGACGTCGATGTGCTCCGCCACGAACGGCAGTCTAGAAGCCGAGGGCGCTGCCAAGCCTCACGAGAGGCGGTACGTTCGATTCATCCGGCAGGAGCGCGGTGAAACCGGCGCCCAGGACGGGCTTCTCGTCACGCACGGTCTCGAGCAGGCTCTCGACCTCGTGGACCGCGAGGCCGTCGGGCTCGGGCATGAACGCGAACACCTCGTCGGCCGCCAGCGAGTCGAAGTCGATCGCGACGTAGGTGCCGCCGGTGTCGGCCAGAGCTCGCGGAACCGCGGCCGGTCCCACGCCGATGCCGTTCGAGGCGATGAAGTCCTCCTCGGGCGGATCGAGGTTCCGCGCCCCGACGAGCGCGACATCCTCGGCGCCCACGGCGCCGGAGTCGATCAGCCTCCGGAGCGGCGTCGCCCACTCGTTGCCCGAGGGCGAGCTCTCGACGGTGTTCAGGTCGCCGTGCGCATCGAACCACAGCACCGCGATCCGTCCATGCCGCGCCGCGAGTCCTTCCACCGCCCCGATGTGGGCGCAGCAGCAGCCGCCGAGGATGACGGGGCGCTCGGGCAGCTCGAGCGCGAGCGCCAGGTTCTGTTCCGCGAGGGTCTCCTCCGCCACGACCGCCGCCTCGGGGTACGGCACCGGCAGGCCGGCCGCTTCGGCCATCGGCGCCCCATGGCGCCCCCAGGCCCTCGGGACGCGCACGAGACCGGCGCCGAACGTCCGGCCGCACGAGTGGCATTCGTACTCCCCGTCGAGGGCGACCGCCGTGTACGTCCGGCAGTCGGGGCAGATCGCGCGCAGCCGGGACACTGCGCCTAGACCGTACCTACGAGACGTCTCGCTCGTAGATGTCGTTCCGGCGGACGACGCGCATCCCGACGCTCTCGTAGAGCTTGTGCGCGCCGGTCAGGCTCTCCGCGTCGACGCCGAGCCCGACCGAACCGAGCCCGCGGCGCCGGAACTCGCGAAAGGTGTGGAGGAGAAGCGCCCGGCCGAGGCCCTGGCGCCGCCACGGACGACGCACGCCGAGCACCCGCACCCAGCCCAGGTTTTCGTCCTCCTCGGCCACGCGGCAGAGCGAGATGCCCGCCACTTCGCCGCCGGACTCGGCGACGAACCAGAGGCCGGGGTCGAAGCCCTCGTAGTCGACCATCCAGTGGCGCCACTCGTCGAAGGGGAAGCGGTGGTACTCCCACGAGTCCTGAAAGGTCTCCTGCTGCGTCTCGTATGCGAGCTCCACGTCGTCGAGCGTCCCCTCCCGGACGGTCACCCCTTCCGGCCATTGGGGCTCGGGCGACTCGCGCTCGAAGTCGATCCGCATCCGGTACGCGCCGCGGATCCGCGCGTAGCCGCGGAACTCGAGGAGCTGCTTCGTCGGCTCGTCGGTGCTCGCGGTGTAGAAGCGGAGCAACGCTCCCGGCTTCCCCGCCCCACGCTGCCGCGCCTCCTGCTCGACCCACTCGAGCAGGGCCCGGCGGACGTCGTCGCGTTCGGACGGCGGCACCCTGAGGTCGACCCAGTATTTGGGGTCCGGGTGGGCGTAGATGTCGACCCAGCCACGGACGACGTCGCCGGCCACGGCAATTCGGGCGTCGGTTGCCGGATCGAGGCCGGGCCCGGTGAGCCACATTGCAATCGACTCGGGCGTCTCGTCGCGTTCTCCGTAGAGCTCGCCCGAGTCGCGGTTGACGAGGTCGGTGAGGCCCCCGACGTCGTCGAGGGTCGGCGCCCGGAGCTCGGCAGTCACGGCGCCGGGACGAGCTCGTCCAGCGTGTCCGGCAAAGCGCTGAGGTCGGTGAGCTCGCGGTCCGGTTCGGGGTCGGCCTGCTCGCCGAGCCGGTTGATCCAGACGTTGCGGAGGCCGAGCTCGCGGGTCGGGGCGATGTCGTGGAAGAGGCTCGCGGCGACGTGGACGTGGTGCTCCTTGTCCGCCGTGGTCAGCTCGAAGAACCGCTCCCAGTGGGCTGGCGCCGGTTTGTAGGACTTGACGTCCTCCGCCACGATCAGCAGGTCGAACGGGACGCCGATCCGCTTCTCGGACTCGACGATCAGGCGCCGGTCGCTGTTGGAGAGGATCACGAGGTTCCAACCACGGTGGCGAAGCTCGCGGAGCGTGTCCGGCACTTCGGCGAACGGCGGCCACTCGGGCAGCGACTGCGCCAGCATCCCGCTCTCGCCCTCCGGGATCCCGTAGCCGACCTCTTTCGCGATCCGCTCGAGGGTGAGCGTCAGCACCTCGCCGTAGCTGCGGTACTTCTCGGCCTCGACCTCCGGCTCGAGCGCGTGGTAGCGCTCGAGCAGCCGCGGCGCTTGCTCGACGCCCCAGAGCTGTTCGAGCACGGCGCCGATCCCCGCGTTCCAGTCGATCAGCGTGCCGTAGCAGTCGAAGGTGGCCCAGCGCTGCACGCGCAGGAGCCTAGCGGCGGAAGCTGCTCAGTCCTCGAACTTGCGCAGGACGATGCAGGCGTTGTGTCCGCCGAATCCAAACGAGTTCGAGACGCCCGTGCGCACCGTCGCCTCCCGCGACTCGTTCGGGATGTAGTCCAGGTCGCACTCCGGATCGGGCTGCTCGTAGTTGATCGTCGGCGGCAGCACGTCGCGGTTGACCGCGAGCGTGGTGAAGATCGCCTCGATCGCGCCGGAGGCGCCGAGGCAGTGTCCCGTCGACCCCTTGGTCGAGGAGACGGGCGTCTTGCGCGCGTTCTCCTCGCCCAGCGCGAGCTTGATCACGCGCGTCTCGCTGGCGTCGCCCAGCGGCGTGGACGTCCCGTGCGCGTTGATGTAGTCGATCTCGTCCTGGTTCACGCCGGCGTCGGCCATGGCCATTCGCATCGCGCGCGCGGGGTTGTCACCGGTGGGATCCGGCTCGGTCACATGCCGGGCGTCGGACGAGAGGCCGTACCCGAGCAGCTCGGCGTAGATCTTCGCGCCGCGCGCCTGCGCGTGGTCGAGGCCCTCCAGCACGACCACGGCGCCGGCCTCGCCCATCACGAACCCGTCGCGCTCCGCGTCGAAGGGACGGCTCGCCGCCTCGGGGTCGTCGTTCCGTCGCGAGAGCGCTCGCATCGCGCTGAAGCCGGCGATGCCGACGCGGGTGATCCCGGCCTCGGTCCCGCCCGCCAGCATCGCGTCGGCGCGGCCGAGCCGGATCGCGTCGGCCGCCTCTCCGATCGCCATGTTCGAGGCCGCGCAGGCGGTGCACTGCGAGGAGAGCGGGCCACGGGTGCCCAGGTACATCGAGACCCACCCGGCGCCCATGTTCGGAATGATCTGCGGAATCGAGAACGGATTGACGCGATCGGGGCCACGCTCGATCAGCGTGTCGTAGCAGTCCTGGAACGCCTTCAGGCCGCCGATCCCGGTCGCGATCGACGCGCCGATCCGGTCGGCCTCCTCGTGGATGTCGAGCCCCGAGTCCTCGCGCGCCTGGACCGCGGCCGCGACGATCATCTGCGCGAAGCGGTCCATCCGTCGCGCCTGCTTCTTCTCGATCCATGCTGCGGGATCGAAGTCGTTCAGCTCGCAGGCGAAGCGGACGGGGTACTCGCTCGCGTCGAACGCGGTGATCTCCCCGGCACCCGACTTGCCGGCGATGAGGTTCTCCCACGACTCCTCCGCGCTGTTGCCGAGCGGGGACAGCGCCCCCATCCCGGTGATCACAACTCGTCTTCGTCCGTTGAGCGACATCACATCCCCAATCCACCGTCGACCAGCAAGACTTCGCCGGTCACGAACGCAGCTGCGTCCGACGCCAGGAAGCGTACGGCTCCGGCGACGTCTTCCGGGTCTCCGAAGCGCCCGAGCGGCGTCGAGGCCAACATCGACTGCTGAAGCTCCTCCGGGAGCTCGTTCGTCAGCCGGGTCGAGATGTAGCCCGGCGCGACGACATTCGCCCGCACGCCACGGCTCCCGAGCTCGCGCGCCAGCGCCTTCGTGAAGCCGATGATCCCCGCTTTCGAGGCGGAGTAGTTCGTCTGGCCTGGGTTCCCGTGGACCCCGACGATGCTCGAGACGTTGACGATCGCGCCCGAGCGCCGCTTCATCATCCCGCGGGTGACGGCACGGCACGTGTTGAAGGTCCCGCCGAGGTTGGTGTCGAGCACCGTTCGCCAGTCCTCGTCCGACATGCGCGCCAGCAGCCCGTCGCGAGTGACTCCGGCGTTGTTCACGAGGACCTCGACGTCGCCCGCTTCCTCTACGAGGCGCTTCGCCTCCTCAGGATCGGAGACGTCGGCCTGGACGGCGCGGCCGCCGACCTCGTCGGCCACCTCGGCAGCCTCGTCGGCTCCCGAGCGGTAGCCGATCACCACCGTCGCCCCGGCCTCCGCGAGCGACGCGGCGATCGCACGGCCGATGCCGCGCGAGCCGCCGGTGACGAGTGCGGTACGGCCCTCCAGAGAGCAGAACTCCGCCATCGGGCGGCTAGACGCTCTCTTCGACCTTCTTCAGGCCGGCGAGGTTGTTCACGGAGATCGTCTTCGCGCCGCGATCGATTCTCTTCACTAAACCCGAGAGGACGTTGCTCGGCCCCACTTCCACGAACGTCTTGACGCCCTCCTTCACGAGGCCCCGCGCTGCCTGCGTGAACTTCACCGGCGCCGTGACCTGCTCGACCAGCAGACCCGCCATCCGCTGCGCCGGCTCGATCTTCGCCGTCACCGTGGACATGAACGGCGCGACCGGGTCGACGAACCGGACCTTGTCGATCGCGGGCTTCAGCCGCTCGGCCGCCTTCGCTACCAGCGGGCTGTGGAAGGCGCCCGAGACCTTGAGCTTGACCGTTCGCTTCGCGCCGAGCTCCGAGGCGCGGCGGATCAGCTGCTCCACGGCGCCCTCTTCCCCGGACACGACGATCTGGCCCGGGCAGTTGTAGTTGGCAGGCCACACGCCCTCGATCTCGGCGCAGAGCTCCTCCACCACCGCGTCGTCCAGGCCGAGGATCGCGGCCATCGTGCCGTCGCTCTCGCGCGCAGCCTCGTCCATCGCGAGGCCGCGCTCGCGGACGAGGCGAATCGCCTCGCCGGCGTCGATGGAGTTGGCGGCGGCGATCGCCGAGAACTCGCCGACGGAGTGGCCCACGACGTAGTCGGGGACGATCCCGCGGTGGCGCAATGCAGCCAGCAGGGCCAGGCTTGTCGCCACGAGCGCGGGTTGCTGGACATCCGTCCGGACGAGCTCGTGGATCGGCGCCTCGAAGCAGAGGCGCTTGAGGTCGAGGCCCGAGGCCTCGCTGCCGACCTCGTAGATCTGCATCGCCTCTGGCACGGCCGTCGCGATCTCGCGACCCATGCCTTCCTCGAGCGACCCCTGGCCGGGGAAGCAAAACGCGATCAACTCTCCCTCCCGTTCGCGGTCCATTCCATCAGGGCTGAGCCCCACGTCAGGCCGGCGCCCATGCCGGTCATCAGCACGGTCGATCCCTCCGCGAGGCGGCCTTCGCGCTCCGCGTCCGCGAGGGCAAGCGGAATCGATCCGGACGACGTGTTCCCATACCTGTCGACGTTGACAACAACCTTTTCCTCGGGGATTCCCAGCTTCCTCGATGCGTAATCAATGATCCTGACGTTCGCCTGGTGTGGGACGTACACGTCGACGTCGTCGATCGTCTTGCCAACCTCGCTCAGCAAGGCCTCTGCCGACGAGACCATCACGCGCGTCGCGAACTTGAAGACCTCGCGGCCGTTCATCTTCACGAGCCCGTCCGGGTCGTCGAATCTGCGAGAACCGCTGCCCGGCAGCCACAGGTGCTCGCCGCCGCCACCGTCGGCGCCGAGCTCGAAGCCGAGGAAGCCGCCCTCCTCGACGCGCTCGAGCACTACTGCTCCGGCACCGTCGCCGAACAGGACTAGCGTCGAGCGGTCCGTCCAATCGAGGATCTTCGACAAGACGTCGCCGCCGACGACGAGCGCCTTCTTCGAGAGCCCCGACGAGACCATCGAATGCGCTTGCGCAAGTGCATAGACGAAGCCCGTGCAGCCCGCAAGGAGGTCGTACGCCGCAGCATCGGGTGCCGGCAGCAGATCGCCGAGCAGCGAGCCGGTCGTCGGGAACATCATGTCGGGCGTCACCGTCGCGACGATGATCAGGTCGAGCTCCTCCGGCTTCACGCCGGCGCGCTCGAGCGCGATGCGCGAGGCCGGCAGTGCGAGGTCGGTCATCGCCTGCTCCGGCGCCGCGATTCGGCGCTCCCTGATCCCGGTCCGCTCCATGATCCACTCGTCGGAGGTGTCGACGAGCTTCGCCAGCTCGTCGTTGTCGAGGACGCGGTCCGGCGCGTAGGTGCCGAGGCCGGTGATCGAGACCGGCGCCCCGTTCGAGCGGCCGATCATTGTTCGACCGCGAAGGTGAGGGTGCCTCGGGCGGCCAAAGCCCCATCCACCTTCGCCGTTGCCTTGCCGCGGCCGATCGGGCCGCGCACGCGCTCCAGCACACAGGTCAGCTCGAGCTCGTCGCCGGGCTCCACGACCCGCTTGAAGCGCACGCCGTCGATGCCGGCGAAGAGCGCCAGCTTCCCCCGGTTCTCCTCCTCCGAGAGAACGGCCACCGCGCCCGCCTGGGCCATCGCCTCGACGATCAGGACGCCCGGCATGATCGGCCGACCCGGGAAGTGCCCGGACAGGTACCACTCGTCCGGACGGACGCGCTTCAACGCCACGACTCGCTCGCCGGGTGCGAGCTCGGTCACCTCGTCGAGGAGGAGGAATGGATCGCGATGCGGCAGGATCGCCTCGATCTCTTCACGGTTCAGGACGGCCAACCGGAGGAGTCTAGTTTGAAGGATGTGACTGACGGTTCTCTGGCACCTGCTGCTGTCGCGCCACTCCTGCGCGGCAGGTTCGGGCGTCCCTACCGCTACCTGGAGCGGTGTGAGTCAACACAGCGCGAAGTACCACTGGATGCGCCCGAGGGCGCGGTGGCCGTGGCGGAGGAACAGACGGAGGGGCGCGGCCGGCTCGGCCGGGCCTGGTACGCCCCGGCGGGCGCGAGCGTGCTGGTCTCGGTGAACCTGACGCCATCGGTCGAGACGGCGAGGCTGCCCGAGCTGTCGCTCGTCGCCGGCGTCGCCGTCGCCGAGGCGATCGCTGCGGTCACGGGCGTTCGCCCTGAGGTCAAGTTCCCGAACGACCTGCTGATCGACGGGCGCAAGGTCGCGGGGATCCTCGCCGAGGCGCGCGACGGCCGGGTGGTGCTCGGGATCGGGATCAACGCGAACATCCCGGAGGCCGAGCTCCCCGACGCCGTCGACACGCCGCCAACCTCTCTGCTCGCCGCGACCGGTGCCCCCGTCGACCGCGGTCGACTGCTCGCTGACGTGCTCGCGGAGCTCGAGCGCGGCTACGACGCCTGGGTCAGCGAAGCCTCAGGCGCGTAGAGCGGTTCCCGGCGTCGTCTTCGGCGTACGCCTCCAGACGCTTCGCGCCGCGGGCGACCACCACGCGGAACGTGCCCGCTTTCGGGCGGCGGATCGTGGTGCGCGCTCCGTCGCCGACGAACGTCACCCGCGCCGGCTCGTTGAGCGAGAGACGGAGCAGACGACCTGCCACCCTCGTCAGCTTCGGCGGCCGGCGGTCGACGCGCACCTTCACCAGCTGCGTCACCGGCCCCGTTGAGTCCGTGATCGTGAGCGCGAGGTCGTAGTCGCCGTCGCGCACGCCGCCCTTCCAGGTGACCGTCTGCGGCCCCGCGGCCAGCGGCCGGAAGACCGGGCGGACGACCGGCTTCCCGTTCTTGAGCGCCTCCAGGCGCGCGAACGCCGGCACGAGCAGGTTGAAGGTGATCGTGGCGGCGTCGTTGCGGCCGTCGCCGTTCGGCGAGAGCACCGTCGGGGTGAGCGCAAAGCCGGAGAGGGTGCGTGAGAGCACGACGTTGGTTACCGCCGTCACCACCCGCCGGCCGCTCCGCGCCGCCACCTGGAGCCGGTAGCGACCGTCGGGGTAGCCGCCGCCGTCCCACAGGAACGTGTGCGGGCCCGCGGCCTCGCTCGCCGCGTACAGCGGCGCGATCACGGTGCCGTCTTCGGCCTGGAGGTCGATCGAGACACTCGCGGCCGCGCTCAGCGTGTACGAGACTTGCGTGCTGTCCGTGAGCCCGTCGCCGTTCGGCGTGAAGCCCGAGGGGCTGGCGCGCAGCGCGCCGATCGCGACAGTGGCGCCGGGTGCCGACCCCGACGAGAGCCGCCCGGTCGCAGGTCGAAGGCTCGGGCCCGCTCCGATCCGGTACGTATAGGCGCCGGGAGGTAGCAGCCGCGAGTCCCACGTCCACTGGACGAACCGGCCCGTGCCCGACCCGATCGCGACCTGCTGCTTGGCGGCGTCGAAGACCTGCACCGTCCACGGGAGCGACGACGAGAGCCTGGCGGAGAAGCTGACGAGGCCGCCGAGCGCCCCCTCGACCTGCGGGGTGTAGAGCTTGGGCAGCCCGGTGACGGCCGCTGTCTGCCCGATCGCGCCGAGCCGGCCGTAGAGGCCCGCCCCCGGGCAGCTGGTGAACCCCGTGTCGCGATGGCCCGAGACCGCGCGAAGCCAGACCGGCGCGCCCTTTCGGAACCTCGGGTTCCCGAGCGACGTGGTCTGGTTCCGCGAGAGTGGGTCGACGTGAGCGACGTCGAGGCGCCAGGCGATCAGCTTGGCGACCGCGTCCCGGGCGGGGGTCGAGGGCGCCGCCGCCCCGTAGGTCCCGATCACGGCGATTCCGACCGATCCGGTGTTGAAGCCCTGCGCATGGGCGCCGATCACGTTCCGCTCGATCCCGCCGTAACGGCCCTCGAAGACTTGGCCGAAGCGATCGACGAGGAAGTTGTAGCCGATGTCGTTCCAGCCGTTCGCGAGCACGTGGTAGTTCATGATCCCGCGGACGATCGCGGCCGATTCCGCCGGGGTCCGCGGGCTGGCGCCGGCGGTGTGGTGCACCACCGCGGTCAGCAGGCGAGACGCGTACGAGGGGGCGGCGCGGCGAATCCGCTCGTTCGCTCCCCACGCCGAGCGGAGGATGATCTTCGGCGAGCCGGCCGTCTGCAGCGACCGGCCGGGGTTCAGCTCCTCGGGGCTCCAGAGGTAGTACGCACGCGCCCGACGGACGACCCCACGCGTTTTGACCTGGAGCCGCCCGGCCGTTCCCGTCCACCACGGATTGCCGATGCGCCAGCCGTGCATGCGGCGCCACTCATCCGTCCCGGTGTCGGGCAGATCGTCCTCGGCGCCCGCCTCGTGCCAGCGGCTCCAGCCATGCCCGCCGCTGGTGCGGAAAAACACCCGCCCCGGCCCGCGCCAGTGCAACCCCACCATGTTGAAGCGCGTCGGCGCCGGCGCCGCGGCGAGCGTCCGGGCGCCGCCGACCGGGAGCTCGCGCGTCACCATCGTCACGTCGCCCCAAGCGGTGGCCGGGAAGGCGAGCGCAACCGATACGGCGACGAGTAGCTTCATCCGACCCCTCCGAAGCGTCGCAGCCCCCCTCGGGCGCCGCAAGACCTCTTGATACGATCCTTACACCGTGAAAAGCCGCGTTCTGCGGGGACTTTTGATCGCGTTCGCGGCGTTGGCCGTCGTTCCTTCAGCGGCCGCCGCAACCCCTCGCGTGCTGGCCGTCGAGTTCGACAACGACGTCAACCCGGTCACCGCGGACTACGTCACGGGCGAGATCGACCGGGCCAACCGGGAGCACTACGACGCCGTCGTGATCCTGCTCGACACCCCGGGCGGGCTGTCGGACGCGATGAAAGACATCTACGAGAAGGAGCTCGCCTCGAAGGTGCCCGTGATCGTCTACGTCTCGCCCGAGGGAGCCCGGGCCGCGTCGGCCGGCGTCTGGATCGGCCAGGCCGGCGACATCCTCGCGATGGCGCCGCAGACGAACATCGGCTCCTCCACCCCGATCTCCGTCGGCGGCGAGGACATCCAGCGAGACCTCCGGCGCAAGGTCGTGAACGACGCGGCCGCCTCGCTGCGCGGCCTGGCGAAGGAGCACGGCCGGAACGTCAAGTGGGCCGACGCTGCGGTGCGACGAGCATCGAACCTCACGGCGCGGGAGGCGCTCCGGTTGAACGTGATCGACACGATCGCGCCGACGCTGCCCGCGCTCCTGAACCAGATCGACGGCCAGAAGACGGTCCCGAAGGGGATCGTGCTCCACACCGCGGGCGCGCAGATCGACGAGGTGCAGATGTCGCTCTGGAAGCGCGCGCTCGACCTCCTGATCGACCCGAACATCATCGCGCTGATGCTCTCGATCGGCCTGCTCGGCATCATCGTCGAACTCTGGAACCCTGGGCTGATCTTCCCGGGGACCGTCGGGGCGATCTCTCTGATCGTCGCGCTCTTCGGGCTCCAGGTTCTTCCGGTGAGCGCCGCAGGCGTGCTGCTGATGATCCTGGCGGCGGGCTTCTTCGGCGCCGAGCTCTTCCTCCCCAGCCACGGCGCACTCACGTTGGCGGGCGCGGTCTGCTTCTTCATCGGAGCGCTGATGCTGTTCGACCCCGCCGGGAGCGCGTACCAGGTGTCGAGCAAGGTCGCGTTCGCAATCGCCGCCACCCTCGCCCTCGCAACGGGCCTGGCGGCCATGAAGATCGTTCAGGCCCGCCGGGCACCCGTCGTGACCGGCCAGTCCGACCTGATCGGCCAGGTGGGCGTCGTGCGCCAGACGCTCGATCCCGAAGGCCTCGTCTTCGTGCACGGCGAGCTCTGGAAGGCGCGGGCCTCCAACGGCGCCGCCGTCGAGCGCGGCCGCGAGGTCCGCGTCGAGGAGCTCGACGACAGCCTGACGCTCATGGTCGCCCCCACGTAGGATCCGGCCGTGGCCTACCTGATCGCCCTCGCGGCAATCGCGGTCATCTTCATCCTGTTGCTGTCGGCGTCGGTCCGGGTGGCGCGGGAGTACGAGCGGGGCGTCATCTTCCGCCTCGGAAGGCTGAAGTCGCCGCCGAAGGGGCCGGGCCTCTTCCTGCTGATCCCGGTCGTCGACAAGATGGTGCGTGTCGACCTGCGGACGGTGACGCTGAACGTCCCGCCGCAGGAGGTGATCACGAAGGACAACGTGCCGGTCCGCGTGAACGCCGTCGCCTATTTCCGGATCATCGACCCGGAAAGGGCGATCGTGCAGGTCGAGAACTTCATGGTCGCGACGTCACAGATCGCCCAGACGACGCTGCGAAGCGTGCTCGGCCAGCACGTCCTCGACGAGCTTCTGTCCGAGCGGGACAAGATCAACGCGATCCTGCAACAGATCATCGACGAGGCCACCTCTCCCTGGGGTGTCAAGGTCTCGATCGTCGAGGTCAAGGACGTCGAGATCCCGACCGGAATGCAGCGGGCAATGGCGCGTCAGGCGGAGGCCGAGCGCGAGCGACGCGCCAAGGTGATCGCGGCCGAAGGCGAGTTCCAAGCATCCCAGAAGCTGCGCGAGGCCGCAGACGTGATGAGCGGCAACGCGATTACCCTGCAGCTGCGTTTCCTGCAGACGATGCTCGAGATGAGCTCAGAACGCTCGTCCACGATCATCCTGCCGCTGCCGATCGAGCTCTTCCGCCCGCTGATCGAGGGCTCGGACACCAGCCGTCAGAGCTGACCGACCTCCGGACAGACCCGCTCACCGGCCGGAAGGTCGTCTACGCGCCCGGGCGGAGCGACCGGCCCGGCGCCTGGCTGCCCGAGCTCGAGTCGCCGACGGAGGACGAGCTCGAGCGCTGTCCCTTCGACGCCGGCCGCGAGGACCGCACCCCTCCGGAGACGCTCCGGCTCGGCGATCCGTGGCAGGTCCGCGTCGTCCCGAACCTGTACCCGGCCTTCGACCGCCAGGAGGTGGTGATCCACTCGCCGGAGCACGTCCGCTCCTTCGCCGAGCTGGACGACGAGCACGTCGCGCTCGTCGCCGAAGCCTGGGAACGGCGCATGTCCGACGAAGGCAGGCCGGCGCTCGCGCTCGTCAACGAGGGGCGCCTCGCGGGCTCGAGCCTTCCGCACAGCCACTCGCAGCTCGTCTGGCTCGAGCTGCCGGAGGAGCCGACGTCCGAGTTGCCGCGACTCCTCGAGCGCTACCCCCTGCTTCACCGCGGCGACGTCCTGGCGGCGGTCCACCCCCTGGGTGCGGCGCCGTACGAGAGCCTGATCGCACCGCGCGACCGGGAGGGCGAGCTGGCCGACGGGCTACTTCTGCTCCGCGACCTCGTGCAACGGCTTCAGCGCCTCGAAGGCCTCCGGCCCTGGAACGCGTGGCTCCATCCCGGGCCCCCGTGGCACCTCCATTTCGTGCCGCGCCTCACCGCGCTCGCCGGAATCGAGCTCGGGGCAGGGGTCTACGTCAACGTGATGCCGCCGGAGCGGGCGGCGGAACGGCTGCGAACTACGAGTTGAGCCCGGATGCAGCCACCTGCGGTGGCATGCTGCCGCGCTCGCGCTCGCGGAAACGGCGTGCCGCCTCGATCGCCGCTCCGAGGTTCAGGCCCTTGTCCTTTGCCTGCTTGATCAGCATCACGGTCTCGACCGCATCCATGTCGTAGATGCGCTGCTTGCGGCCCTTCGTGGGGATCTGCGCCTTGTTCGTCCAGTAGTCGAGCTGCATTTTCGAGATTCCCGCGATCTGGCACACCTGGCCGAGGTACAGCTCGACCTTGTCGAGGTGTTTCGCGAGATCAATCGGCTCGAGCAGATCCGCTTGTGTGCTTGGAGGCATATACACCCTTGGTTGATCGCAATTCCGACCCCACATGAAGATAACCCGTTGCCCCCACGTTGGGAAGGGTAAATCGACCGAAAACGGCCGGAAACTCCCGTCAATTGACGCAGACGGGCTAATCCGCGGCGGTGGGCTCGGGCGCGGCGCCGTCGCCCTCGGCGACGACCGCGTCGGCGTCGGCCGCGGATTCCACCACCGGCGCGAGGGCCGAAACCCGCTCGTCCTCGCGGAGCCGCATCACGATCACGCCCTGCGTCGAGCGGCCCGCGCGGCGGATCCCGTCGACCGGCATCCGGATCACCGTGCCGCCGGTCGAGATCAGCATCACCTGGTAGCCGTCGCGGACGACGCGGGCGCCGGCGAGCTGGCCCTTGGCCTCCGTCAGCTGCACGGTCTTGACCCCCAGGCCGCCGCGGCCCTTGACGGGATATTCGTCGATCCGCGTGCGCTTGCCGTAGCCGTTCTCCGTCACGACCAGGAGCTCCGCGTCGTTCTCGGCCCGGTCGATCTCGATCACCTCGTCGCCCTTCCGCAGGTTCATGCCCCGGACGCCGCCGGTCGCCCGGCCCAACGGCCGCGCGTCAGCCTCGTGGAACCGAATCGCCTGACCCTTGCGCGAGACCATCAAGATGTCGTCGTCGCCGTCGGTGTGGACGACGCCGATCAGCTCGTCGCCCTCACGGAGGTTGATCGCGATGATCCCGTCGGCCTTCAGCGGGGTGTTGTACTCCTCGAAGCGCGTCTTCTTGACCACGCCGCCCTTCGTTGCGGCGACGAGATACTCGGCCTCCTTGAAGTCCCGGGTGGCGATCACAGCGCGGATCGTCTCGCCCTGAGCGAACGGCAGGAAGTTCGCGATCGCCCGCCCCTTGGCCTGGCGTGTCCCGAGCGGCAGCTCGTGCACCTTGAGGCGGTAGACCTTGCCGACGGAGGTGAAGAAGAGGATGTAGTCGTGGGTCGAGGCCACGAACAGGTGCTCGATGTAGTCCTCGTCCTTGAGGTCCATCCCCATCACGCCGATCCCGCCGCGGCGCTGCTCGCGGTAGGTGTCGACCGGTAGCCGCTTGATGTAGCCGGAGCGCGTGATCGCGATCACCATGTCCTCTTCCGCGATCAGGTCCTCGAGCTCGAGCTCTCCCTCGGCAGCGCCGATCTCCGTGCGCCGGTCGTCGTTCTTCCCGTAGATGGACTTGATCTCGAGCAGCTCCTCGCGGATCAGGGCGTCGATCCGCGCCTCGTCGCCGAGGATCGCACGCAGCTCGGCGATGCGCTCCTGCAAGTCCGCGAACTCGTCTTCGATGCGC
>DASTHD010000116.1:0-2866 GCA_035605555.1 Gaiellaceae bacterium
GTGGCGTGGCGCGCGGCCTCAACGAGGAGCCTCGAGCAGATCCCGCGGCGCTGGTAGGCGGCCGCCGTTTCGACGGCTTGGAAGCGCCCGCGGCCGGCGGTGACGACGATGCCGCAGCTCGCCGTCACGTCTTCGGTGGAAGGGTCGAGCGCGACGTACCAGGCGCCGCGGCCCGTGCGGAAGAGCGTTCGGCGGTCGTGGAGCCGTGCTCGCGCAAACGCGCGGTAGCTCTCCTCCTCCTCACGCCCTTCCTCGCGCTCTGCGACCTGCAGCTCGAGCACCGCTTCCCAGAGCTTGTCGTCGCCGTTCGGGTCGAGCGCGCGGATCTCGACGTCGCGGTTCGCGCGCGGGTGCGGCTGGACTTGCTTCGCCTCGGCCACGAGCGCGATGCTCTCGTCGAGCTCGTAGCCGCGCTCGAGGAACTCCTTCCGGCAACCTGCTGCTCTTCGACGAAGCGCCGCGCTCCGGCGACGGGCCGCGCTGGGAAGAGCTCTTCGAGCGCGAGTTCACGAACGCGCCGCGCGTCGAACACCGGAGCTTCGGCTGGGACCGCACGGACGGCGAGCCCGGCGCCGCCCGGAGCTCATGTTCGTGTTGCTCCTTCGATGCGAATAGGCGGTGGTGGAAGCGCGTAGGCGGGCTCGAAGCTGAGAGGGGGCGGAGTCCCCCTCTCAGCTAGTAGCTGGTAGACCTATACCGGCTGCGGAACGGACGTGGGAGTCTCCTCCGGCTGCATGGGCGACGGCTCGACGCGGAGGAGGCGTGCGGCCCAGTCCGGCAGCCACCAGTTCCAGCGGCCGAAGAGCGCGACGGCGGCCGGCGCGAGGACGCCGCGGATGATGGTGGCGTCGATCAGGATGCCGGCGCCGAGCGCAGTGGCGAAGATCTTGACCTCAGTGCCGGGCTGGAGTGCGAAGGCAACGAACGCGAGGAAGAGGATCAGCGCGGCGCTCGTGACGAGGCGGCCGGTGCGTCCGATCCCCTCGACGATGGCGGTTTCGGTGGAGCCGGTGCGGTCGTACGCCTCCCGCATCCGGCTGATGATGAAGACCTCATAGTCCATCGAGATGCCGAACAGGAAGGCGAAGATGACGACCGGCAGCTCGACGTTGATCGCCTGCGTCGCCTCGATCCCCCAGATCGTTTCGGAGCCGAAGCCCTTCTGGTAGACGAGCACGATCAGCCCCCAGGCGGCTGCGACGGAGAGCAGGTTCAGGAGGACGGCCTTCAGCGGCAGGACCAGCGAGCGGAACGCGCGCGCGAGCAGAATGAAGGTGAGGATCGAGATCAGCGCGACCATCAACGGGAAACTGCCGTAGACGGCCTCGAGGAAGTCCGCGCCCTGCGCCGCCTCCCCACCGATCGTCACCTCGGCCGGTAGCGCCTCCGCGTCTGCGCGCAGGCGCTCGAGCGTCTCTCGGCCCGCCGGCGAGTTCCCATCCGCAGTCGGGAACACAACGACGATCGCCGTCCCGTCTCGCCGCCACTCGACCGGCGCTGCGGCGCTGCGGACACCGTCGACCTGTGCGAATGCCTGCGCGACAGCGCCGGGGTCGCCTGAGCGAACGAGCGCGTCGAAGGGCGAGAGCGGCCCAGTGCCGATCCCGGAGTCCTCCAGATTCTCGAGGCCCGAGCGAGCAGGTCCCTCCTTCGAGAGCGACGCGGCGAGTGGGTTCCCGAGCTGGATATTCGCAGCCGCTACCACCAGCGCCACCAGCACGGCGGTCGAGGTGACGGCTGCGGGCCAGCGGTAGCGCACGATCAGACGCGCCCAGGCAGACCAGCCACGACTCGCCTGCGCGTCGCGTCGGTTCCGCGGCCAGTCGACCCGTGGCCCGATCGTCGCCAACACGACCGGCAGCAACGTGACAGCCACCGCGACACTGACCAGCGCGATCATCAGCCCGGCGACGCCGATGCTGCGCATGAACGGCACGGGCAGCGCGAGCAGCGCGAGCAACGAGATCGCCACGGTCGTACCGCTGAAGACGACGGCGGTACCGGCGTGCTGCATCGCGTTCCGCACCGCCATCTCGTTGGAGACGCCCGGCTGCTGCCGTTCCTCGCGCCAGCGGACGACGACGAGGAGCGCGTAGTCGATCGCAATCCCGAGCCCGATCAGCCCGACGAGGAACTGGACGATCACCGAGACGTCGGTCACGCTCGCGAGCGGCCAGACCAGCAGGAACGTCGTGGGGATCGCAACCAGCGCCATCAAGAGCGGCACAAGAGCCATGAACGAGCGGAAGACGAAGGCGAGGACGAGCAGCGCGCCCAGCGCCGCCAGCAGCGTCCCCAGCACGACGCCGGCGCCAGCCCCCTCGATATCCCCGGCGGAGGCCCGGAGCGCGTCGAGCCCGGTCACCTCGACCGGGGATCCGCCGACGGTGACGCCGTCGAGCGCGGCCTGCGCCGAACGGGCCTCCTCCAGCCCCGGGTCGACGCCGCCCTTGGCCGGGATGTAGACGAGCGCGAAGGTGGTTCGGCCATCGTCGGAGACGAACGCCCGGTCGCCGGTCGAGGCAAACGAGGCGCTGGTCGACTCTGGCAGCGCCGCCTCTACCTTCGCCAGCGCCTCAGCAAGCTCCGCCCGCACGCCCGGCGAATCGACCGTCTTCCCCTCCGCGAGCGTCACCACGGGCACGATCGGCGCGACGTCGCCGCCGGCGCCGTAGATCTCGGCGAGCTCCTTGTTCGTTTCGAAGCCCTCCCGTCCGGGGATGTCGAACTGCTGTGACAACGAGCTGCCTGCCGGTCCGATCGCAGCAAAGGCGGCGATCGTCACGGCGAGCCAGAACCCGAGCACGAGTCGCTTGTGGTCGAGCACGAAACGGGTGAGCGCGTTCATGGGGTCTCCTTCAGGTTC
>DASTHD010000125.1:0-3799 GCA_035605555.1 Gaiellaceae bacterium
CGGCCTGCTCGTCTTCTTCATCGCCGGGATCGCCGAGACGAACCGCGCGCCCTTCGACCTGCCCGAGGCCGAGACCGAGCTCGTAGCGGGCTACCTGACCGAGTACAGCGGCATGCGCTTCGGCCTCTTCTCGATGGCCGAGTACATCAACATGATCGTCCTCTCGGCCCTCTGCGTGACGCTCTTCTTCGGCGGCTGGCTCGGCCCGTTCGGGACCCTCGGGCCGCTCTGGTTCCTGCTCAAGCTCCTGCTCGTGATCTTCATCTTCATCTGGTTGCGAACGACGGTCCCGCGCCTGCGCTACGACCAGCTGATGGCGTTCGGCTGGAAGGTGCTCCTGCCGGTGGCGACGATCAACGCGCTCGTCACCGCCGCCCTGGTGGTGGCGATCTGAGATGAGCCCGCAGCCCTTTGATACCGCCAAGGGCTTTGCGGTCACGCTGAAGCAGCTCTTCCGCAAGCCGATCACGCAGCAGTACCCGGAGGAGAAGCGGCCGGTCTTCCCGCGGTTCCGCGGCCGTCACCGGCTCTGGCGCCACTCGAACGGCCTTGAGAAGTGCGTCGGCTGCTCCCTTTGCGCCGCCGCCTGCCCGGCGGACTGCATCCGCGTCGTCGCGGAGGAGAACACGCCGACGAACCGCGTCTCGCCCGGCGAGAGGTACGCCCGCATCTACGAGATCAACCTCAGCCGCTGCATCTTCTGCGGCTACTGCGAGGTCGCCTGCCCGTTCGACGCGATCACGCTCGAGGCCGAGTACGAGCTCTCGGAGTACTCGCGCGACGACATGATCTACACGAAGGACATGCTGCTCGCCCCGCCGGTGAAGCGCATGCCGGTCGCCGACCGCGACCTCTACGACACGCCGATCCCCGCCTACAAGGCGAGCTCCTGATGGGCAACGTCCTCGTCTGGGCGATCTGGGTCGTGGCTGCCATCGCGTGCCTCGGCTCCGGGCTCGCCGTGATCAGCTTCTCGAACCCCTTCTTCTCGGCACTCGCGCTGATCGCGAACCTCGCCTCCCTGGCCGTCCTCTACCTGCTGCTGTCGGCGGAGTTCGTCGCCGCGGCGCAGGTGCTCGTCTACGCCGGCGCCGTGATGGTGATGTTCCTGTTCGTGATCGCCTACATCGGGAGTCACGCCGACGCGCCGCTTGCGGGAGGACCGAGTTCGCAGCGGCTCGCCGCGGTCATCGCGGCGGGCGCGATCCTCGTGAACGTCGTCGTCGCCCTCGGGCTGACGACGAGCGGCCGGCTCGAGAGCGCCGCCGACGTCGGCCCGAACTTCGGCTCACCGTCGGAGATCGGCGAGGTCTTCCTGACGAACCACCTCCTCGCCTTCGAGATCACTTCGATCGTCCTGCTCGTCGCGGCCGCCGGCGGGGTGATCCTCGGCAGCGAGCGGGAGCGGCGCGAGCCGTGATGGGCCCCGACGTCAGCTGGTACATCGTCACGTCCGCGTTCCTGTTCGCGACCGGAGCGCTGGGAGTGCTGCTGCGGCGCAACCCCCTGATCGTGCTCCTCTCGCTCGAGATCATGCTCAACGCCGCCAACCTGGCCCTGATCGGGTTCGCGCGCCACCTCGGCGACACCGCCGGCCAGGTGTTCGCGCTGGCGGTGATGGCGGTCGCGGCCTCGGAGGTGGTCGTCGGTCTCGGCCTGATCGTCGCCCTGAACCGCAACCGGCTCCCGCTCGACGTCGACCGGCTGAGCACGCTGCGCGGATGATCGCCGCCTCCTGGATCACGCTGCTCGCCCCGCTCGGCGCAGCCGCGCTGATCACGCTCGGCGGGACGTGGATCACGAGGCGACAGGCGGGCTATCTCGCAACGCTCTCGGTGCTCGTCTCCTTCGTCACCGCGCTGATCGCCTTCTTCGAGCTGCTGAACGAACACCCCGAGGAGCGGTCCCACACGTCGACGCTGTGGACCTGGCTGACCGCGGGCGACTTGCAGGTCGGCCTCCGGATCCTCGTCGACCCGCTCTCGATCTTCATGATGCTCGTCGTCTCCGGCGTCGGCTTCCTGATCGTCGCCTACTCGATCGGCTACATGGACGGTGAGGACGAGGAGCGGCGCTTCTTCGCCTACATGTCGCTGTTCGTCTTCTCGATGCTGCTGCTCGTCCAGAGCGGTGATCTGCTGATCCTGCTCGCCGGCTGGGGCCTCGTCGGCCTCTGCTCGTACCTCCTGATCGGGTACTACCAGGAGCGGCCGGAGGCGATCGCCGCCGCGAAGAAGGCGTTCATCATGAACGCGTTCGGCGACGCCACCATGGTGCTCGCGCTGTTCCTCGTGCTGCAACGGCTCGGCACTCTCGAGTACGGCGGCGTCTTCGCCGGGATCGACGGAATCGGCGGCTGGGCGATCACGTTGATCTCGCTCGGCCTGCTCGGCGGCGCCGTCGCGAAGTCGGCCCAGATCCCGCTCCAGACCTGGCTCCCGGACGCGATGGAGGGCCCGACGCCCGTCAGCGCGCTGATCCACGCCGCCACGATGGTGACGGCGGGCGTCTACATGCTCGTCCGCCTGAACCCGATCTTCGAGCAGACGCCCGGGATCCAGAAGCTGGCGGCGGGGCTCGGTGCGCTCACGCTTCTCGTCGCCGGGCTGATCGCGCTCGTCCAGGTCGACATCAAGCGCGTGATCGCCTACTCGACGATGTCGCAGATCGGCTACATGTTCGTCGGCGCCGGGATGACGGCCTATCCGAACGCCATGTTCCACCTGATGACGCACGCCTTCTTCAAGGCGCTGCTCTTCCTCGGGGCCGGCATCGTCATCCACGCGCTCCTCAACGAGCAGGACATGCGGAAGATGGGCGGCCTCGGCCGCACGCTGCCGCGGACCTACGCCGTGATGCTCGTCGGGGCGCTCGCGCTGGCGGGGATTCCGCCGCTGTCCGGGTTCTTCTCCAAGGACCCCTTGATTGCGTCGCTGCTCGACGCCGGCGGCTACGGCGTCCTGCTCTGGCTCGCCTGCCTCGTCGGGACCTTCCTCACCGGCCTCTACGCCTTCCGCCTGATCTTCATCGTCTTCGGTGGCGAGCCCTCTCCGTACGCGCGCGAGCACCTCCACCGGCCGGGGACGACGATGCCGGCCCTCTGGATGGCGTGGACGGTGGGCGCGCTCGCCGTGCTGGCGGCCTTCGGTGGCTGGATCCAGTTCTCACCGTTCTGGACCCCGATCACCGACTTCCTCGAGCCGGTGGCGGCCCCGGGGATCGAACCGAGCGGCATGCAGGAGCTATGGACGAGCATCCTCGCCGTCGCCCTCGGGCTGGCCGGGATCCTGCTCGCCTGGGCCGTCTTCTCCGCCCGCCGGGTCGAGGTGCCTCGACCGGCGGCGATCCAGCGGCTGCTGGAAGAGAAGTTCTATTTCGACACGGCCTACGACTACGCGTTCTACCGGCCCGCCTCCTGGATCGCCGCTGCGGCGATCCGCTTCGTCGAGGGACCGATCATCAGCGGCTCTATCCGGGAGCTCTCGGAGGGGACACGTCTGCTCGCCACCCGGGTGAGCGGGCTGGAGACCGGGCTGCTGCGGACGTACGCGCTCGCGCTCGGCGGAGGCGCCGCGCTCCTGGCCCTCGTCTTCCTGGCGGTGCGGGCCTGATGACCGACTGGCTCGCGACGATCCTGATCGTCCTGCCGCTCGCCGCCGCGCTCGTCGTCTGGCTCCTGCCGCTCGCGGACCGCGCCGCCGGCTCGCTCGCGCTGCTCGCCGCCCTGGTCGAGATCGGGATCTGGATCAACGCGCTGACGCGCTTCGACTTCGGCGTCTCCGGGCCGCAGTTCGACCAG
>DASTHD010000147.1:0-5762 GCA_035605555.1 Gaiellaceae bacterium
CATCAGGGAGGCAGAGCGCACTGTCGGCGTCGTCTCCGTCGACCCGTCGAGCCCCTTCTCGCGAGGAGCGCTGCTCGGCGACCGCATCCGTCTCGCCGACCACTTCCTCGACCCGGGCGTCTTCATCCGCTCGATGGGCACCCGCGGCCACCTCGGCGGGCTGGCCGAGGCCACCCTCCAGGCGCTGCTCGTCCTGGACGCGGCCGGCAAAGACATCGTCTTCGTGGAGACGGTCGGCACCGGTCAGAGCGAAGTCGAGGTGATCGGGATCGCCGACACGGTGCTGCTCGTCCTGATGCCCGGCTCGGGTGACTCGATCCAGGCGCTGAAGGCGGGAATCATGGAGATCCCCGACGTGATCGCGATCAACAAGAAGGACCACCCTGCCGCGAAGACGATGCTGAACGAGGTGCGGTCGATCCTCGCGCTGGACACCGAGCGCGGCTGGCGCCCGCCGATCGTCCTCACCGAAGCGGTGACGGGGGAGGGAATCGAGACGCTCTGGGAGAAGATCGCCGAGCACCGGGCGCATCTCGAGTCCGACGGCCTGCTCGAGGAGCGGCGGCGGCGGAACCTCGCCGGCGAAGTCTTCTCCGTCGCCTCGGCGCGGGCGAAGAGCCACCTCGAGCGTGCGGTGGCCGACGACCCCGAGCTGCGGCGGCTGCTGGACGAGGTGCAGGAGCGGCGGCTCGACCCGCTCACGGCCGTGCGCGAGATACTTGAGAAGGTGTTCAAGGTCGATGTGGACGGAAACAGGTCCCACCCTCGCTGACATCCAGGAGGCCCGCAGCCGACTCGCCGGTATCGCGCGGGTCACGCCGGTCTACGGCTCGGAGACGTTCTCGCGGGTCGCCGGGCGCGACGTCTGGCTGAAAGCCGAGAACCTCCAGCGGACCGGCGCCTTCAAGGTCCGCGGCGCGGTCAACCGGATCGCCACGCTCTCGCCGGACGAGCGCTCCGCCGGCGTGGTCGCGGCGAGCGCCGGGAACCACGGCCAGGCGGTCGCGTGGGCCGCGCGAAACGCCGGCATCCCGGCCCGCATCTACGTCCCCCAGGACGCCCCGATGGCGAAGGTCGAAGCGTGTCGCACCTACGGCTCCGAGCTGATCATGGGCGGCGACCGGTTCGAGGACGCCATGGCGGCCGCCAGGGCGGACGTCGAGGAAACCGGCGCCACCTTCGTCCATCCGTTCGAAGACCCGATCGTGATCGCCGGGCAGGGGACGATCGGCCTCGAGCTCGCGGACCAGGTGCCCGACGCCGGAACGGTCGTCATCCCCGTCGGCGGCGGCGGGCTCGCCTCTGGGATCGCGCTCGCCCTGCGGGCGAGCAAGCCCGATCTCCGGATCGTCGGCGTGCAGGCGGGCAAGACGGGATTCACGATCGCCGACGGCATCTTCGTCAAGCACCCGGGCGAGCTCACGACGTCGATCCTCGACGACGTGCTGGACGAGATGGTCGACGTCGACGACGAGGTGATCAGCGAGGCGATCGTGCTGCTGCTCGAGCGCGCGAAGCTCGTCGTCGAGGGTGCCGGCGCGGTCGGCGTCGCCGTGCTGCTCGAGGGCAAAGTCGGCGGCTCGGGCCCCGTGGCGGTCGTACTTTCCGGCGGGAACATCGACCCGACGCTCCTGATCTCGGTGATGCGGCACGGGCTCACGCTCGGCGGCCGCTACCTCGTGATCCGGACCCGGATCCCCGACCGGCCGGGCGAGCTCGTGAAGTTGCTCGGGCTGATCGCGGAGGCGCGGGGCAACGTCGTCTCGGTCGAGCACCACCGTGAGGGGATGGAGCTCCCGGTCGCCGAGACGGAGGTGGAGCTGACCCTGATCACCCGCGACCAGGAGCACTGCGCCGTCCTCCTCGACGAGATGGCGAGCTGGGGCTACACGGTCGAGCGGATCAAGTAGCTGCGTCATGACCGGCGCCGGGAGACGGGAGCGCAAGGTGGTGAGCGTGCTCTTCGCCGACCTCGTCGGCTTCACCGCCCGAACCGAGACGCTCGACCCTGAGGAGGTCGAGGCGATCCTGCGTCCCTTCCACGACCGGCTCCGCTCTGAGCTCGAGCAGCGGGGCGGGACGGTCGAGAAGTTCATCGGCGACGCGGTGATGGCCGTCTTCGGCGCGCCGGTTGCTCACGAGGACGACGCCGAGCGCGCTGTGCGCGCGGCGCTTGCGATCCGGGACTGGATCCGCGAGGAGGAGGAGCTCGAGGTGCGGATCGCCGTCAACACCGGCGAGGTGATCGTGTCGTTCGAGCCGGGCGCGGCGCGGGGGCTCGTCGCCGGCGACGTGGTCAACACGGCCTCGCGGCTGCAGACCGCGGCGCCGGTGAACGGCATCCTGGTGGGCGAGACGACGTACAACGCCACGTCGAGGGCGATCGAGTACCGCGACGCGCCGCCGGTTGACGCGAAGGGGAAGGCGGAGCCGGTGCCGGTCTGGGAGGTCGTCCAGGCGCGCTCGCGCTACGGCGCCGACGTCACACACAAGCCGGGAACGCCGCTGGTCGGGCGCGAGCGGGAGCTGGGGCTGCTCGTGAGCACGCTGGCCCGCGCGCAGCACGAGCGCTCCCCACAGCTCGTGACGCTCGTCGGAGTCCCGGGCATCGGCAAGAGCCGGCTCGTGTACGAGCTCTTCGCCGAGATCGACCGGCGACCCGAGCTCGTTTACTGGCGCCAGGGACGGTGCCTTCCGTACGGCGACGGCGTCGCGTTCTGGGCGCTCGGCGAGATCGTCAAGGCGCATGCCGGGATCCTCGAGGGCGAGTCCGAGGAGGAGGCGGCCCGCAGGCTCCGGACGGTCGTCGAGGAGGCGGTGCAGGAGCCGGACGACGCGGCGTGGGTGCTTCGGGAGCTGAAACCGCTGGTCGGCCTTGCGGACGACGAGGAGGGAAGCGGGGATCGGCGGGCCGAGAGCTTCGCCGCCTGGCGGCGGTTCTTCGAGGGCCTGGCAGAGCTCGACCCGCTGGTGCTCGTCGTCGAGGACCTCCACTGGGCCGACGAAGGCTTGCTCGACTTCATCGACCACCTGATCGACTGGGCGACGGATGTTCCGATCCTCGTCGTCGGCACTGCGCGACCCGAGCTCCTGACCCGCCGCGCCGACTGGGGCGGCGGCAAGCCCAACGCAGCCACGATCTCCCTCTCACCGCTGACCGAGGCCGAGACGGCGACGCTCGTCCACGGCCTGCTCGAGCGGGCGGTGCTCCCGGCTGCGGTACAGACGGCGCTGCTCGAACGGGCCGGAGGGAACCCGCTGTATGCCGAGGAGTTCGCACGGATCGCGCTCGAGCGGGGCATGCTCGGCGGCGCGGGCGACCTCCCGCTTCCGGAATCCGTCCAGGGCCTCATCGCCGCGCGTCTCGATGCCCTGAGCGGTGACGAGAAAGCGCTCGTCCAGGACGCATCGGTTCTCGGCAAGGTCTTCTGGCTGGGTGCGGTCGAGCAGCTCGGCGAGCTCGACCGCGATCGGAGCGAAGGGCTCCTCCACGAGCTCGCGCGGAAGCAGTTCGTACAGCGCGAGCGACGGTCGTCGATGGAGGGCGACACGCAGTACGCCTTCGCGCACACCCTCGTCCGGGACGTCGCCTACGGCCAGATCCCGCGTGCGGACCGGACGGAGAAGCACCGCCGCGCCGCGGCGTGGCTCGAGTCCGTCGGCCGGCCCGAGGACTACGCCGAGCTCCGGGCCCACCACTACTTGAGCGCGCTCGAGGCGCTGCCAACCGGGGCGGACGACGGAGACCTACGGCGCTCCGCGAGGCTGGCACTCCGCGAGGCGGGCGAGCGGGCGGCTTCGCTGAAGGCGTTCGAGAGCGCCGCCCGGCACACCGAGCGAGCGCTCGAGCTCTGGCCCGAGGACGATCCGGACCGTCCGCGGTTGCTTCTGGCGCTTGCCGATCAGCGCTCGAACGCGGATATCTGGGACGAACGGGACGGCGCGGTCGCGCGGGATGCGCTGCTCGCCGCCGGGGACCCGGCCGGCGCCGCCGTCGCGGAGATCATCCTCGCCGAGGTCCTTTGGAACCTCGGCCGTGGGGAGGAGGTGGCCGAGAGCCTCGAGCGGGCGGCGGAGCTGGCGTCGGATCTCCCGGTGTCGGAGCCGAAGGCGCGCGTCTATACGGGGCTTTTCCGGCTGTACTTCCTCGCCCAGAGAGACCGCGAGGCTGCAGCGGTGGGCGAAGAGGCGCTGGCGATGGCGGAGCAGCTGGGCCTGAAGGAGCTTCGCGCCCAGGTCCTGAGCGCGCGGGGCTCCCTGCTCAGGATGCAAGGCGATCCGGCCGGCATCCCGCTGATGGAGGAGAGCATCCAGCTGTTCGAAGAGGTCAACTCGGCGAACGTCCAGCGGCCGTTGAACAACCTGGCCGACGCCTACTTCAACCTCGGCCGCCTCGAAGAGTCGGCCGCGACTGCGCGCCGCATGCGCGAAGGGTGGAAGCGCTACGGCGGGGTTGACTGGCACCGCTGGCTGGAAGCGCAGGAGATTCGGCTCGACTACCTCGCCGGCCGCTGGGACGCTGCCGTCGCAACGGCCGACCGATGGATCGCCGACTCCGAGGAAGGGACGGGCCACTATCTCGAACCGGTGTTCAGGTGGTACCGGGGCCGGATGCGGTTCGCACGCGGCGATCGCGAGGGAGCGTTGGCGGACACGTCCACCGCCCTCGACGTCAGCCGGGTCGCGCTCGACCCGCAGCTCGTGATTCCCTCGCTCGCCTTCCACAGCCGGCTGCTGTGGGAGCTGGGCGAGACCAGCGCAGAGCAGCTTGCGCTCGAGGTCGTCGAGCGCTCTAAAGGGCTGAAGCTGAACCTCGCGTACGACTGGTTCCCCGAGGCGGCGATCTTGCTGAATGCCTACGGACGCCGGGCGGAGCTCGACCGTCTCGCGGAGGAGACGCCGGTGCCGACGCGCTGGCGCGACGCTGGGCTCGCGCTCGGGCGAGACGACCCGCTCGGAGCGGCAGTGATCTTCAGGGACATCGGTGCCCGACCACACGAGGCGGACTCGTACGTGCTCGCGGCGAGGGACGGCCTGGAGACCGAGCTGGCGGAGGCGATCGACTTCTTCCGTGAGGTTGGTGCCTCCGCCTTCCTCGCGGAAGCGCAGTCGCTCGCTGCCGAGACCCGCAGCGCGTGAGGTGGAAGATTCGGGCCGTCGGCCGCGTCTAGTCGGTCAGACCGGTCGGTGAGCGTGCGGCGGCATCTCTGGCCGGTCTTTCCTTTCGTCCGGTGAACCGCGTCCAGTATGCGCGTGTCTCCCACCGTCGCCGGTACACCTCCGCCGGCAGCAGCGAGCGGACCTGGTCGAGCAGCGCCGGCCGCTCCTCGTCCGGCAACTCGGAGAACCAGCCCATCGAGGCATAGAACGCGACAAGCCCCTCGCGGTCGATCGTTTGTGGGTTCGAAAGGCGGACCTCGTGCAACTCACCGAACCCGGAGCCGTCGAAGGCGGCGCGCCATTCGCCGGACCAGTAGCGGCGCGTGTTCAGGTCGACCGGGTCGTAAGGGACGTCCGGCGCGCGCTCCAGTAGCAGTCGCTCCGCGGCCTTCACCGACGGGTCGGTCGCGCCGCCTGGGACGTTCCAGAGCAGGACGAGCTTCCCGCTCGGCCGGAGCACGCGCTCGATCTCGGCGACCGCGGCCGCCCCGTCGAAGACGTGGAACGCCTCACCAACGAAGACGACGTCGACGGAGCCGCCGGCGAGCGGGATCGTCTCGGCCTGGCCGGCGACGAGCTCCGCGCCCGGAACGAGCTCGACC
>DASTHD010000152.1:0-3122 GCA_035605555.1 Gaiellaceae bacterium
GGTGATCGAGCACTTCGGCAGCTGGAACGCCGCGAAGCGCGCGGCAGGCCTCGTCCCGCGGCGGTTCGCGACCAAGGACGAGCTGCTGCGGCTCCTACGGGAGCTGGGGGAGAGGCTCGGACGCACGCCGACCGCGCGCGACCTCGACGAGCACCGCCGCTCGATGCCGTCGAAGTCCCTCTACTGGCACACGTTCGGCTCGCTGACGAATGCGCTCAGGGAAGCCGGGTTCGACGTGCCGGTGGGGGAGGAGCGGCTCGAACGCGCCGTGGAGCAGGGGAGCAGTCTCGCCCTGGAGCTCGGCCATCTGCCGAAGTTCCAGGAGTGGGCGGCGGCCCGCCGCGAGAACCCGCAGCTCCTGACCGAGTGGCAGGTCTACCGGATGTTCGACGTGCGTCGGGGCGCCTGGTCGACGTTCCAGTTTCTGATCAGCGATCGGCTCGGGGAGGACGGCTACACCGTCGGCCGCGACGGCAAGGTCTCAGGCGGCCGTCGCAAGCGCCGCCAGCAGGCGTAGGCAGCTCTCGCGCTCGCCCGGGGCGCGAACCGCCGGCAACGGCGTCTCCGTGAAGCCGCGGTCGGGGCGGAACCGATTCTCGGTCGCGATCCGGCCGTCGGCGAGCGAGAGCAGGGTGCCCTCCGCCACCTCGCGCTTCTTCAGCGGCTGCTGCATGAAGTACTCGCAGACCTCGAGCGCGTGCTCGGTCGACGCAAAGAACACGCCGTAGCGGGACTGGCCGATCCAGAGCGGGCGACCCACGCCGCGTGCGACGTAGACGACGCCAGGAATCCGCGCGTCGACCCAGGCGGCCGCCATCGAGCCCCGGAGCTCCTCGAGCGTCTCGCTGCGGGACCCGTACGACTCGGCGAGGGCGAAGATCGCCTCGGTGTCGACCGTCATCTCGGGCGCGTCGCGCTCGAAGCCGTGGGCGGCGAAGATCTCCTCGTCGTTGACGATGATCCCGTTGTGGATCCCGACGACGTCGCCGTGGCGAACGGGGTGGTTGTTCGCGTCGATCGTCGGGTGGCCCTTCGTGTAGTCGCGGACGTGGACGAGCACCTCGGACGCGTCCTTGGGCACCGCCACCTCGCCGAGAAGCGCGCTCGCCCGAGCTCGGCGCTTGTGCACGACCGGCGCGCCGCCGGGTGAGCGGTGGGCATAGCCGACGGCATCCGCGCCGCGCTCGGCGATTCCGGTCAGGAGTGCCTGCGCGGCGAGCGTCCTGGCGACCCTGGCGCCGGGCTCGAGGCTATATCCCGCAATACCACACATAAAAACAGCTTACGACCTCAATGTTCGTACGACGTAAGGGTTTCCCTTCGGTTAGCCATTCGAAGCGGTCCGTCCCTCGATCGGGGGAACCCGGATGCGGGATACCGCGCCGATACATGGCCTGCGATGGAGCCGCGGCCCCTGCCTGAAACCCAGCCCGAACTCGAAGTCGAGGCTCCGGAGCGCCATCTCGAGGTCGTGCCCGCAGACGGCGTGCTCGACACGCCGGAGGTCGAGGAGAAGGAGGACGACACTCCGGCCAAGACCGCCGACGGCACGCCCCTCAGCGACCCCCTCAAGCTGTATGTCCGCGCCATCGGCGACGGTCGGCTGCTGACGGCGGAGGAAGAGCGGGAGCTCGCCCGCCGGAAGGATGCGGGGGACGAGGCGGCCAAGGCGAAGCTGATCGAGTCGAACCTGCGGCTGGTGATGTCGATCACACGCAACTACACGAGAGCGGGAGTCCCGCTGCTCGACCTGATCCAGGAGGGAAACCTGGGCCTGATCCGCGCCGTCGAGAAGTTCGACTGGAAGCTCGGCTACAAGCTCTCCACCTATGCGACGTGGTGGATCCGCCAGGCCGTCGCGCGCGCGCTCGCGGACCAGGGCCGGACGATCCGCCTGCCGGTCCACGTCGCCGAGCAGGCGCGCAAGATGCTCCGGTCGCGCCGGATCCTGACGCAGAAGCTGAACCGCGACCCGACGGTCGAGGAGGTCGCGAAGGACAGCGGTCTCACGCCTGAGCGCGTCCGCGAGCTCATGGAGCTCGTCGAAGACCCGGTCAGCCTCGAGACGCCGGTCGGCGATGGCGAGAGCCTCTACGGCGACCTGATCGAGGATACGAAGGAAGACGGGCCCGACACGGCCACCGCCAAGCTACTGCGGTCGGTCGAGCTCGCAGCGGCGCTCGAGCACCTGAACCCGCGAATGCGCCGCGTCGTCACGATGCGCTTCGGCCTCGAGGGCCAGACGCCCAAGACGCTCGAAGAGGTCGGAACGGAGCTCGGGATCACCCGCGAGCGCGTTCGTCAGCTGGAGTCACGCGCACTGCGTGAGCTACGCACGGTCGCGCCGGGGCTGCAGTTCTACCTGGAAGCCTGAGCCCGAGTCGCTCTAGGCGACTGTTTCGATCTCGCTGAGGCGCGCAAGGCGCTTCAACGCCTGGCCCTCGATCTGACGCACACGTTCGCGGGTCAGGTCGAGCCGGCGGCCGATCTCCTCGAGCGTCCGCGGCTCGGAGTTGTCGAGCCCGTAGCGGAGGACGAGCACCTTTCGCTCGCGCTCGCTGAGGTCGGCGAGAGCGCGGGCGAGGGCCTGGCTGCGGAGGATCACCTCGACCTGCTCGTCCGGCTGCGGCCCGTCGCCGGCGACGAAATCCCCGAAGACGGCGTCGTCCTGGTCGCCGACGGGCTGGTCGAGGCTCGTCGACGCATGCGCAGCCGCCTTGACCTCCTTGGCCTGCTCGATCGGCAGGCTCGCCTCCTCGGCAACCTCCTCGAGCGTCGGCTCGCGCCCGAGCTGCGTCCAGAGCAGGCGCTCGGCCTTGTTCAGCTTCTGGAGCCGCTCGACGATGTGGACGGGCATCCGGATCGTGCGCGCCTTGTCCGCGAGGGCCCTGGCGACGGCCTGGCGGATCCACCACGTCGCGTAGGTGGAGAACTTGTAGCCGCGGCGCCAGTCGAACTTCTCGACGGCGCGGATCAGTCCGAGCGTCCCTTCCTGGATCAGGTCGAGGAACGGCAGGCCCTGGTTGCGGTAGTTCTTCGCGATCGAGACGACGAGGCGGAGGTTCGACTGGATCATCCGCTGCTTCGCCGCCATGTCGCCGCGCTCGATGCGCTTCGAGAGC
>DASTHD010000187.1:0-9379 GCA_035605555.1 Gaiellaceae bacterium
GTGACCACGCTCGGCCGCGACGGCGGCGACGCGTCGGATTCGGACGTGGTCGTCGTCTCGGTGCCCGGGGCGGAGATCGCAGACGCGCTCGGCAAGGTCTCCGGCCTCGACGGCAAGACCGCGGTCGACACGACGAACATCTTCGGCGAGCGGAACGAGCAGTTCGAGTCGCTGACTCACGAGGTGAAGTCGATCGTCGGCGGCCCGGTGGCGAAGTCGTTCAACTGCAACTTCGCGGCGCTCTACGACCAGGTCGACGAGCAGCGCGTGCCGCCCGGCAACCTCTTCGCCGCCGAGGACGAGGCGCGAGAGGTGACCGAGCAGCTGATCCGCGACGCGGGCTACGACCCGCTGTACGCGGGCGGCCTCGAGAACGCGCGGCTGCTCGAGGATCACCTGAGGCTGATGGGCGCGATCGTGAACGGCGGCCTCGGGCGCTTCTTCTACCGAGACGCCCCACCCGGCCAGCTCTAGCGAGCGCGAAGTCGGGCTACCCTGACGGACGGGGTCCGGGTTGAAACTCGCCTTCGTCGCATTTCTGCTGCTGGTCGCACTGCCGGCCGGCACCGCCGCGGCGGCGAACACGACGATCGCGCCCGACGGGACGATCCTCCTGGACGGGAAGCGTGTCTTCCCGATCGTGCTCGCCAAGGGGCCAGAGCTGGACTCGACCACGCCGGCAGGGGCGAACGGGCTCGACGAGGTCGTCTCCGCCGGCGTCAACGTCTTCAAGACCGGGCCCGTCTCCGAACCGTGGCTGCCGGCGGACATCCAGGACGGGATCGCGTGGAACCGCGCGGCCTCGGCGCGCGGCGCCTCAACCTGGGTGAATCTCGCGACGCTGGCCGACGCGAAGCCGGGCTCACTGAAGGAGCAACGGCTGCGCGAAGTCGTAAACGCCCTCGAGGGTGACCCCTCCGGCTCTGCGGTTGCGCTCTGGAAGGGCGCCGACGAGCCCTGGTGGGCGAAGCTCCAGCCCTCTGCGCTGCAGTACGCCTACTGCCTCGGTACCTCCCACCGAATGCCGGACTGGTGCGCCGATCCAGCCGACAACGGCCACTTGTGGGTCACCATCCAGGCGCCGCGCGGGACGGCGACCGACCTCGCGCCGTATTCGGACGTCACCGACATCCACGGCGTCGACCACTATCCGGTGATCTTCACCGACCCGGATCCCGACCTGCACGAGGTCGGCGTGTGGACGGACCGGGTCCGCGGGATCACTCCGAACCAGGCGGTCTGGACGACCTTGCAGGTGTGCGCCAGCGGCAGCTCCAACCCGGCCGATCCGACGCAGTTCGTGCTGCCGACTCGGCGGCAGGAGCGCTACCTGGCCTACGACGCGCTCATCAACGGCGCCCGGAGCCTCGCGTTCTACGGCGGCAACCTCGACCGCTGCTGGAACGAGAGCGACACGGCGCACGGCTGGAACTGGACGTTCTGGAACGGCGTCCTCGGCGACCTCGTCCGCGAGCTCAGCGCAGGCAGCGCGATCGCCCCGGCGCTCGTCAACCCGGGCACGACCAAGGCGCTCACGAGCAGCGACTCGACGACGCAGGTGATCAGCCGCGAGGGCTCAAGCCCGAACGACCTCTGGGTGATCGCGGCGCGGAGCGGCCCCGACAGCCAGGCGGTGACGGTCGGCGGCCTGCCCTCGACCGTCACGACCGGCACCGTCTACACCGAAGGCCGCTCGATCCCGGTCGCAAACGGCGCCTTCACGGACACGTTCGACCGCTGGGACGTCCACGTCTACCGCTTCGACGCGACACCGCCGCCCCCGCCTCCGCCACCGGCGCCACCGCCGCCCGCTCCTCCGCCCGCCCCGCCGGTCGTCGCTTCCCGACCGCCGCTCGCCGTCCGCGGGCTGCGCTTGACGCAGGCGCGACACGGCCGGCCCTTCCGGGTGCAGCTCCTCGTGTCGAACGCCACGGAGCCGCGCGTCAGCTGCTCCGCGAGGGTCGGGAGAAAGGCGCTCCGCACGGCGAGCCGCCGCTGGGCCGCGGGGACTGCTTCCTGCATGTGGCGCCTTCCGAGGACGTCTCGCGGGAAGCGCGTCGGCGGCGTCGTCCGCGTCGACGGTGTCTGGCGCAGGTACGCCGCGCGAATACGCTAGGCCAGCAGCTCTCGGTTCGCTGCGAGCGCCTGGAGCACCGCCTCGACGTCCTCGATCGAGTTGTACGCGTGCGCGGAGATGCGGACGTTGCCGTCGCGCGACGACGTGACGATGCCGCGTCGGCCGAGCGCCGCGACCAGCGCTTCGACGTCCTTGGACTTGACGCAGATCAGCGCGCCGTGCCGGTCGCGCCTCGTCGGCGTCACGACCGTGGCGTCGAGCTCGTCCAGGCCGGCCACGAGGTGGGCGTTCAGAGACAGCACGTGCTCGCGCGTGTCCTCGATCCCGATCGACTGCATCAGCTCGATCCCGGCGATCCCGGCGTAGATCGACGGGACCGGCGGGGTGCCGGCCTGGAATCGCCGCGCTGTCGAGGCAGGCGAGTAGTCGTGGATGTCCATCTCGAAGATGTCCCGGTCGGCGAACCAGCCGGTCGCCGTCGGCCACGCCTTCTCGAAGACGTCGCGGCCGCAGTAGAAGAACCCGAGCCCGGCGGAGCCGAGCAGGTACTTGACCGTCCCGGCGGCGAGGAAGTCGACTCCGAGCTCCTTCACGTCGATCGGCACCGAGCCGACGGACTGGTAGGCGTCCAGCAGGACGAGCGCGCCGCGCTCGTGTGCGAGCCGGGCGACCTCCTTGACGTCGATCATCTCCCCGGTCCGGTACGAGACGTGCGTGATCGACACCACCGCTGTGTCGTCGTCGATCGCCTGCTCGAACCGGTCGAGCGGCACGTGGACGACCCGCGCTCCGCGGGACTCCTGCGCGTGCCAGATCTGGCCGACGGTCGGGAACTCGAGCTCCGTCGTGACGATCTTCGAACGCCGCGCGTAACGCAGGCCGCTCGCGAGCGCGCTGACGCCGGCCGACAGCGAGGTCGTGACCGCCACCTCGTCCGGGGCGGCGTTGAGGAGCCCGGCGAACGCCGCCCGCGCCGCGTCCTCCCGCTCGACCCAGTAGTCCCACGGCGCGCCCTGCTCCTCCCAGTCGTGGAGGTACTGCTCGTACGAGTCGCGCACGGCGTCCGACAGCGCACCCTGCGAGCACGTGTTGATGTAGACGAGGCGCTCGAAGATCGGGAACCGGTGCCGGATCCGGTCCGGCAACGGGCCGGATGACACGGGCCGGGTCATCGCCCCAGGTACGCCTTGCGCAGGTCCTCGTTCGCGAGCAGCGCCTTCGCCGAGTCGGCGAGCACGATCCGCCCCGTCTGGAGCACATAGCCGCGGTCGGCGATCGAGAGCGAGACGTTCGCGTTCTGCTCGACGACGAGAACGGCGACCCCCGCCTCATGGACCTGCTGGATGATCTCGAAGTTGCGCTCGACGAGGATCGGCGCAAGGCCCATCGAGGGCTCGTCCATCAGCAGGAGCTTCGGGTCCGACATCAGTGCGCGCCCCATCGCGACCATCTGTTGCTCGCCGCCCGACAGCGTCCCCGCCAGCTGCTTGCGGCGGTCCTTCAGTACGGGGAAGAGCTCGAAGACCCGTTCCAGGTTCTCGTTGAAGCGGCTTCTGTTCAGGTACGCGCCCATCTCGAGGTTCTCGAGCACCGACATCGGCGCGAACAGGCGCCGGTTCTCAGGCACGATCGCGAGCCCGCGCGAGATCCGATAGCTCGTGGGTCGCGACGTCACGTCCTCGCCGTCCAGCTCGACTGTGCCGACGCGGGGACGGACGAGCCCGAGGATCGTCTTCAGCGTGGTCGACTTGCCCGACGCGTTGCCGCCGAGGAGGCAGACGAGCTCGCCTGCGCCGATCTCGATGGAGAGTCTCTGGAGGATGTGGATCTCGCCGTAGTAGGTGTCGACGTCCCGCAGGCGCAGCAGGGCGCTCATGCCGACGCCGCCCCCTCGAGGCCGAGGTAGGCCTCGATCACGAGCACGTTCGTCGCCACCTGGTCGTACGAGCCCTCGGCGATCTTGACGCCGTGGTCGAGCGCGATCACCCGGTCCGAGATCCCCTCGACCACGTGCATGTCGTGCTCGATCACGAGCACGGTGTAGCCGCCCTCGGTGCGAAGCCGCCCGATCAGTTCCGTCAACTCGAGCGTCTCGTTCGGGTTCATCCCGGCGGCCGGCTCGTCCAGCAGGAGGAGCTTCGGGGTCGTCGCCATTGCGCGGGCGATCTCGAGCCGGCGCCGGTTCGCATACGAAAGGTTGTACGCCTGTTGCTCGTGGCGGTAGCCGGCCAGCCGCTGGCCGAAGAAGGCGAGCTTCTCCTCCGCGAGCGCGGCGATCTCGCGCTCCTCGCGGCGCGCGCGGGGCAGGCGGAAGATCGACTCGAAGGGGGTCGATTTCGTATGGCCGTAGGCCGCCGCCATCACGTTCTCCTTCACCGTCATGTTCAGGAACAGACGGAGCGTCTGGAACGTCCTGGCGATGCCCAGTTGCGTGATCTTATGTGGCGGCAGCCCGACGAGGTCGCGGCCCTCGAAGAGGATCTCGCCGGAGTCCGGCCGGTACAGACCGGTGATCAGGTTGAACGCCGTCGTCTTGCCGGCGCCGTTCGGGCCGATCAGGCTCACGATCTCGCCCTCGTTCACCTCGAGGTCGAGGTGGTCGGCCACGGTGAGGCCGCCGAAGGTCTTGGTGACCTGCTTCAGCTCGAGCAGCGGCCGGCGGGGCGCCTCGGTCTCGCTCACACGATCTCCACACGCGGTGTCCCGAGCAGGCCCTGGGGCCTGACCGTCATCAGGAATACGAGGAGCGCGCCGAAGAGGATCCAGCGGGCGACGGCCGGCTCCTCCACGAAGCTCGTTTCCCAGACGACCGCGGTCAGGTAGACGGTCGGGATCAGGAGTGCCGTCTGGAGCCAGCCGCGGATCCGCGTCACCACCACGACCAGGACGACGAGCGCGATGTAGGCGGCGTTCGCGAAGCGCTCGTGTCCGGTCGGGATGATCACCCAGTCCGAAATCAGATGGGCCAGCCGCCCGCCCTCGACCACCGCGCCGTTCGTCCAGGTGGCCGAGGAGGCAGAGGCGATCGCGTGGGCGGCGAACCCGAAGACGACCGCCCCGCCGAGCACGAGCGCGAACCGCCACAGCGGCTTGACGCCCAGCGCGAGCAGCAGGATCACGGCGGCGTAGAACAGAATCCGCGCGTTCACCTGCGAGTTCTCCGGCGCGAGGAACTGGAAGGAGACGTTGATCACGATCGCGCCGATCACGACCCCGGTCAGGCTGCCGATCCCGCCCAGGATCACGACGGCGTAGATCGTGATCAGGATCGGCAGGGCGAAGTTCCCGGAGGTCACTGCGGTGAGGACGGCGGCGAAGAGGCACCCGGCGAGGCCGGCGATCGCGGCGCCGAAGGCGAACGCCATCAGCTTGAGACGGTTCACCGGGATGCTCATGGCCTCGGCGGCGAGCGGGTCCTCCCGGAGCGCCCGCCAGGCGCGGCCCGTCCGCGATTCGCTCAGGAAGTACAACGCGACGAGCACGGCGACGGTGACGCCGAGAATGAACCAGTACTGCTGCTTTCGCGTGACGAGCTCGTAGCCGAAGAGGTCGTTCGGGTCGATGTCCGCGAGGCCGTTCGGCCCGCCAGTCAGGTTCCTCGGGTTGGCCGCGTTGACGAAGACGACGAATGCCTGGCCGAAGAAGAGCGTGACGATCGCGAGGTAGTCGCCGAGCAGGCGGCGTGAGGGGACTCCGAGGATCAGCCCCAACAGGGCCGTCGAGACGACGACCACCGGGATCGAGACCGCAGACGGCCAGTGAAGCCCGTACTTGGGCGAGTCGAGGAGCGCGTAAAAGTAGGCGCCGAAGCCGAAGAGCGCGACATAGCCGAGGTCGAGCAGCCCCGCGTAGCCCACGATGACGTTCAGGCCGAGTCCGAGCAGGATGTAGATCAGCGTGAAGATGCCGTAGACGAAGAGGTCGCCTCGGCTCATCCAGAGCGGGAGGGTGGCGGCGAAGGCGGTGAAGATCAGCAGGCGCGCCCACGGCGGGACCCGGGCGTCGATCCACCGAGCGAGCTTGCCGAAGCCGGCGCGATCCGCGAGCCGCTCGTCGTGGGACGCCACCCACTCGTCGACGCCGACCCGCGGCCGGTCCCGCTCGTCGGGGCGGCCCGGCACTTCCGGTATCTGTCCGCCGGTGTCCATCAGACCTTCTGGATCGCCCTCGTTCCGAGGAGGCCGCTCGGGCGCAGCAGCAGGACGACGATCAGAATCCCGAACACGGTCAGGTCGGCCCAGCGGCCGCCCAGGTAACCGGCGGCGAACGCCTCCGCGAGGCCGACGAGCAGCCCTCCGAGCATCGCGCCCGGGATGCTGCCGATCCCTCCGACCACGGCGGCCGTGAAGCCCTTCAGTCCGGCGAGGAAGCCCATGAAGTGGAAGATCTGGCTGAAGAGGAGGCCGAACATGACGCCGGCCGCCCCTGCGAGCAGTGAGCCGACGAAGAACGTCGAGGCGATCACGCGGTCGACGTCGATCCCCATCATCGCGGCGGCCTCGCGGTCGAAGGAGGTGGCACGCATCGCCTTCCCCACCCGCGTCTTCGCCACGAACAGGGTCAGCCCGGCCATCAGCACGACCGTCACGACGACGACCACGAGCTGCACTGCCTGGACGTTGACGTTGTCGATCGTGAAGACCGGATCGGTGAGCGGCCCCGGCTCGAAGAACTCCGGGTTGGAGGAGCCGAGCACGAAGGAGTTGTAGGTCCGGAACTGGGCGCCGAAGAGCAGGAGGGCGCTGTTCTGGAGGAAGAACGAGACGCCCAGCGCGCTGATCAGCGGCGCGATCCGTGGCGCATCACGTAAGGGCCGGTAGGCGACCCGCTCGATCACCACGCCCAGGAGGCCGGAGACGAGCATCCCGCCGAGGAACATCAGCAGGATCAGCGGGGCTAGGGCGATGTTCGGCGAGAGCGGCCCGCCCAACAAGCTCAGCACCGCGTAGCCGGCGAACGCGCCGATCATGTACACGTCGCCGTGCGCAAAGTTCAGCAGCTTGAGGATCCCGTACACCATCGAGTAGCCGATCGCGATCAAGCCGTAGAGGCTCCCCAGCGTGATCCCGTTGACGAGGAGCTGGATGAAGAGCTCTGAGTTGAAGGCGAGTGGGATGGTCATCGGGCGCGAAACTTTCTCAGAACGGCGAGCGGCCCATCGGATTGATGGGCCGCTCGTCTTGCATCAGCTCTAGGTCGAGCTAGGAAACGCGGACGTACGTGCCGTTCGCCGAGATCCGGTAGATCCCGAAGTTGGCCGGAGCCTGCATGTCACCGCGGCCCACGACACCCCTCGGGGTCTGGACGAACTTGACGTTGAACCCGAGCAGCGAGCGCCGCTTCGGGATGTTCGTCCGGTTGACCTGTCCGCGCACCTCGGCGCGGGTGGCCGAGCCGTTCTTGCAGGCACGGTCGATCGCCTCGCCGACGACTGCCGCGGCCTGGTAGCTCGGCAGGCCGAATAGCTCACTCTTGCCCCTGCCCGGGCCCCGCCGGTAGGCGTTGATGATCGGGCTGCGCAGGTCGATCGGGAAGAACGAGACGTACGAGCCGGGGATCTTGAACGTGTCCGGGTCGAACAGGCCGTCCGAGCCGAACAGGATCGCCCGCTTGCCCTGCGCCCGGAGCGCCTGGCCGAACAGCTGCGCCTTCGGAGCGAGCTGCCACGGGATGTACACCGACTGCGTGTTCGCCGGGATCCGCGCTGCGAGCGACGAGAAGTCCGTCGTATCCGCCTCGCTCACGGACTCACGCTGCACCGTCACGCCGCCGGCCCGCAGGATGCGCTGGACCGTGTCGGAGAGGCCGGTGCTGTACGAGTTCTGCGCGTCCACGACCGCGACGCGAGTGTGATGCAGCGTGCCGCGGATGTAGTTCGCGACCCGCGGGCCCTGCTGGTCGTCGTTCGGGACGACGCGGAAGAAGTACCCGCGCCGGGTCCCGTCGGTCGTCAGGCTCGTCCGGGTCGCAGAGCCGGATACGAAAGCCAGGCCGGCGGACTTGAATGTCGCCGTGGTGACCTGCACCTCCTGCGAGCCTGCCGGGCCGACCAGGCCCAGGATCGACGAGTTCGAGGACAGCCGCTCGGCGACCTGGATCGCCTGGGCGGTGTCCGGGAGCTGCGTGTCACCCACGACAGCGCGGAACTTCGTCTTCTTGTGCGCGCGGTTGTACCGCGTGACCCAGTACCGGGCCCACCGGCCCTGCTGCGAGCCGATCGATGCCGCCGCCCCGGTGATCGGAGCCGCGACGCCGATGGTGCGCGTTCTGCCGCAGCGGACGAGCGCGCTGTCTGCGCCCGTCGGAGCCTTGGCGGCGGTTGTCGTCGAACTGCCCGCGGTACCCGTCGCGGCGACGGCGAGAGCCGTCAGCGCGGCGAGCGCCGAGAGCAGTGGAAGCAACGCCTTCCTCATCCTTCCTCCTTCATCGAACCTTGTCCGGAAAGGCCCCTACGAACGCCGTTCGCGCGCTCAGGGCTGAACCCCCCACCACAGGTGCATAGACCCCCTTCCGATCCTTCCACGGGGTTAGACGCATTTGCCGCGGATTCGGTTGTCGGGATGCACCGCAGGATTCTCTCACCGATAGGAGCGCACGACGGGACAAGGCTGTTCTGGAAGGATCGGTTTCGATGCCACCGCCGTTCCGGATCGGGGTGATGCAGCTGACGATGGAGCCGCTCGAGGAGATGCTCGCCTCGGCGCGTGCGATGGACGAGGCCGGCCTGGACACGATCTGGCTGGCCGAGGCGTACCCGTGGTGGCGGAAACACGGGATGGAGGCGCGCTCCTCGACCGTCGTGTCGGCGCTGATGGCGAAGGAGACGGAGCGACTGACGATCGGTTGGGGAATCATCTCGCCGTTCACGCGGCATCCGGTGCAGGTGGCGATGGACGCGCGGGTCGTCCAGGAGGCGGCCGGGCCGGGCCGGTTCCTGCTCGGCTTCGGGACCTCGAAGATCTTCCTGAACAACACGCGCCAGCAGACGAACAAGACGCTCGGGCCGATGCGGGACGCCGTCGCGATCGTGCGCGGCGTGCTCGGCGGGGGCGAGTTCCGCTACGACGGCGAGACGTGGAGCGCGGACGTGCCGGCACTGCAAGGGGAGGCTGAGACGCCCCGCGACGTGCCGCCCGTGTACGTCGCCGCAACGGCGCCGAAGATGCAGGCGCTGGCCGGTGAGATCGCGGACGGCTGCCTCACGCCGTCGATCACGACGCCCGCGTTCGTCCGCTACACGCGCGAGAACGTCGGCGCCGACATCGACATCGGGTGCACCGTCGTCGCGTCGATCGCGGAGGA
>DASTHD010000158.1:0-2027 GCA_035605555.1 Gaiellaceae bacterium
CTCTTCGACATCAGCTGGGCCACGCTCTTCCCGGCCGTCGTGCCTCGACGCGACTTTGTCGACGCGAACAGCAAGCTGAGCCTCAGCCGCTCGATCTCGTTCGTTACAGGACCGGCGCTCGCCGGCTTTCTCGTCCAGGCCCTGACCGCTCCGGTCACGCTGCTCCTGGACGCCTTCTCGTTCGTCGGCTCGGCGCTCTTCCTCGGGCGCATTCGGACGCAGGAGCCGCAGATCGAGCGCGACGGAAACGGCGTCGTGGGCGCTCTCCGCGACGGAATGCAGTTCGTCCTGCGGGACGACCTGATCCGCGCCGACCTCGGCTGTGCGGCGACGGTCAACCTCTTCAACTACGTCTTCCACGCGGTCTTCATCCTCTTCGCCACGAAGGAGCTCGGGGTCGCGCCTGGGACGCTCGGCGTCGCGCTCGGAGTGGGGGCTGTCGGCGGGATCCTTGGCGCGCTCGTCGCGCCGCGCCTCGAGCGTGCGATCGGCATTGGCCCTTCCGTTGTGGTCGGTTCGATCCTGTTCCCGGCCCCGCTCATCCTCGTGCCGATCGCTTCCGGCTCCGAGCTGATCCTCGGCCTGATCCTTGGCACAGCAGAGTTCCTCTCGTCGGTCGGCGTGATGATCTTCGACGTCTCGGCCGCGAGCATGCTGTTCATGCGGACGCCGGACCGGATTCGCGCCCGGACGGCAGGCACGTTCCGGTTCGTGAACTACGGCATCCGTCCGATCGGCGCGCTGCTCGGTGGTGCGTTGGGGACGGCGATCGGCTTGCAGACAACCCTCTGGATCGGCGCGCTCGGTGCGCTGCTCGGCGTCGTCTGGCTCGTCTTCTCGCCGATTCCCAGGTTGCGCGAGGCGCCCGCGGAGGCTGCGTAGTGGAGACGCGCGTCCTCCGCAGCGGCGCGATCCGCGCCCTCCTTGCGGCCGAGGTGATCTCGACGAGCGGCGCTCAGATGACCTGGGTTGCCCTCCCATGGTTCGTGCTGGTTACAACAGGGTCGGCGACGCAGATGAGCCTCGTCATGGCGGCAGAGGCAGTCGGTCTCGCCGCGGTGGGTTTTCCCAGCGGGCGGCTGCTGAACCGGCTCGGCGCCCGGCGGACGATGCTCGTTTGCGACGGTCTCCGCGGCCCGCTGATGCTCGTGATCCCGGTGCTGCACTGGGCGGATGCGCTCTCGTTCGGGCTGCTGGTCGCCGTCGCCTTCGCGCTGGGCGCCTTCAGCGCGCCGTACTACGCCGCGAACCGGATGATCCTGCCGGAGCTCCTGGGCGAAGACGAGACCGTTGTCAGCCAGGCGAGCGCGCTCTTCCAGGGAGCGACTCGGATCACGCTCCTGCTCGGCCCCGTGACGGCGGGCGTGCTCATCGGCCTGATCGGGGCGCCGTCGGTCCTTGTCGTCGACGCCGCGACCTACGTCGTCGCGGTGCTGCTCGTCGGGCTCTTCGTACCGGCGACAACACCCGTGGAAGCGCACGGCGAGGATCGCAGCGTGCTCGCCGGCCTTCGCTGGGTGGCGCGGGAGCCGCTGATTCGAACCTGGCGCTTCTGCATCATCGTCGGCGACGTCGCGTGGCAAGCGATCTTCGTGGCGCTTCCCGTCCTCGTCGTCGCCCGCTACGACGCCGACGCGCGGATCGTCGGCGCTCTCTTCGCGGCGTTCGGCGTCGGGGCCGTGCTCGGCAACACGGTCGCGTATCGCCTCGTCAAGCAGGTGGACGGGCTGCATCTGATCGCCCGTGTCGCGCTGGCCCAGGCCCTCCCGATCTGGCTCCTCGTGCTGGATCTCCCCGCCGCGGCGGCGGTGGGCGTCCTCTTCGCTTCAGGCCTCGCGAATGGGCTGATCAACCCGAGCTTGCATGCCATCGTGACGCTCCGGATTCCGCCGGCGCTCCGCGGCACCGTCATGACCAGCCTGATGACGCTCTACGCGCTCGCGATGCCGATCGGAATCCTCGGCGCCGGCCCGCTCCTCGACGCCTTCGGCGTCACTCCGGTCTTCGCCGCGGCAGCGGCGGTTCAG
>DASTHD010000171.1:0-12886 GCA_035605555.1 Gaiellaceae bacterium
CCGATCGTCCGGTTCAGCTATGCGATGGAGCAGCTGCCGTTCGTCTGGACCTGGGCGAAGGAGGCGCCGCTCGAGCTCGTCGGTCAGGTGGCGCCCCTCGACCAGCACGTCTGGGACAACGTCGATGCCTGGATGCTGCTCGGAGCTCCGGAAAACCCCCGCGCCGGCGCCGACGTCCCTCCTGAGAAACGCGACGCGATCAACAAGGCACACGCGAAGTTCCTCCAGCGACGCCTCCGGATGGAGATCCCGTGGGTGACCTGCCGCTTCCCCTCCCCCTCGCTCGCCCAGGAGGCGGGGATGACGAACGAGCAGTTCGAGGACTTCCTCTACGGCGCCGTCCTGCTCGACTGGGACGCCGAGGGCGAGAGGATGAAGAAGATCAAGGACCGGTTCGATCGAGCCGAAGAGGTACGAATCATGGGCAGCGAGACCGATCTCCGCTTCAGCCTCGAGGGCCGCGAGGGCGAGGTCGACGACGGCCACGCGAACATGCCGGGCGGCGAGGTCTTCTACAGCCCGGTCGAGGAGTCCACCGAGGGCGTCGTCAGCTTCCTCGAGTACCCGGCCTACCAGGAGCCCGACCTCGTCGAGGGCGTCCGGATGCGCTACGAAGGGGGCAAGGTCGTCGAGGCGTCGGCATCCTCCAACGAGGAGGCGCTGATCGCAAAGCTCGACCGGGACGAGGGCTCCCGGACCCTGGGCGAGTACGGGATCGGCTGCAATCCCGGAATCCAGCGGTACATGAAGAACACGCTCTTCGACGAGAAGATGTACGGGACGATCCACCTCGCAGTCGGAGCCGGTCTCCCGACGATCGGCGGCAAGAACGTCAGCGCCGTTCACTGGGACATGGTCAAGGACCTGCGGAACGGCGGCCGGATCGAGTGCGACGGCGAGGTGGTGCAGGAAAACGGTGAGTGGACTTTCTGACCGCGTAGAGCTCGCCGACCACGACCCGACCTGGGCCGAGTCCTTCGAAGACGAGAAGGGCCGGCTGTCGGCGATCTTCGACGGGCAGGCGGTCGGGATCGAGCACGTCGGGTCCACCTCGGTGCCCGACCTGTGCGCCAAGCCGATCGTCGACGTGCTCGTCGGCCTCCGCGAGCTCGAGCTCTCCGACGAGCAGGTCGCGGCCATGAAGGGGCTCGGCTACGAGTACCTCGGGGAGTACGGCCTCCATGGGCGGCTCTTCTTCCGCAAGCAGCCGGGCACGCACCACGTGCACGTTGTGCAGCACGGCGGCGAGCACTGGCGGCGGCAGCTGACCTTCCGCGAGGCGCTGCGGAGCGATGCGGAGGAGCGGCGGCGCTACGACGCCTTCAAGCGCAGGCTCGTCGCAGAGGGCCACCCGCGTCAGGTCTACACCGAGCTGAAGACCCCCTTCATCCGCGGGATCGAGGAGCGGGCGCGCGCTCGGGGCGTCGAACCAACCGCTTGAGAGTCGAGGCGGCGGCAGGCTCAGCCAGGACGATCCCGCCGAAGATCGCGGCACAGCCGGCGAGGCCGATCGCGCCGATGCGGTCGCCCGCGAAGAGATAGCCGGCGAGCCCCGCGAACACCGTCTCGAGTGAGAAGACGATCGCGATCCGGGTCGCGCTGACGCGCCGCTGGGCCCAGACCTGCACGAGGTAGGCGAAGGCGACGGCGAAGAGGCCGGTGACGAGGATCGCCGACCACACCGTCCAGCCGTGGGGGACGGAGAGGTCGCCGAGCGCGACCGCCGCGACGAGGAACGCGGCCGCCGCCGTCGCGACCTCGACGAAGGTGAGCGCGAAGGCGTCGAAGCGGTTCGCGTACCGCTCGACCATCACGATCTGGAGCGCCTGCGCCACGGTGCTGAGGAGCACGAGCAGGTCGCCGGCGCCGGAGCCCTGCGGGACACCCGAGAGGAGCCCGAGGCCGAGCAGCGCCAAGGCCACGGCGAGCCAGAGCTGGCGCGGGATCGCCGTCCGGAAGATGGCGAGGCCGAGGAGCGGTGTGAACAGGACGTAGAGACCGGTGATGAAGCCGGCGTTCGTGACGGTCGTGCGCTCGAGCCCCGCGGTCTGGAGGCCGATCCCGAGCGTGATCAGCAGCCCGAGCACGGCGCCGGCAAGCAGCCCGTCCCGTCCCAGCCCGCGCAGGCGCGGCGCGGCCGGAACGGCGAGCGCACCGGTGGCGACCAGGTAGCGCAGGGCGAGGAACGCGGTCAGCGGGTAGAGCTCGACCGCATCCTTGACCTGGACGAAGGTGAGGCCCCAGACCGCCGTGACGAGGATCAGCGCGGCGGTCGCCACGCGGCGAGTCTACGGCCGCGTCTAGTCGGGCTTGCCGCTCATCGCCCAGACGGCGACGATGTAGGCCAGGAGCACGAGCACCGCGATCACGCTTCCGATCCGTGCGAGGACGCTCGTCTCCCGGCCGCCGCGGCCGAGCTGCCGGACGCCGAGGCCGGTGAGGATGATCGACAAAAGCAGGAGGATCCCGCCGAGATCGGCCGTGAGGTAACCGATGCCCAGCCAGCCTGGCTCGTCGTCGCCGGTGAAGCCTTCCTTCGAGTAGATCCACTGCGCGCCGATCCGCATCACGAACCACGCCGGGAGCGCGATGAAGACGAGCGCACGGAAGCCGAGGCGCGAATACCAGGCCGACTCCCGGTTCCATCCGAGCAGGAGCGCGATCACGGCGGTGACCAGTCCGCCGACGAGGAGCGCCGCGCCCACTATGTGCAGGAGCAGCGGGAAGTTCCAGTCATCGGGCCTGATGCTGACGACGAGACTCATGCGCCGGGCTTGTAGATCATGTCGACGAGAATCAGGACGACGGCCAGGGACGAGATGATGTTCAGCCACATCGCTCGCCGGTCCTGAAGGCGGACGCGGAGCTCCTCACTGGGCTGGTCGCCGCGGCCCTCGCCGTCGAGCCGTGCCGCGAGCTTCGCGGCCTCAGCGTAGGTCTGACCGCCTCGCTGGCCGGTCCCCGCAGCCACCAGCCAGAGCGCGAGCGCGATCAGCACCCAGCCGTCCCACGGGTGGTACGCGTCGGCGTCGATGGCGAGCCAGACCCCGAAGACGAGCGTCCCGATTGTCCCGATCACGACGAGAACGTTGGCCGGCTTCGCAATCCGGAAGAAGCGCAGTGACTCGACCGGGCGGTCGACGTTCCGCGCGGCGACGGCGACGAACCAGAAAACAACGAGTGCTGAGACGAGCGAGAACGCCGTAAAGACGTGCAGGAAGAGGAGCCAGTCGTAGAACTCCACCGCGGCGCGAACTTATCGCATCGCGGCCGTCTAGGTGTCCTCCTCCCAGCCGCCGACGTCGACAGGGCGGTCGCTCGCCCCCTGCTCGTCGATCGCGGCCTGCGTCGGGTTGGGCGCGTCCTCTTGCGGCCCGTCCTCGGGCGCGGGCGGCGGGTCCATCTCGAACCGCTCGTCCTCGGGCTCGGGCACGTCCTCGCGCACTTGCTCCTGCTCGGTCGGACCGCCTTCCTGCTGCCAGTTCGACATGTCTCGTTCTCCCTTCTGCAGTCGATGAGCGAGAGTGTTTCGCGGAGCAGGAACCGGCAAACCACGGGGTAAGGTCTTCATGGTCATGACTCCACTCACCGACGGCTGGGGCCGCGAGATCAAGAGTGTCCGGATCTCGGTCACCGACAAGTGCAACTTCCGCTGCCGCTACTGCATGCCGGCGGAAGGGCTCGAATGGCTCGGACGCGACGAGCTGCTGACCTTCGAGGAGCTGGCGCGCGTGACGCGGGTGCTGGCGTCGATGGGCGTCGACGAGGTTCGCCTCACCGGCGGCGAGCCGCTCGCACGGAAGGACCTGCCGACCCTCGTCGCAATGCTCGCCGAGATCCCTGGCGTCCTCGACCTCTCGCTGACGACGAACGGCGTCTTGCTCGACCGCTTCGCCGGCCCGCTGGTCGACGCCGGGCTGAAACGCCTCAACGTCTCGCTCGACTCGCTCTCGCACGTCCGGTTCGCGGAGATCACGCGGCGGGACGCGCTCGACCGCGTCCTCGTCGGCCTGGAGACGGCCGAGCAGTACGCCGAGCTCCGGCCGATCAAGGTCAACTGCGTCGCGATCCGCGGCTTCACCGAGGAGGAGGTACCGGCACTCGCCGAGCTCGCCCGCCGGAAGCCCTACGTCGTGCGGTTCATCGAATTCATGCCGCTCGACGCTGACGAGAAATGGTCGGGCGACGACGTCCTCACCGGCGGCGAGATCCGCACGCTGATCGAGGAACGTTGGCCGCTCGAGGAGATCCCGGCAAAACCGTCCTCGACCGCCCGCCGCTTCAGGTTCGCCGACGGCGCCGGGGAGATCGGATTCGTGAACCCGGTGTCTGAGCCGTTCTGCTCCTCGTGCGACCGGATCCGGCTGACGGCCGACGGGCAGCTTCGGACCTGTCTCTTCTCGCGCCGAGAGTGGGATCTGAAGACGCCCCTGCGCGGAGGCGCCTCCGACGACGAGCTCGCCGAGCTCGTTCGCTGGGCGGTGCGGCACAAGGAGCTGAAGCACAAGATCAACGACCCCGGCTTCGTTCGGGCCTCGCGATCGATGTCGCAAATTGGCGGCTGATCGAGGGCCCGAACGGTGGATTAGCTGCGGGCCGAGCCTCGTTTTAGACTTTCAGTGATGGGCTCCTTCGCCGCCGAGCGCCACCAGCTGCTTCCGCGCGGGTGGCGCGACCTCATGCTCCAGCTCGGCATCTGGTTCGGGTTCATCCTCCTGTACCAGATCCCCCGCGGGATCGCCGACCGCAGCCCCGCGATCGCTTTCAAGAACGGCCGCGACGTGATCAACATCGAGTCCAGCGCTACCGGCCTCTGGGAGCTGACCTTGCAGAGCTGGACGGAGTCCTCGCAGCTGCTCGGCCTGATGGTCTCGTGGACCTACTGGGTCTCGCAGTTCGGCATCGTCGGGCTCGCTCTGCTGTGGGTCTACATCCGGCGCTATGAGCATTTCATCCGGTTCCGGAACGTCCTGATCCTCTCGAACGTGCTTGGGCTCGTCGGCTACGCGCTCGTCCCGACGGCACCGCCGCGGATGTTCCCGGAGCTCGGCTTCGTGGATACGCTCGCCAGCCTCGGCACCCCGAACCACGGCTCCTGGCTCGTCGAGATCACCGCGAACCCGTACGCCGCGATGCCCAGCCTGCACGCCGCCGACTCGCTCCTCGTCGGCGTCGTCCTCGCCTGCCTCGTTCGGCCGCGCTGGCTCAAGGTGCTCTGGCTGCTGTGGCCGGCCTGGGTCTGGTTCGCGGTGATGGCGACCGCCAACCACTTCTGGCTCGACATCCTCGGCGGGATCGTGGTCGCGTCCATTGCGGCGGCGATCGTCTACCGGCGCCCGCTGCGCCGGGCGCTGAGCCCGGCACCGGCGTAGCGCCCGTGGCGCGCGACAGCGCGGCTGCCCGCGTCAAGGAGGGGTACACGACCGGTGCGCGGAGGCTGGCCACGCGTGCGATCGGCGGCCTTGCTCGTACGCGCATTACGCCGGATTTCCTCACAGCGCTCGGGCTCACGATCTGCGCGCTCGCGGCCGTCGCGGTCTACTTCGAGTACCGGAACGAGATCCTCTGGTACTGGACGGGAGCGATCCTGTTCTGGGCGGGCTCGCTCCTGGACATCCTTGACGGCGCCCTCGCGCGCGGGAGCGGGAAGGGAACGCAGTTCGGCGCCTTCCTCGACTCGACCACCGATCGCCTCGGCGAGGCGGCGATGCTCGCCGCGATCGGCCTCGTGTTCGCGCGGCACGGTGAGCAATTCGCGCTCGGTGCCGTCTTCGCCGCCATGGCGGGCTCGTTCCTCGTCAGCTACACCCGCGCTCGCGCCGAAGCGCTCGGGCTCAAGGGTGACGTGGGTATCGGCAGTCGCGCCGAGCGTGTGGTGGTCATCGTCAGCGGCCTCTTCCTGGCCCCGTGGGGACTGCTCCCGTGGGCCGTCTACCTCCTGAACGTCACCGCCTGGATCACGGTCGTGCAGCGGATCGTCTCCGTCCGGCGGCAGCTGAAGCAGTTCTAGGGTACTCTTGCTAGCACTTGAGTGCTAGCAGAAGTGAAGTGCTCGTCCGGATGCCGGACGAGCTGAAGCAGGCGCTCGCCGCGGAGGTCACTCGAGCGGGCGCAAGCCTCAACGACGTCGCGGTGGGCATCCTCGCGTCCCGCTTTGCCGTCCCATTCGAGCCGAGCGGCCGCAAGGGCGCGCCGCCCAAGGGCAAAGGCGACGTCCTGCTGCGTATGCCGCCGGCGCTCAAGGAGAAGCTGCAGACCCGCGCCGCCGAGCGCGGCCGCGGCGTCAACGACCTGATCGTGGAGATCCTGGGCGAGCGGCTCGGCCTCGCCGCGCCCAGCAAGAGAAAGGAACGCATGGCATCGACGAACGGCAGCTCCCCCCGCAGCGAGGACAAGGTCCGCGTCGCCATCATCGGCGTCGGGAACTGCGCCAATTCGCTGGTCCAGGGGGTCGAGTACTACAAGGACGCGCCGGCGGAGGACTTCGTCCCCGGCCTGATGCACGTCGACCTCGGCGGGTATCACGTGCGCGACATCGAGTTCACGGCCGCCTTCGACGTCACGACCGACAAGGTCGGCAAGGACCTGTCCGAGGCGATCTGGGCGCACCCGAACGACACGTACCGGTTCGCCGAGGTGCCGAAGCTCGGGGTAACGGTGCACCGCGGGATGACCCACGACGGCATCGGCAAGTACCTGTCGGACGTCGTCGACAAGGCGCCGGGCGATACCGACGACGTCGTCAGGATCCTCCAGGAGACCGGCACCGACGTCGTCGTCAACTTGCTCCCGGTCGGGTCGGAGGAGGCGACGAAGTGGTACGCCGAGCAGATCCTGAACGCCGGCTGCGCGATGGTGAACTGCATGCCCGTCTTCATTGCCAAGGGCGGCTACTTCCAGAAGCAGTTCGAGGAGCGCGGGCTGCCGATCATCGGCGACGACATCAAGTCGCAGGTCGGCGCGACGATCACGCACCGTGCTTTGACGCAGATCTTCAAGGACCGCGGCGTGCGCCTCGACCGCACGATGCAGTTGAACGTCGGGGGCAACTCCGACTTCCTGAACATGCTCGAGCGCGAGCGCCTCGAGTCGAAGAAGGTCTCGAAGACGAACGCGGTCACTTCCGTGCTCGACTACGACCTGGGCGCCGAGAACGTCCACGTCGGCCCGTCGGACTACGTCCCGTGGCTTTCCGACCGGAAGTGGGCCTACATCCGGATGGAGGGGACGACGTTCGGGAACGTCCCGCTGAACGTTGAGCTCAAGCTCGAGGTGTGGGATTCGCCGAACTCGGCCGGGATCACGATCGATGCGGTACGGCTCGCGAAGCTCGCCCTCAACAACGGGATCTCGGGCGCGCTGGAGGCGCCGAGCGCCTATCTGATGAAGTCGCCGCCGAAGCAGATTCCGGACGCCGAGGCGCACGACCTCGTCGAGCGCTTCATCTCGCAGAACGCGCGGAAGCAGGCGCGCGCCAAGACCGCCGCGAAGGCGTAGCCGACACACACCGAGGGTCGGCGCCAGCCGGCCCTCGGTGCGGCCTGCCGCGTACACTCGACCTCCGTGGCGCTTCGGATCTGTCTCGTCACGCCGTTCGCCTGGTCGCAGCCGCACGATGTGAACGAGCACGTCGCCGGCGCAGCCGCTGCGCTGCGCGACCTCGGGCACGACGTGAGCGTGCTGGCGCCTTCGAACCGGGCCGCCGACCTCCTCGCCGGACGGCGCGCGCTCCTCGACGGCGTCCGCCGGGACGTGATCGCGCTCGGGCCGGCTGTCCCCATCTCCCGCCGCAGCCGGATCGGGCTTCCGGTCGGTGTCCGCGCCAACCTCGCGCTGGCGCTCGCACGTGGCGACTTCGACGTGGTTCACGGCTTCGAGCCCGGCCTGCCGAGTCTGTCCTACCTCGCCCTCCGCGACGCACGCTCGCTCGCCGTCGCGACGTTCTTCTCGCCCGAGCGGCTCGGGTACCCACCGGGAAGGGCGCAGCGAAAGCGGTTGCTCGGCCGGCTCGACGCGCTCCTCGCAACGTCGCAGGCGGCGGCCGAGGCGGCCGCGCTCCGTTTCCCAGGCGAGTACCGGCAGGTGCCGCTCGGAGTCGACCCGGAGCTCTTCCCAGCGAGCCCGAAGCGCGAGCTGGTCGTCTGTGAGTGGCGCACCGGAGAGCGCCCGCTCACAAGAGCCGTGGTCTCGGTGCTCAAAGAGCTGCCGCGCTGGGAGCTCGTGCTCCTGCGGACGAAGCGCCTTTCGGGCCGTCCCTCGATCCCTTCGTCCCTGCGGGGACGCGTCCACGTACGCACCGCACTCTCGGGAGTGGCGCGGGCGCCGCTGCTGAACGAGGCTGCGATCTTCGTCCCCGCCCTCGACGGGCTCGACCGGGTCCGGTTGGAAGCAGAGGCTGCTGGAGCCGCGATCGCGGCTCCACCCCGAATGCTGGATCAGCCCGCGCTGGCCGCCGCTGCCGTCGGACGGCTGGCGGAGGACGACGATTTCCGCGCCGCCGAGCAGGCCGCGTCGCGCGAGTCGGCGACGGGCCAGAGCTTCGCCGATCTCGGCCGGGAGCTCGACGAGCTCTACGAAAGCCTCGCGGGCCGCCGCCGAACCAGAAGTCGCCCCGCCGACCCGCTCGCCGACCGCCCCTGGATCGACTGCGACCTCCACCTGCACACCTCCTGGTCGAGCGACTGCGGCGTCGAACCGGCGGAGCTCGTCGACCACGCGGAGGCGATCGGCCTCGGCGCGATCGCGGTCACCGACCACAACGAGTTCGGAGGCGCGCTCGAGGCGGTCGAGCTCGCGCACGATCGGGGCCTGACGGTGATCCCTGGCGAGGAGGTCAAGACCGACGCTCAGGGAGAGGTGATCGGCCTCTTCCTCGAGCGCAAGATCGAGCGCGGGATGTCCTTCGCGGACACGATCGCCGCGATCCGCGAGCAGAACGGGCTCGTCTACCTCCCCCACCCCTTCGACCGGATGCACGCGATCCCAGACGCGGCAACGCTCCACCGGCACCTGGCCGACATCGACGTGTTCGAGGTCTACAACGCTCGGCTCCTGCTCGAGCAGTACAACGAGGAGGCGCTGCGCTTCGCCCGCAAGTACAACCTGACGATGGGCGCCGGCTCAGACGCCCACGTTCTCCAGGGCGTCGGCACGGGCCGGGTGCGCATGCGCGCGTTCGAGGGGCCGGAGGAGTTCCTCGTCAGCCTGCGCAGCGCCGAGGTGCTCCGCCGTCCGCGGTCGCTCGCGTACCTCCAGGCGCTCAAGTGGACGGCGCAGGTCAAGGAAAGAGTCCGCTAGAGGAGAACCCAGTCCGTGCCGCCCTTGAGCCCAGTGACGGACGAAATCCACGAGCGCTATCTGCAGAAGGCGATCACCGAGATCAACGAGCTCGGGGACGAGATCACGCGGTCCGACGAGTCTCGCGTGCCGGCGCTCGGGTCGGGGCACCCGCTGGCGGACATCATGCTGCTCAAGTTCCGGCCGCAGAGCTCGGAAATCCAGGAAGGCGTCGCCTTCTACGGTCGCGCTGGTCAGGCGATCCTCAAGTCTCTACAGCGCCTCCACGTCGACCCGATGGCCGTCTACGGGACGAACTGCTTCAAGTTCGACGGCGGCGACGAGGAGCAGGCGGCGGCATGGCTCACGCGCGAGCTGCACATCGTTCAACCGAAGCTCGTCGTCGTCATGGGCGAGGACGCCTTCGCCTTCCTCAACGGGCTCGAGTTCCCGCTGGCGGCACGGCTCGAGGCGACCGTCGGTGAGCTGCAACAGTGGACGCCGACGATCGAAGCTCTCTACGTCCCCGACATCGACGCCTCGCTCGACGAGCAGGCGTCGAAGACACGCTTTTGGCAGGCGCTGAAGGCGCTCGGCCCATGGTGGGCCGAGCTTCCGCCGTACTGACCCCTCGGGCGGGCGCCTTCGCGCTCGTCGCCGTCGCGCTCGGGGTCTACTACGCCGTCGTCGACGAGCTCGGCGCGCTGTCGAAGTGGTGGGATCTGGCGTTCCTCGCCGTTTGCCTACTCCCGGCCGTGTTCTCGCTCGTCTGGCTGGCCCTGCCGTGGCGGCGCTCCGAGCGGCTCGCCCTCGTCACGGCGGGGCTCCTGGTGCTGACCGTGCTCCTCGAGCTGGCGGGGCTCGACGTGCTCGCGAACTTCTCGAAGCTCGCGGTGATGACCGCGCTCGCCTGGTGGTTCCTCGGGTTCTTCGAGAGCGTCCTCTGGGTCGCGCTGGTCGCGCTCGTGATCCCTCTCGTCGACTCGTTCTCCGTCTGGCGCGGCCCGACGAAGCACATCGTCGAGGAGCAGCCGCAGGTCTTCGACGTCTTCTCGTTCGCCTTTCCGTCGCCGGGCGGCCTGGGCTCGGCGCACCTCGGGCTTCCCGACCTGATGTTCTTCGCACTCTTCCTCGCCGCCGCCGACCGGTGGCGGCTGCGCGTCGGCTGGACCTGGCTCGCGATGACGATCTCCCTCGGCGCGACGATGTGGCTCGCGGTCGGCTGGGGCGTTGCGGGCCTCCCCGCCCTCCCGGGCATCGCGTTCGGCTTCCTGATCCCGAACGCGGACATCCTCTGGCGCGAGTACCAGCGTTGGCGCCGGGACCGCCCAAGTGACAACTTGTTACAAGGGCGGAACGGCGAGCAGAGCGGCTCGGAGGCTCGCAAGCCGGCCCGCAAGTAACAACTTGTTACGAGGCTTGGCGCTCGAGCACCGACACGCTCTCGACGTGTGGCGTGTGCGGGAACATGTCGACCGGGCGGACGCGCCGTAGCTCGTAGCCCCACTCGGCCTGCAGCTCCTTGACGTTGCCCGCGAGGGTCGTCGGGTTGCAGGAGACGTAGACGATCCGCGGCGCGCCGATCCGGCCCAGCCGCCGGACCGCCTTCTTCGAGAGCCCGGCACGGGGCGGGTCGACGACGACGACGTCCGGCGTCCCCGACCGGTCGAGCAGCTCCTCGATCGCCTGTCCGACGTCGCCGGCGTAATACGCCGCGTTCGCGATCATGTTCAGGTCGGCGTTCTCGAGGGCGCAAGCGACCGACTCCTCCGAGATGTCGATGCCCCAGACGGTCAGTGCGTCCCGGGCCATGGTCAGCCCGATCGTGCCGATCCCGCAGTACAGATCCCAGACAGTCTCGTCGCCCGTCAGCCCCGCGTACTCGACGGCCAGCTCGTAGAGGCGCTCCGCCATCGCCGTGTTCGTCTGGAGGAACGCGGTCGGGCGAATCCGGAAGCGCTGTCCGAGCACCTCCTCCTCGATCGCCTCCTCGCCCCAGAGGAGCGTGGTCGGCAGGTTGGTCACCTCGGCCGGCGTCTCGTTGACGGCGTGGTGGATCGAGCGAACCTCGGGGAACTGCCGCAAGGTCGCGACCAGGCCGTCGGCGTCGTGCAACGGCCCCGGCGCGGTCACGAGCTGGACGAGCACCTGGCCCGTATTGCGGCCCTCTCGGTAGACGAGATGCCGCAGGTAGCCGGTCTGCTCGGCCTGGTCGAACGCCGACAGCCCCGCCTCCCGCGCCCACTCCCGCACCGCCAGCCGGACCGCGTTGCCGAGGTCGGTGGTCAACCAGCACCGCTCGATGTCCAGCACCTCGTCCCAGCGGCCCGCCCGGTGGAACCCGAGCCCGGGGCCGTCCAGCGTGGCGGTCCACGAGTACTCGAGCTTGTTGCGGTAGTGGAAGTTCGACTCGGCCGGGACGATCTCGTCCTGCGGCGGCTCCGGGATCCCTCCGATCCGCACCAGCGCGTCGCGCACCTGAGCCGCCTTCGACTCCAGCTGGGCCTCGTACGCGAGGTCCTGGAACCGGCAGCCGCCGCACGCCGGATAGTGCTCACAGGGCGCGTCGACCCGCAGTGGGCTCGGCTCGAGCACCTCCACCGCGACGGCCTCCGCATGGCGCCGCTGCACCTTCGTCACCCGCGCGCGGACCTTGTCGCCGGGGAGTCCGCGCCGTACGAAGACTACGAAGCCGTTCAGGCGCGCGCCGCCGTTCCCGCCGAAGGCGAGCGACTCGACCGAGAGGTCGAGCTCCTGGTCCCGGCTGACCGGCGCGGCCATCGGGCCAGCCTAGCGCCGCGGTACCCTCGATCCCGATGCGGATCTGCTCCCTCCTGCCGAGCGCCACGGAGATCGTCGGGCACCTCGGGCTCACCGACTCGCTCGTCGGCGTCTCGGAGGAGTGCGACTGGCCCGAGGGCGTCGATCGGCTGCCGGTCGTCACCGCCTCGCGTGTCGACCCCGCCGAGCTGACGAGCCTCCAGATCGACGCGGCCGTCCGGACCGCGCTCCAGGACGGCAGCTCGCTCTACACCCTGGACGAGCAGCTCGTCGCCGAGCTGGCGCCCGACGTAATCCTCACGCAGGACCTCTGCACGGTCTGCGCGGTCTCCGGCGACGAGGCCGCGACCCTGTGCCCGGTCGGGGCCGAGGTGATCTCCCTCAACCCGACGACCCTGGAGGAGATCGCGGAGTCGGCCGAGACCCTGGCGCACCGGCTCGGCGTGGAGGAGCGCGGAGCGGCGGTCGCAAACAAGATGCGCGAGCGCATCGCCGAGATCCGCGACAGCGTCGCCGGTCGGCCTCGGCGGAGAATCTTCGTCGCCGAGTGGCTCGAGCCGCCGTTCGCCGCCGGACACTGGGTGCCGGAGATGGTCGAGGCCGCCGGCGGTGTCGACGTCCTGGGCAAGGCGGGCCGCCCGTCCTTCAGCGTGGCCTGGGACGACGTCCGCGCCGCCGAGCCGGAGCTCGTCGTGGTGGCGGCCTGCGGCTTCGATGCGAGCCGTACGGCCGCCGAGGCGGACGGGATCGACTTCCCGGCGCCCGCCGTGGCCGTCGATGCCAACGCCTATTACTCCCGGCCCGCGCCGCGGGTCGTCGAAGGGATCGC
>DASTHD010000186.1:0-5192 GCA_035605555.1 Gaiellaceae bacterium
CCACGGGACCGCGCGCCAGATGCTCTGCGACGCGCTGAAGCGGACGAAGGATCCACGGGCCCCGGACGTCCTGATCGAGCTGATCGACGACGACGACGTCGCCGGCCACGCGATACTCGCGCTCAGGCTGTACGGGCCGAAAACCTCGCTACCGCACCTCCGACGGGCGAGATCGAAGCTGGAGGCTGTTCTCGACCGGCCCACCGCGACGCCGTTCGGGAAGCGACAGGCGAGGGCCGCGCTTTCAGCGGCTTGACGGCTAGAGGTCGGCGAACAGGTCGACGATGTTGCCGTCGGGGTCCTTGACCTGCGCGTAACGCATGCCCCAGAAGGCGTCCCACGGCTCCTTGTGGGCCGAGCCGCCGGCGCCGAGCAGGCGCTGGTACGTCTCGTCCACTTCGGCGGGCGAGTCGCACCGGAAGGCGAGTGCCACGCGGTGCCCGCCCGAGGGAGGCTTCCAGTCCGGGTCGAAGGAGCGGATCGTCTCCTCGGTGTCCAGCATGAAGCGCAGGCCGCCCGGGAGCGTGGCCTCGACATGTCCCTCCGCATCGCCCGGGAACTCGAGGCCGAGCTCGCTGTAAAACGCGATCGCGCGGCCCAGATCGGCCACGACGGTCCCGACTGCGTCGAACCGCGCCATCAGGCCGCGTCCGCCGCCGTGCGCAGGCCGAGGTCCGCAGAGATCGGCTTCATCGCGTCGATCACGGTCTGCACGTGCTCGTCGAAGTCGACGCCCAGGAGCTCCGCGCCGGCATAGACCTCGTCTCGATGGACGCCGGCTGCGAAGGACGGCTGCTTGAGCTTCTTCTTGACGGACTTCGGCGTCAGCGTCTCGATCCCGTCCGGACGGACGAGCCCGCAGGCGTGGACGAACCCTGCCAGCTCGTCGCACGCGAAGAGCGCTCTCTTCAGGTCGGTGTCGCGCGGCATCTGCAGGTGCTCGGCGTGGGAGAGGACCGAGTCGATCAGCTCCTCCGGGTAGCCCTCCTCGCGCAGGATCGTGGCGCCGTCCTGGGGGTGCTGGTCGAGCGTGGGGTGGATTTCGTAGTCGAAGTCGTGTAGGAGCGCCGTCGCGTCCCAGAGCTCCTCGTCGCCGCCCAGCTTGCGGGCGTAGGCACGCACCGCGGCCTCGACGGCGAGCGCGTGGCGCAGGAGCGCCTCGCTCCGTGTGTAACGGGTGAGCGTGTCCCAGGCCCGTTCGCGAGTGACTTCCATTGCCGCGACTACCATAGTCCGCTCGTGTCTACGACGCTCGTCGCCGACGCATTGATGGAGAGCTTCGTGATCGAAGGGGGCAAGCCCCTCGGCGGCCGCGTGTCCGCGGCAGGAAACAAGAACGGCGCGCTGCCGATCCTCGCCGCGACCCTGCTCGCCGCCGAGCCGGTGACGCTGTCGAACGTCCCACGCATCCGCGACGTCGAGACCATGGTCGCGCTGCTCGCCGACATCGGCTGCGAGGTGGAGTGGCTCGGGCCGAACGAGATCCGCGTCGACCCGGCGAACGCCTCGAAGCACGAGCTCGACCCGGAGCTCTGCAGCCGGATCCGCGCGTCGTTCCTGCTCGCCGGGCCACTGCTTGCGCGATTCGGCCGGGCGAGCGTCCCACCGCCGGGCGGCGACGTGATCGGCCGCCGGCGCCTCGACCCGCACATCCACGCGCTGGCCGAGCTCGGTGTCGAGATCGACCTCAACGGCCGCTTCGACATGCGTACCTCCGGCCTCCAGGGACATCGGATCTTCCTGGACGAAGCGAGCGTCATGGCGACGGAGAACGCCGTCATGGCCGCATCGCTGGCAGCCGGTGAGACCGTGATCGGCAACGCGGCCTGCGAGCCCCATGTGCAGGACCTCTGCCGCTTCCTCGGCTCGCTCGGCGCCCGGATCGAGGGGATCGGGTCGAACGTCCTGCGGATCGAGGGCGTCCGGGAACTCCGCGGCGGCGAGTGGCGAATCGCGCCGGAGCACATCGAGGTTGCGAGCTTCATCGGCCTCGCCGCGGTCAGCGGCGGCGACGTCACGGTCGATGACGTCGCGCCCGAGGATCTCGTGCCGATCATGCCCGCCTTCGAGCGACTCGGCGTCAAGGTCGAGCTCGCCGACCACGCCGTGCGCGTGCCGCCCGGGCAGGAGCTCGTAATCGAGGACGACCTGGGCGATCAGATTCCGAAGATCGAAGACGGGCCGTGGCCTGCATTCCCCGCCGACCTGACCTCGATCGCTCTCGCCGTCGCGACGCAGGCTCGCGGCACGATCCTGATCTTCGAGAAGATGTTCGAGAACAGGCTCTTCTTCGTCGACAAGCTGGTGGGCATGGGCGCGCGGATCATCTTGTGCGACCCGCACCGGGCGGTCGTGACGGGCCCGTCGAAGCTCTACGGGCAGCGCATGTCGAGCCCCGACATCCGCGCAGGGATGGCGATGCTGATCGCGGGCCTCTGCGCCGAGGGCGTCTCGACGATCGGGAACATCGGCGAGATCGACCGCGGCTACGAGCGGATCGACGAGCGCCTGCGCGCGCTGGGCGCGCGGATCGAGCGGGTCGAGAACCTCTAGCGGCTAGTGGTGCCGGCGGTGCCGGCGCGGGACCTTCAGCGCAAACGGCGTGGAGACCGCGGCGGCGAGCTCGGGCGCGCCCGAGTACTCGACCCGGAGGACGTAGCGCCCGGGGCGGAGCCGGCTGCGGAGCACGACCTTGCCGCCCGCCTTCGTGCGCGCCCGGGCGACGCGGTGCCACTTGCCGTTCCGGCGCATCTGGAGGGAGACGCGGCGGCCGGCGGGCGAGATGGCGGGCAGCTTGGAGCGGAGAAGGCCCTGGACGCGGATGCGGATCCGCTTGGCGACCCGCGAGCGCGGCCCGATCAGCTTGAGCGCCGCGTCGGCGCGGGGCGGAGGCGCGACCGTGCCGCCGTTGAGCGCTGTCGCGACGGCGCGTCCGACGTCGAGCACGCCGTAGCCGAGCGCCTTCGTCCAGCGACCGTCGCCGCTCGCGGTCCGCTTCAGGATCCACGCCACCTGGTCGCGCGTCAGCGACGGGTTCGCCGCCCAGACGAGTGCGGCGGCCCCGGCGACCTGAGGCGAGGCAAAGGATGTGCCGCTGGCGTAGCCGTAGAAGCCGTGCTCGGAGCCCGGGAGCGAGTACCTCGGCCAGTCGCGCGCCTTCGAGTAGGAGGAGATGGCGCCGAAGACGTTGTCGCCCGGCGCGGCGAGGGAGATCCACGAGCCCGTGTTGGAGAACGATGCGCGGCGACCGGACTTGGTCGTCGCTCCGACCGAGAGGCCCCAGCCGCCGCGGCCCTTCGAGCTCACGGGCTGGAGGAGGGCGGCCGGGTACTCGACCGGGTTCCCTTCCTCGAATTCGTTTCCGGCGGCAGCGACGACGAGGACGTCGTGCGCCGCGGCGTACTCGAGCGCCTTCCGCTCGACCGCCGATGTCTCGGTCCCGCCGATCGAGAGATTGATCACCTTCGCGCCGTGGTTGACGGCGTAGACGATCGCGCCCGCCTCGTCGACGTCGGTGAAGGAGCCGTCCGCGCGGCCGGTCTGGATCAGCAGCAGCTTCGCGTCGCCGCCGAAGCCGGCGATGCCCTCGCCGTTCGTCACGGAGCCGCCGGCGATCGAGGCGACAAAGGTCCCGTGCCCGTGGAAGTCCCGGATGTCGGTGCCGCCGTTGAAGATGTTGTAGGTCTCGGGCTGCTTGGCCGCGAGGTCCGGGGCGGTCACGTCGGCGCCGGTGTCGATCACCGCGATCGTGACCGAGGACGCGGCGCGGAGGACGGCGTCCGGCACCGCTCCGACCCGTGCAGCCGTGTACTGCCACTGGTACGGAACGCCGGCCGAGTACATCGCGGTGAGCCCCGGCTCGGCTGCCGAGAACCGTCGGCTCGGGACGTCGACTGAGACGATCCCCGGGAGCTTCGAAACGCCCTGCCCGAACGCTCCGGCGTCGGCCGGGCGCACCTCGACCGCGCGGACGTCCGGAAGCCGCTTGACCACGCGCGCCGGGAAGCGCGCGAGCGCGCGCCTGAGCGCGGCGTGCGAGCGGTAGGTGACGACCGCCGTCGTTCGGCTCTCCCTGGCGGACGACGAGATCGCCGCCGGCACGGCGAGGACAGCCGCCGCCAGGACCGGGGCGACCGCCGCAACGAGACGCAGGATTCGAGTGCTCCGAGTGGACATGGGCCGCGTTCGAGCCGCGAAAACGGCTCACCGACTGGATTTCGGCCCCTTCCGAGCGCTGCGATACCCTCGTTCGAGCGATGGAAGGAGCCCCCGACACAGGAACGCTCTCCACCCGGGTCGTCCTCGACGGAACCGGGGAGATGCGAGTGACGACCGGCCTCTCGGTCCTCGACCACCTGCTGGAGCTCCTGGCCGCGCACGCGGGCTTCGACCTGACGCTCGAAGTCGCGCCGGGTGGACCCGACGCCGAGGCGCTCGCCGCGGGCCGCGCGCTGGGTGAAGAGCTGCGCGGTTTCGTCCGGGCCGACCGCGCCAAGGGCTGGGGTTTCGCGATCGTCCCGGCGGACGAGGCGCTGGCGAGCGTCACGCTGGAGGCGTCGGAGCGACCGCTGCTCGTCTCGAACGTCGACCTCTCGGACGCACACGTGGCCGGTCTCGACCGCGACCTCGTCTCCGGTTTCCTCAAGGAGCTGGCGGACTCTGCAGCGCTGACGCTGCACGTCCGGCTGCTCCACGGCGAGGACGCGAAGCACGTCCTCGAGGCGATCTTCAAGGCACTTGGAGGCGCCCTGGCCGCGGCCGGCGCGCCGGGAAAGGAGTGACGATGGGGGAGAAGGAGGCGGTCCGCACCGAGCGGGCGCCGGCGCCGTTCCAAGGTGCGCCGTACTCGCAGGCGATCCGTGCGAACGGGCTCGTGTTCGTGTCCGGGCAGTTGGCGCTGCGCCCCGACCACGCGGAGATCGTCAGCGACGACATCGGCGAGCAGACCGACCAGGTGTTCGACAACCTCCAGGCGATCCTGGAGGAGGCCGGGTCAAGCCTCGACCGCCTCGTCAAGACGACCGTCTTCCTGACCGACCTCGGCGACTTCGCCGGGATGAACGAGGTCTACGCGCGTCGGGTTGGTGAGCCGTTCCCGGCGCGGGCGACCGTCGGCATCTCGCAGCTTCCTTCGGGCGCAAAGGTCGAGATCGAGGCCATCGCACTCGGCTAGGCAACAATTCGGGTGTGAA
>DASTHD010000194.1:0-2850 GCA_035605555.1 Gaiellaceae bacterium
GTCGATCACGGCCGTCGGCTCGGGCGGCTCGACCGGACGCGGTGTCGCCGGCGCCACGCAGACGAACCTCGACTACCTCCCCGAACACCACACCGACTTCGTCTTCGCCTCGATCGCCGAGCAGCGCGGCTTCGTCGGCGCGTCGGTGCTCCTGCTCCTCTACCTGCTGCTGATCTGGCGCGGCGTGCGGGTGATCGCCACGGCCCGCGATCCCTTCTGCGCCACCGTCGCGGGGGCGATCGTCTTCGCGCTCCTGTTCCAGATCTTCGTCAACGTCGGGATGACGATCGGGATCGCCCCGATCACCGGGATCCCGCTCCCGTTCGTCAGCGTCGGCGGCTCCGCCATGGTGACGAACCTGCTCGCGATCGGCGTCTTGCAGGCGATCGCGATGCGGCGACGCTGAGGCGAGGGTTGTCCGTCCGGTCCGGGTCCTACGATCGGGACATCGACTCGACGGAGGTACCGGTGGCTGGGAGACGTGATCCGCACGAGCTCTTGCTGATCGAAGAGGCCGACGCCTGGTTCGAGTACCTCTCCGCCACGAGAGGCCAGTCGCGCGGCCGGTACTCGGAGGTCGAGCCCTGGGCGTGGGCTCGGCTTTCACAGCGGCTTCGTGCGATCAAAACGCGGCGCGCGAAGCTTCGGCCGGCGGCCGCCTGAGCCGGGCACGCAGAGGACGACTGCTAGCCTGCGGATGAGCTTTATGCAGTTTGCTTTGTCCAATTTCGCGCAGCGCGTGACCGGAAACGCCCAGTTTGGAAGTCATGCGCGCGCTCATCACCAAGGAGATTTCTCTTGCTTCAGTGGTTCCGGCGCAAAAAGCGCCCAGCCGAACCTTCGCCCGCCCAGGAGCGGGCCGAGCCGAGCGACGAGCTCGTAACGACCGCGCCCGCCGAGACGGGCGATCCCACACAACCCAGGAAGCGCCGCCGCCGTGGAAGCCGTGGCGGACGCAACCGTCGCAAGCCTTCGGAGACCGCGGAACGCCCTCCGGAGGAGAAGAAAGAGCCGGCCTCCAAGCCGCAGCGCAGCGGTGACCGTCGCCGCTCCGACCGCGGCGGGCGCCAGGCGCGCGGGACGACCCGCAAGCGCACGGCGACCCCGCGGACGCTCCCGCCCCCCGCGAAGCGCGAGCTCGTGATCTCGGTCGACATCGCCGAGCAGCGCGTCGCGGTGCTCGAAGACGACAAGGTCGCCGAGGTCTATCTCGAGCGCGACGAGAGTCGCTCGATCGCCGGGAACATCTACAAGGGCACCGTCGACAATGTCCTGCCGGGCATGGAGGCGGCGTTCGTCGAGATCGGGCTCGAGAAGAACGGGTTCCTCTACGTCGACGAGATCGTCACGCCGGAGCTCGAAGGCCGGCGGCACGGCCGCAAGATCCAGGACCTCCTAAGCCGGGGCGAGGAGATCCTCGTCCAGGCGGTCAAGGACCCGATGAAGTCCAAGGGCGCGAGGCTCACGACCGAGATCTCGCTGCCCGGCCGCTTCGTCGTCTACGTGCCAAGCGGCGAGGGCTTCGGCGTCTCGAGGCGCCTGCCTGAGGACGAACGCTCGCGGCTGCGCGAGATCCTCAAGGCGGTGGGGCCGAAGAAGGGCGGCGTGATCGTCCGGACGGCCGCCGAGGGCGCCTCCGCCGAGGACGTCGAGCGCGACATCGACTTCCTCGAGCGCCTGTGGAAGGCGATTCAGGACCAGGCGAAGCAGGTCGAGGCGCCGTCGCTCGTCTACCAGGAGGCCGAGCTGCCGCTGCGCGTCGTCCGTGACCTCTTCACGAACGACTTCGAGCGGGCCGTGGTCGACCACGACCTGACGTACAAGCGGATCGTCGGCTACCTGAAGAAGACCTCGCCGCACATGGCGGAGAAGGTGCAGAAGCACTCGGGCAAGACATCGCTCTTCGAGGACTTCGGCGTCGAGGACGAGATCCGGTCGACTCTGTCGCGGCGGGTCGACCTGCCGTCGGGCGGCTACCTCGTCTTCGACTACGCCGAGGCATTCACGGTCATCGACGTCAACACCGGCCGCTTCGTCGGCTCGCGCTCGAAGAGCTCGGGCCAGCGTCTCGAGGACACGATCACGAAGAACAACCTCGAGGCGGTCAAGGAGGTCGTGCGCCAGCTCCGGCTCCGCGACATCGGCGGGATCATCGTCATCGATTTCATCGACATGGCGAACCCGAAGAACCGCGCCACCGTCGAGGAGGCGCTCCGGAACGAGCTCGAGCGCGACCGGACGAAGACCTACGTCGTCGAGATCTCGCCGCTCGGCCTCGTCGAGATGACGCGCCAGAACGTCACCGACGGTCCGCGCGAGATCCTGACCAAGAAGTGCCCGACCTGCGAGGGCGACGGGATCGTCGTCTCCGAGGCGACCGCGGCGATGGAGGTCGAGCGGCGCCTGCGCACGCTGGCCGCCGGCTCGCGCGCCCAGGCCTTCAAGGTCGAGGTCAATCCCCGCACGGCCGCCCTTCTGATCGGTGCCGGTGCCGGCCGCCTCACCGAGATCGAGGCCGCGGCCAAGAAGCGGTTCTTCTTCGTCCCCAAGGAGGGCGCGCACGCCGACCACGCTGTGGTGCTCGAGGAGGGCAAGCTCGCCGACCTCCAGCCCGAGGCGCCGGTCGCCGAGGGCACCGAGGTCGAGCTCAAGCTCGTCGAGCTGGCCCGGCACGACGCCCAGGCGGCGGCAGGCAAGCTCGACGGCCTCGAGGTCGTCGTCGGCGGCGCCGCGAAGCTCGTCGGCAAGAAGGCGAAGGTGCGGGTCGAGCGGGTGCTCGAAGGGGTCGCCTACGCGACGCTCCTCTCGGGCGGCGCAGCCCCGGCCGAGGCCATCACCTTCGAGAGCGAG
>DASTHD010000241.1:0-3750 GCA_035605555.1 Gaiellaceae bacterium
CAGGTCGACCTCGTCGATCGTCAGCCCGGCCTGGTCGAGCACACGCTTGGTCGCCGGGATCGGCCCGATGCCCATCAGCTCCGGCTCGACTCCGGCGAAGGCGAACCCGACGAGGCGCATCTTCGGCTCGAGACCGAGCTCGGCCGCCGCCGACTCCGAGGTCAGCAGCGCGGCGGTCGCGCCGTCGGTCAGCCCGGCCGAGTTCCCCGCCGTCACACGTCCCCCGGCGCGGAACGGCGTCGGCAGCTCTGCGAGGCCGTTCATCGACGTCTCCGGCCGCAGGAACTGGTCCCGATCGGCCACTGTCCAGCCGTCGTCGGTGAAGACGCTCATCGGGACGACCGTCGAGGCCATGACGCCGTTCTGCCAGGCGGCATGGGCACGCTGCTGCGACTGCAGAGCAAACCGGTCGGCATCCTCCTTCGTCAACTGCGGGAAGCGGTCATGGAGGTTCTCCGCCGTCGACCCCATCGAGATCGCGGACTCGTCGACCAGTCGCTCCGCGACGAACCGTGGGTTGAAATCGACCTCGGCGCCCATCGGGTGGTGGCCCATGTGCTCGACGCCGCCGGCGACCACGACGTCCGCGGCGCCCATCGCAATCTCCCCTGCGCCAGCCGTCACCGCCGTCAGCGCGCCTGCGCACATCCGGTCGAGCGCGAAGCCGGGCACCGTCTCCGGGATGCCCGCCAGCAGCGCGACGTCGCGGCCGAGCGTCAGGCCCTGGTCGCCGACCTGGGCCGTCGCCGCCATCACGACATCGCCGATCCGCTCAGGCGGCAGATTCGCGTTCCGGCGCAGCAGCTCGCGGACGACCTTGACGGCCATGTCGTCGGCGCGCGTGCGCCAGAAGAACCCCTTCGGCCCGGCGCGCCCGAACGCAGTCCGGAGCCCGTCGACGTACATGACCTCGTTCAGCTGGCGCGCCATCGAGCCGTGACAATACTGCGATGGAGGAGGGCTGGAACGCGCACATCGCGCGCGAGCAGGCGCGCTATGAGGACGGCAGGCGGCGCCTTCCCGATGACCCCGACGCCCGCCAGCGTCAGCTCACGCGCGTCGGGAACGCCGCCTACGGCGCCGGCCTTGCGAGCCTGATGCTCGGCCGCGCCGATGAGGCGCGCGCGTGGCTCACGCGGGCGGCCGAGGCCTACGGCGACAGCTACACCGACGCGCCGCCCGGAAGCTGGGGCAGGCTCGTCGCGCTGCTCAAGTCGACCATCCTGGCCGGCGACTGGGGCGCCGCCGCCGAGCACGCCGAGCGGACGCTCGCCGAGGGCGCCGCCGACGCCGACTCGCCGATCGCGCGCTACGCGGCCACCCTCGCGCTCCTCACGCTCGGCCGCGACGACGAGGCGCGTCCCGTCGTCAGCTCGAACCGCGAGCGCGACGACTTCCCAAAGGACGTCGCCAACGCCCTTGCCGCGATCGCCGCCGAGGACCGGCCGGGCTACATCCTCGCGGCCGAAAGCGTGCTCGAGTCCTTCGAGCAGCGCGACGAGTACCTCGAGAGCGTGCCCGTCGCGGACACGGTGATCGCGCTCGAGGCGCTTGCGGCCAGGCGCGACCTGGCCGTCGGCCTCAGCTCGCCGCTGCTGCCGCCGCCGCCCTAGCCGTCGTCCGGCGAATGGGGGTGCATGATCGCCGTGATCGTCAGCATCTCCTCGCTCTCGTCCTCGAGGCTCTCGAACGTCGGAACGAGCTCGGAGAGCACCTCGAGCGCCTTCTCGGGCGAGATGCGGACGTTGATGCGGACGAAGCGAAACTGGCCCTCGTCCGCGTAGTTGTTCCAGCCGCGGCGCACGTCCTCGACCACGGTGGCCTGGAGGTCCGAGGCGCCCGCCGTGACCAGCTCCGGTGCGACCTTCAGCGTCTTCGCCGCGGACCGGTACGGCTTCTCCCGTCCCTTGCCGGACGTCACCTGCCGGATCAGCCCGGCCTTGAGGAGCATCCTCACGTGGAAGTGCAGGTGCCCGGGATCGACCCCCAGGCGCTGCGCGAGCTCGCGGTTCGACATCGCCTCGTCGGACTCGCCCAGGGTCTCCAACACACGCAGCCGGAGCGGATGGCCAAGCGCCTTGAGCTGCTCGGCGCTCGAGATCGTGAGGACGTCGGGGATCGGATCGGGCTGGGGGACCGGATTGCTCACACGCGGGCTATATATACGACGACGGCAACAGGTGTGTCTAGGTCCCTATGGGCTAATTCGCGCAGCTGCGGCACGATCGAGGAATGCATATGTGACGCTGTCGGCCGCCCGCACAAGGCTTGCGGGCGTCGCGGGCGAGGGAGGATCGAGGAAGGCTCGGCGAACCGCGTCGGCCTTGTCCTCGCCGAGGGCGAGGAAGACGACCTGCGCTGACGCTGATAGCACCGGCACGGTGAGTGTCACACGTGCGATATCAGGGCGCCGGACGGCAACCGCCTTCCGCTCTCGCTCCTCGAGCGCCGGATCGTTGGGGAAGAGCGACGCCGTGTGCCCGTCCGGTCCGATCCCGAGCAGCACGAGGTCGAGCTCGACGCCGCGCAGCTCGGCCTCGTAGGCCTCCGCCGCCTCCTCCGGCGGCAGCTCGCCGCGCAACCGGTGCTCCACGGCCGGCCCGCGCTCGAGCCGGTCGAGCAGCCGCTCGCGGACGAACCGGTAGTTCGACCGCTCGTCGTCGGGACGAACGCAGCGCTCGTCGGCGAACCAGAGCTCCGCTCGGCTCCAGTCCGGCTGCAGCTCGGCCGCGAGCTCATACGCCGGGCCCGGCGTCGACCCGCCCGAGAGCGCCAGATGGCCGCCGCTCGCCGCCTGCTCGGCCAGCAACGCCGCCGCGCCGCGCCGAGCCGCGTCGGCGCTCGCCGAAATGCGCAGCTCGAGGTCGGCGCTCAGTTCTCGCCCGCAGCCAGCTCCCGTCCGCGATCCATTGCCGCCTGGATCGCGTTCAGGAACGCGGCTCTGACCCCTGCCTGCTCGAGCTCGCGGATGGCGCGGATCGTCGTCCCGCCCGGCGAAGTGACCATCTCCCGGAGCTCGACCGGATGCATCTTCTCGTCCCGCAGGAGCTTCGCCGTGCCGAGCATCGTCTGCACCACCAGCTCGGTGGTGGCCTCGCGCGAGAGGCCGAGCAGGATGCCGGCCTCGATCATCGCCTCGGCGAGGAGCGCGAAGTACGCGGGGCCGGAGCCCGACACGGCCGTGACGGCGTCCATGTACCGCTCGGGCACACGTACGACCCGTCCGACGTGCAGAAGGATGTCCTCCGCGATCGCGAGATGCTCGTCGCCGGCATGAGCGCCCGCGCAGAGCCCCGCCACGCCCTCATGGACCGTCGCAGGCGTGTTCGGCATCGCCCGCAGCACGGGCACGCCCGGCGCGATCCGTTCCTCGATCTTCGCGGTCGGGACCGCGGCCGCGATCGAGAGCACGGTCTGGTCCGGCGACAGGATCCCGCCGATCTCGCCGAGGAGAGCATCAAAGTCCTGCGGCTTGACTGCGATCACCACCACGGCCGCGTCGCGCACGGCCTCCGTATTCGAGGTCGTGGCCGTCACGCCGTGGCGCCCGCGCAGATCGGCGGCATGCTCGTCACGCCGGACCGTGACGATGATCTCGTCCGGGGAGCGCCAGCCCGTGCTCAGGAGCCCCGCGAGGAGCGCCTCGCCGATCTTCCCGCATCCGAGGATCGCGATCCGGCGCTCGGCTGCTCCCATAGGGGGATGTTACGAGCCGGACAGCTGGCGCACTGCGGCGGCGACCTGCTCGAG
>DASTHD010000005.1:0-18336 GCA_035605555.1 Gaiellaceae bacterium
CCCCAGCGCTCCGAGGGCGGGTTTCGCCTCTATTCCGGCGCCGACGAGCGGCGCGTCGAGCTGATGCGCCGGCATCTCCGCCGCGGCTTGGCAGCCGCCGAGGCGGCCCGCCTCGCCGCGGCCGCCGGAGACACGCCAGAACGCGGCCAGGCCGAGGCACAGCCGGAGCTCGAGGCCGGCGCAGGACGCCTCCGGGCGTCACTCGACGAGTTCGACGAGACCGGCGCGCAGGCTGCCCTGGATGAGCTCCTCGGCACCTTCACGGTCGAGACTGTGTTGGCGGGCGTGATCCTCCCCTACCTCGTCGAGCTCGGCGAGCGCTGGTCGACGGGGGAAGCCACGGTGGCGCAGGAGCATTTCGCGAGCAACCTCCTTCGCGGACGGCTGCTCGGGCTCGGCCGCGGCTGGGATTCGGGCGAAGGGCCGCGCGCCGTCCTGGCCTGTGCGCCCGGCGAGCTCCACGACCTCGGTCTGATCGCTTTCGGCCTGACGCTTGGCCGGCGGGGCTGGCGGATCACATACCTCGGACCGGACACCCCGATCGAAAGCCTGGTAGACACAGCGGCGCAGCTGTCGCCGGAGCTGGTGGTCGTCAGCGCGACCACGAAGCGACGGCTGACCCCGCTCCTCGAGCCGCTGAAAGCGCTCGGCCGGAAGACCCGCGTCACCGTCGCCGGCTCCGGCGCCGCGGACGTTACCGAGGTCGAGTCCCTTGGCGGCGATCCCGTCGCCGCCGCGCTCGCGATCTGACTACTGCAGGATCTGGCGGCCGGCCTGGTGCTGCAGGATCTTGCGCTTGACCCGCTGGAGCGCGTTGTCGATCGTCTTCGTGTCGACCTCGAGCCGCTCGGCCATCTCCTCGTAGGAGGCACCCTCGAGATAAAGCCGGAGGGCGTCGGATTCGAGCCCCGAAAGGCCGGTTCCGAGGCAGAAGACGAGGCTCTGGAGCTCCTCCGTCGAGATCACGACGACCGACGGCTCGTCGACGCCCGGGCCGGGTAGGGCGTCCCCGAGCGTGCAGTCGCCCTCGGAGTCCTGCCCGGCGGGGGTCTGGCTGAACGAGACGTAGGTGTTGAGCGGCGCGTGCTTGAACCTCGTCGCCGTCTTGATCGCCGTGATGATCTGGCGCGTGATGCACAGCTCGGCGAAGCTCCGAAACGAGGTCTCCTTGTCCGAGCGGAAGTCCCGCACCGCCTTGTAGAGCCCGATCAGGCCCTCCTGGATCAGATCCTCGGAGTCGCCGCCGGCGAGGAAATATGAGCTCGCCTTCAGGCGCACGAACCCGGTGTAGCGGCGGATCAACGTGTCCATGGCGCCGCCGTCGCCGTTCCGCGCCTTGATCACGAGCTGGAGGTCCTCAAGCTCCCGCTCGGCCCTCTGGGCCGGAGTCATCCTCGTGGCAGGTCTGACGGCCATGTCCCGTTTTCGAACTGGCCCGGGTGATCGCCCGGACCAGCCTGATCCTCAACTTGAACGGGAAAATAGCACTGTTAGTGCAACATTACAAGGGTTTGCATAGGACCATCTCAATCGGTCCTTTGCGGTGGTCCCTGTTCGCTCGGTCCGCGACGGAGCTGCTCCAGGCGTGCTCTGGTCTCTTCGTCGACCCGGTCGCCAACCCTGCTCGGTCGGTCCTCCCGGTGGACAACGTTCTCCAGCGTCGCCGCGAACTCGCGCGAGCTGACCTTCGCGACCTCCTGCCCGGAGGTGCCGCGGACCGCCGCATCCGACGAGACGAGGCAGACCTGCTCTCGAGCTCGGTGCTCGGCCGCCAGTCGCTCGAGCAGCGCATCCGCGTGCGACGCATAGCGAACCTCGAGTGCTCCGTATCGCTCCTCCTCCCCCACGCCGTCGAAGACGACGACACCGCGCGCGCCGCGCATCGCAACGAAGCTCGCAAGCGAGTCGATCAGCTCGCGCCGGTCCTCGAGGCCCGCCGCGCGCAGGACGTTGTAGCCGTCGAACAGGTAGAGGGTGGCCTCAGCCACGCCGACGCCGCCGCGCCTCGTAGACGAGCAAGGCCGAAGCGACGCTGACGTTCAGCGACTCGACCTGCCCGGCGAGCGGGATCGCGACGATGCCGTCGCACGCCCTCCGGACGAGTGGCCGTAGACCACGCCCCTCGGCGCCGAGGACGAACGCCAGGCCGCCGTCGAGATCGGCCTCCCACAGCGACTGCCCGCCGTTGGAGTCCGCGCCCCAGACCCATAGCTCCGGCCCCTTCACGTCGTTGAGGTAGCGCGCGAGGTTCGGGACGACGGCGATCGGCAGATGCTCGACGGCGCCGGCCGAGGCGCGGGCCACGGCGGGCGTGACGCGGGCCGAGCCATGTGCGGGCACGACGACCCCGGTCGCTCCCGCGCCCTCCGCGCTCCGCGCAACTGCGCCGAGGTTGTGCGGATCCGTCACCTGGTCGAGGCAGACGAGCAGCGGATCCTCCACCTGAGCGAGCTCGTACGCGTCGGCGTAGCGGTACGGCGCAACCCGGGCGACGACGCCCTGGTGATCCCGCGTCCCCACCTCCTCGGTCAGCGCGCGCTCGGGCTTCACCTGCAGCCGTGGGCCCTCGCCGTTTCTGAGCCACGGCTCCGCGGCGACCGCTCGCTCGGTCGCCCACAGCTCGAGCACGTCCCTCCTGCCTCGGAGTGCCTCCCGGACGGCGTTCCGCCCGTAGACGTGGTCGGTCGTCACTTCGGGACGAGCTGGAAGCCGTCCGCCACGTCACGAACCTCCCAGCCGGCGGCGTCGATCTCGTCCCGCAGCCGGTCGGCCTCACCGAAGTGGCGGTCCGCGCGCGCCTGCTCTCGGCGCTCGGCCAGCTCGGTGACCTCCGCCGGGGCCTCCCGGCCCTGCGCGAGCCCGGCCAGCCCAAAGAGGTCGAGGGCACGGCGCAGGAGGTCGTGATCCCGCCACTCGTGCAGCTCGGCCAGTGCGGCCGGTGTGTTGAAGTCGTCGTCGAGCGCGGCGCCGAAGCGCTCCCACGCGCCTTCGGGCGCCGGCTCGGACGGGTTCCGGAACACCTCGCGGAAGCCGGACGCCCGCGCGGCCGCCTCGGCCAGCCGCTCCTCGGAGAAGTCCATCGGCTTCCGCCAGTGGGCGCCGAGGAAGAGCATCAGCAGCGTCTCGGCGCCCCACTCGTCGAGCGCATCGCGCAGGGTGACGACGTTCCCGACCGACTTGGACATCTTGTCGCCGGTGAACTCGAGGATCCCGTTGTGCGCCCAGATCTTCGCGAAGTCGTGGCCGAGCGCCCGCGATTGCGCCAGCTCGTTCTCGTGGTGGGGGAAGACGAGGTCGAGGCCACCGCCGTGGATCTCGAACACCGGCCCGAGCAGCTCCTCGGCCATCACCGAGCACTCGATGTGCCAGCCCGGGCGGCCTCGCCCCCAGGGCGAGTCCCACCGGGTGTCCTCGTCCGGCTTGTTCGCCTTCCAGAGCGCGAAGTCGCGCGGATCCTCCTTCAGCTCGCTCGGCTCCTCGCCCTGCTCGACCTGGTCGGGCCTTTGCCCCGAGAGCCGGCCGTACTCGGGGTCCTTGCCGATGCGGAAGTAGACGTCGCCGCCCGCCTCGTACGCGTACCCGCGCTCGATCAGCTCATCGATGAAGCGGATGATCTCGGGGATCACCTCGGTCGCCTTCGGCATGTGGTCGGGCATTCCGAGGCCAAGGTCGGCCGTGTCCTGGAGGTACCACTCGGTTGCCTCCACGGCCAGCTGCGCACTGGCGCCCGGGGCCGCCTCGTAGATCTTGTCGTTCACGTCCGTGATGTTGTGGACGAAGTTGACGTCGTGCCCGCGCTCGGTGAGCCAGCTCCGGAGCCACATCCCGAGCACGAACGGCCGCGCGTTTCCCACGTGCGCCCGCGCGTAGACCGTCGGGCCACAGATGTACATCCGCACCGGCCCGGGCGGCTGCGGCAGCTCGTCGAGCTTACGGCCGAGTGTGTTGTAGAGCCTGATCGACACGGCGAAGCGCTTCCTCTTTGGACAGCGCGGCCAGTATCGCCGCTAGCTCCGGGCCGCGGTCGCGCCCGGTCAACGCCAGGCGCAGAGCACGAAGGTCGCCGCCCACCGCCTTCAGCTCGCGAACGACGGTGCGCGGGTCGCCGTCGGCGAGCTCCCTGAACCGTTCCAGCGTCTCCGGCGACGCACTCGGCGCCGGATCGGGAGCCTCGACGACTTGCCTCGCGTACTCGTTGGCTTCGCGCAGGTCACGCGCACCGCGCGCTGCCGGCACGGCGGCGAGGGGAATGCCGGCGCGTGCCGCGAGCTCATTGTCGCCGAGTCTCTGGATCGTCTCGACCGCGAGCCGGCGGATGCGCGGCAGGTCGTAGTGGACGTCGTGGCGCGGGATCCCCAGCTCCTCGAGGTAGGCGCGGACGGCCTCGGCGGGAATGCCGAGCTCGCGGAGGGACGCCACGGTCGAGCCGGCCTCGCGCTTCGACAGCTTCTTGCCGTCCTCACCGAGGATCAGGCCGTGGTGGACGTACTCGGGCGGCGTTGTCCCGAGCGCCTCGTGCAGCTGCCGGTGGAGCGCCTCGTTCGGACGGTGGTCGTTTCCGCGGTAGACGTGGGTGATCCCGAAATCGGCGTCGTCGACCACGCTCGCCAGGTGGTACGTGGCAGTCCCGTCCTCCCGGAGCAAAGTCGTCCGGCCGAACTGCTCACCGCCGAGCTGCCCCACCGCCTCGCGGTAGCGCTCCTGCCGCTCGCTCTGACGGATCGGGCCCTCGTCCCAGGCGAGCCCAAGCCACTCGAGGTCGCGGATGATCTCGTCCTCCCCGCCCGGGACGTTGCGCGCCGGATCGGTGTCGTCGATCCGAAGGAGCAGATGATCGCCCTCGCGCCGGTTGATCACGGCACTGAGCGCGTTGCCGACGTGCAGCGAGCCCGTCGGGCTGGGCGCGAAGCGGACCCGGGTCATCGCTGCGCGAATCTAGCGTCACGAGCACGTGGAGCGGCCCGAAGGCCGCTCCACGCATCGATTCTCAGTGTGCCGCAGTCCGGGTTGTGCTCGAGAGCGACCCGATCGCGCGGCGTCGGTTGGTGCTCAGTGATTTCCCACGGCTTGGAAGTAGTTCGCGGCGGCGAAGTTCGCGACGTTCGCTCCGAGCTGCCGCCCCTGCACGTCCGCGGTGCGGAAGTGGAGGCCCGCCCAGATGCGCGCCTCGACGAGCTCCTCGAGCGCTTGATCGAAGCCACTGAACGAGCGCAGAGCAGGCCCGCCGGGATTCACAAAGGCGCTCGTGATCTGATAGCCGCCCGCAGGGGCGTCGCCGAAGAACATCCGCAGCACGCCGGTATGCGAACCGTCGAGGCCGAGGTGTCCCGACACATGATCGGGGTAGGGCGCCGTGAGCAGCGGCGTCCACGTCGGGTCGGGCGAAGTCGCGGGGTTGCCGTCGTCCGCCGCCCTGCGAATGGCCTGGAACGGGCGCCAGAAGCTGAAGTGGTACTTGTCGTTCCAGTCATTGATCGCCGCATCCGCCGCCGCGAGGTTCTGCATCGCGAGGAGACGGGCGCTCTCAGCGGCGTCGAGGTGGTTCCGGGCGATTAGCTGGCGAGCCACGTCGTTCCAGCTCGCGACGGGGTTGCTCTGCCACCACTTGGCGATGTAGGTCTGGGTTGCGGTGCGGGCCGAGGGCGTCACCACGCCGTCGCCGCCGAGCGCCTTGACCTCGTTGACCTCCGCCGCGTAGGCGGCGCTGTTGAGCGCAAGCGGACCAGCGGAACGGAATTGCGACGAGCTCTGCATCAGGAACGGCTTGACGCCGCCCACCCACGGAGTGGGGTCTAGCACCGTCGCGCCGTTCGGCGCCACCGGATCGAAGAACCCCGGGTTCGGGTTCGGCACGAACTGGGACGGCCCGAACCTTCCATCGTCCGTCCTCGCGTCGATCATCGCCTCCGCCGCGGCCGTCCCGGCAGCGATCCCCATACGCTTGAACGGCGAGCCGGGTATCGCGTTCGTCGCGGCTTGGTACTGCGACGCGAGCGACGCGAGAAGGGTCTCTCTCGTGGGGAACGCGATGCTCTGCGGAACGGTCTCGACGATGTTCTTCAGAACCAGGTACGCGGCTGTTGCGACGGCCGCTTCGTCGGAAGCTGTGTTTCCGAACCGTCTCTTCAAAAGGTACGGTCGGTGATGCTTCGGCGTGATCGCGTTGACCGCGTCGTAGACGGCCCCCTGCACCATTCCCGTGTTGATTTGAGATGCCGGTGGCGCTCCGCCTGCCGGCCCTGGAATTCCGGTGAGTGTGCTGACCGCAATGAGGTTCCACTGGGTCACTGCGGTTGCGTCTGCCGTAGCGGGTGGTGCGGCCGATGCGCCGAGGACGCCGAACGCCCATACGAGGGCACCGACTGCCACCGCCATGAACAAGACGGATCGTGTGCGTGTCATCTTCTCCCCTCTCCCTAGTACCGGCCTGCCACCGCCGGCACGGGCGCAACCAGGAGCACGAAGCCCAGGAAAACGCCTGCCCTCCTGCGCCCGCCACCCTCGCCCGGGCCGAGTCGTTGGGTTCCTCCGTTGCATTCCGGATGCTCCTTTCTCGGACAGGTCACGTCGACGGCACTGACCGTGCGCCATCGTCTGCCGCCGCTAGAAAAAGGCTCACCCAATCGGACAGTGGAATCCATTCGTCATTCGTCGTATCTTTGAAGGCGCTGTGGCATCGCTCGCCTCACGCGATGCGGAAAGGCTGCTGCGCTTCGTCGCCGAGGCAGGAAGAATCGGCGGCGACCAGCCGTTCACCCCCGAGCTACTCGTGGAGCTCGGTGAGCTCGTCCATGCCGATTGGGTCGCCTATTGCGAGTTGGACCGCGTGCGACGCTCGCCCCTGGCCAACATCGCCAGGGCGGGAGACGAGGACGACGGCGACGCCGACGACGTGGACGACGTCTTCTGGAGCATCGTCATCGATGAGCACCCGGTCTGCGTCAGGCATCAACAGGGTCACTTCGAGGCGCTGAAGCTGTCCGACTTCCTCAGTCAGCGTGAGCTCCACGCCTCGCGCCTTTTCGACGTCTGGTTCAAGCCCTCCGGGATTGAGTACGAGCTCAACGTTGCGATCCCATCCCCGCTCTGGCACACGAAGACGTTCCTCTTCGATCGCGCAAGCGGAAGGGACTTCACGGAGCGCGACCGCCTCGTCCTCGACACCCTGCAGCCGTATCTCGCAGATCTCTGGGCCGCCGCGCGGACGCGCCGGCTGCTCAAGGCGGCCCTTGCGAGCCTGGACGGGGCCGAAGAGAGCAGCTCGCACGGCGTGATCCTCCTCTCGGCGGACCGCGAGGTCGAGTTCGCGTCGGCTCCAGCACGCCGGCAGCTGCGCGAGTTCTTCGGCGCCTCCGGGCGGGCGATTCCTCCGGAGATCGCGGACTGGCTCGAATCGGGAGCCACCAGCCGCCTCGCCCGGCGCAGCGGTTCTCGCCTGCTCACCGTGACGCGGGAGGGCGACGCCCTGCTGCTGGACGAGCGCCTACGCGACACGCTGCTGACCGCACGCGAGCGCGAAGTGATGGCCTGGGTCGCCCGCGGCAAGACGAACCCGGAGATCGCGCGGCTGCTGTGGTTGGCGCCCAGCACGGTGCGGAAGCACCTCGAGAACGTCTACGCCAAGCTCGGCGTCGGCACGCGCACCGCCGCCGTCGCGCGCTTCCTCGGGCTGCTAGAGGCCGAGGCGTCGTAGGCGAGGCGACCGGACTCTCTGCGGGCGACGCGGAGCGACTGCTCAAGTCGTCGCCGAGACCCAGCTAGGCGTGAGCACGCGGACCGCAGCCGTCGCGAGCTTTCTCGGCCTGCTCGAGGCCGAGGCGTCTTGAGCTAGCCCCTCAGCTCCGACGAGGCCCAGAGCACCGACAGGATCGGCGCCGCCACGACGAACGCAAGCAGGAAGACCGCCCGCAGAGTGTCCCTGGGTTCCATCGACCATCTCCCATCGGCGCGCCGGTGCAGGAACTAAAGTCGCCCCCGTGAGGGAAGCGAGCTCCGAAGAGACCCCCTACGGCCGCTACATCACGTCGGAGGGCTGGTTCGTCCTCAACCTCGGCGACGCGCTCGCAGTCCGCAAAGAGGGGAAAAGCGGCACCACGTACCCCCTCGAGTCGCAGGAGCAGCCCTTCCAAGATGTCGGCGTCCGCGTCTGCGTCCTTCCTCCGGGCGAGCCCAATGCGCTCTACCACTCCGAGGGCGTCCAGGAAGGCTTCCTCGTGCTCTCCGGCGAGTGCACGTTGATCGTCGAGGAGGAGGAACGGGCGCTGCAGCAGTGGGACTACTTCCACTGCCCCGCCGAGACGCGGCACGTGCTCGTCGGCGCCGGCGACGGGCCCTGCGCAATTCTCATGCTCGGCGCGCGGCCCGAGGTCGAGACTCTCAGCTACCCGGTGAGCAAGGTCGCGGCGCGCTACGGCGCGTCCGCCGCGAAGGACACGGACGACGCGGACGAGGCCTACGCCGGCTGGCCGGGCGACTACGTACCGGTGCGCCTGCCGTGGCCTCCGGAGGACTGACGCGGTGAGCGTGGAGGCGGAGCGCCTCCTCGAGCTCTCGCGTCGCGCCGACTGGACGTTTCCGACCTCGTCCGGCCCACCGCTGCGGCCGGGCGAGCTCGAACCCTGGGCGGAGGAGCTCCTTGCGGCCCGCGGCGACCTCGCCCCGGCGGCGACCGCCCTCGATCGCGCCGATGCGGCCGAGCTCGGCGCGAACGCCTGGCGCATTTGGATGGTCACGCGGGAGCTCGACAACGGTCGCGCCTTCCTTGCAGCCGCCCTCGACGGGAGCGGCGGGACGCCGCGGCATCGCGCGCTGGCGCTCTACGGCGACGGTCTACTGGCGTTCTGGACCGGCGCCTACGACGACTCACGGCAAGCGAACGAAACCGCGCTCGCTCTCGCCGGCGAGGCCGCCGACGACCAGGCACTCACGCTCGCACACCTCGGTCTCTGGCGCAGCTGCTTCGGAACCGCCGACTACGAGCAGGCCCGCGAACACGCACAGGAAGCGCTGGCGCATGCCGCGTCGCTGAGCCCGGCCATGTCCCAGGCGCCCCTCCACGGCGTCGGCCAGTCGATGCGGTTCATGGGCGACCTTGACGGCGCTGCGGAGTTCCTCGCGGAGAGCCTCGCGCTCAACCGCCGGATCGACGACGCCGGGATGGTCGTGGTCGAGCTCCACAACCTCGGGCACGTCGAGCTCCACCGCGGCAACCTCGACGCCGCGCGCCGACTCTTCGAGGAGCTCGGCTCGCTCGGGCCTGCCGACGACCCCTACGGCGTCGTGATGACGCACCTGAACGCCGGTGCGCTCGCCCTGGCCGAGGGCGATCCGAATCAAGCTGCCGCGGAGCTCGAGGCCGCCGACACCAGCCTCGCCGAGAGTGGTATCGAGCTCGCGCCCGATGACCGGTTCGAGCTCGAGCGGCTGCGCGAGCAGCTCGCGGACTGATGGAAGCGCCACTCCTGGAGTGGCACGCGGAACACGCCGCCGATCTGCCCTGGCGCAAACGGCGCGATCCCTACGCCGTCCTGGTCTCCGAGGTGATGCTGCAGCAGACCCAGGTGCCGCGGGTCGTGCCTCGCTTCGAGCGGTGGCTCGACCGGTGGCCGACGGTCGAGGCCCTCGCCGCAGCGGGTACGGACGAGGTGATCCTCGAGTGGCAAGGGCTCGGCTACAACCGCCGAGCGGTCAGTCTCCACCGCGCGGCGCGGGCGGTCGCCGAGCGGGGCTGGCCCGCGGACCTCACCGAGCTGCCCGGCGTGGGTGCGTATACGGCGGCGGCGATCAGGCGGTTTGCCTACGGCGAACCGGTGCTGCCGCTCGAGACGAACGTCCTGCGCGTGATCGAGCGGACGGGTGGGAGCTTCTCGCCGGCCGCCGCGGAGGCGCTCATGGACCTTGGCCGCGACGTCTGCCTGGCGCGCGTACCACGCTGCGGCGTCTGTCCGCTCGCCTCGGCCTGCCCCTCGCGCGGGCGGCGCTACGAGCCGCTCCGCAAGCAGTCGCGCTTCGAAGGCTCGTTCCGTCAGCGCCGCGCGGACACGCTGCGGCTGGTCGCCGCCGGACGGACGACGGGGCTCGACGCCGACGCCGTCGCCTCGCTCGAGCGGGACGGCCTCGTCGAGGTGCGCAGCGGCCTAGCCCGACTGCCGGAGTAGCGCCACCGCCTGCGCCACGAGCCCCTCGCGCCGCCCGGTGAAGCCGAGGTGGTCGGTCGTCGTGGCCCGCACGGAGATCCGCTCGGGCTCGACGGCGAGCGTCTCCGCCAGCCGCGCCCTCATTTCGTCGCGACGGTCGGCGATCCGCGGCTGCTCTCCGATCAGGATGCAGTCGGCGTTGACGAGCTCGAGCCCGGACGCCGTGACCTTTCCGTAGGCGTTCCGGAGCAGGAGCAGCGACGAGACCCCGCGCAGCATCTCGTCGTCCGCCGGGAACAGCGACCCGATGTCGCCGAGACCGGCTGCGCCGAGCAGTGCGTCGATCAGCGCGTGGCTGACGACATCGCCGTCGGAGTGGCCGGCGAGCCCACGGTCGTCGTCGAACCTGATCCCGCCGAGAACGAGCGGGATGCCGTCGGCGAAGGCGTGGGCGTCCACGCCGAGGCCGATGCGGAGCTCAGACATCGAGCGCCGCCTCGAGCTCGTCCAGCGAGCGGATGCGGATCGCCGCCGCGGGAGGCTCGTGCAGATACCCCCAGGGGCCGCGTCGCACGTGGACGGCCGTCATCCCGGCGGCGAGGGCGGGCTCCACGTCGTTGTCGACGCGGTCGCCGACGTAGGCGATCTCGTCTGCCTTGAGACCGAGTGCGGCGACGATGCGGTCGAAAAATTCCGGGGCCGGCTTCGCGACACCCCAACGTTCGGAGGACCCCAGCACCTCGACGTGCTCGCGCAGCTGCTCCTCGGTCTCCTTCGGCGTGTTTCCGACGGCTGCGACGCGAAGCTTCCGCGAGCGCAGCCGCTCGAGCGCCGGAAGCGCATCCGGGTAGAAGTCCGGAGGCATCCAGGCCGACGCGGGATGCTCCACACCCAGGAGCTCCCAGGCCCGACCGTGGTGCTCGCCCCGCGCCGCGAGCCCGCCGAGGATGCCCATCAGCGTGAAGCGCGGCACGCCCGAGTCGTCCGCGGCACGCTCCCACATTCCTGTCTCGTCGACGAGGGTCTCGCCGACGTCGAAGACAACCGCCTTCAGAGCCAGCCCGCCACCAGATCCAGGTCGGCCTGCTCCGTCACCTTGATCAGGCGCCGGTCGCCCGGGACGACCTTGACGCGGCCGCCCGTCGCCTCCACGAGAGCGGCGCAGTCGGTCGCCTCGGCGTCCTGACCGGCTGCTGCTCGCAGCGTGGGCCAGACGAAGGCCTGTGGTGTCTGCGCGCCGACGAGGTTGTCCCGGTCGAGCGTCTCGACGACCTGATCGCCGTCGACCCGCTTGACCGTGTCCGGGATCGGGACGGCCGGGACCACGCCGTCCCACCCCTCCGGCAACGCTGTCAGCAGGCGCTCGAGGACGTCCTCGGCGAGGACCGGCCGGGCGGCGTCGTGTATCAGCGCTATCGCTGCGTCCTCTGGCACCTCGGCGAGCCCCGCGCGAACGGACGCGGCCCGCGTCTCGCCGCCGGTGACGACGGACTCGACCTTCCCGCAGGCGAGCTCCTCAGCCAGCAGGATCACCGGCTCCTCCCAGTCCGGAGGCGCCACGACCACGATCGAGTCGATCCAGTCGGACCGTTCCAGGCGCTCCAGGCTCTCGGCGAGGAGCGGCCGTCCGTTGAGCTGCGCAAAGGCTTTGGGCCGGTCCAGTCCCAGGCGCTCGCCGCGACCCGCTGCGACGATGACGGCCCAGACCGACATCAGGCGGCCAGCCGCTTTACGCCGCGGCGCCGGCCTTCGCGCGCTTCTTCTTCGAGCCGACGTCGGAAACGAGGACCTCGTCCAGCCACTCGGCGGTCTCCTCCTCGTCCATGCCCTTCGCGTACATCAGCTCGCTGATCAGGATCTTCTTGGCCTTGACGAACATCTGCTTCTCGCCCGTCGAGAGCCCCTTGTCCCGGTCGCGCAGCGAGAGGTTCCTCACGACCTCGGCCAGCTCGAAGATGTCGCCCGTCTTCATCTTGTCGCGGTTGTGCTTGAACCGGCGGTTCCAGTTCTTCGGCATCGTCGTGCCGTTGCCGGTCAACGCCTTCACGACTTCCTTGACGGTGTCCTCGTTGATGACCTTTCGCAACCCGACCTTCTCGGCGTTGTCAGCCGGCACGTTGACGGTCATGTCGTTGTGAAGGATCTGGATCGTCAGGTATTCGCGCTTCTCACCCAGCACCTCGCGCGACTCCTTCTTGACGACCGTGCCTGCCCCGTGGTGCGGATACACCACCTTATCGCCGACCTTGTACAAGCCCGACCTCCCGGGTCACTTCGATTACACACAACCGCCGGCGGGTGACGAGACCGCCGGCGAGGTGCCACCAGTATAGCGAAAGTGGCGTGAAAAAGCCACTTTTTCCAGGGGTTTTGCGGGTTCGAGACGAAAAATCCCTGCTAGCGCCGGGGTTCTCCGGCGGCGGCCTTCGGCGCAAGGGCGGCCCCGATCGCCTCCCGCAGCGTCTCGACCTGCCGGGCCTTCGCCTGCCGTTTCGCCTTCGTTGCCGCCGGGACGATCACGTCGGTCAGGCCGAGCTTCTCGCACTCCTCGAGCCGGCGTTCCGCCTGCGTCGCCGGCCGCAGCCGACCCGTCAGGCCAATCTCTCCGAACGCCGCCGTGCCCGCCGGAACGGCCGCGTCCTTGGCCGCGGACGCGATCGCGAGCGCAACGGCGAGGTCGGCGCCCGGCTCGTCGATGCGGACCCCGCCTGCGACGTTCACGAACACGTCGGCCGAGCCGAGCGGGATCCCGCCGTGACGGCCGAGAACGGCCACGATCATCGCGAGGCGCTTGGGGTCGACGCCGGTGCCGACGCGCCGAGGCATCGCCAGGTCGGTGGGCGAGACGAGCGCCTGGATCTCGAGCAGCAGCGGCCGCGTGCCTTCGAGCGCGCAGGCGACGGCCGAGCCGACCTCCTCCTCCCGGGCGGCGCCGAACAGCTGCGATGGATCCGGGACGCCGACGAGTCCGGCGCCCGTCATCTCGAAGACGCCGAGCTCGTTGGTCGAGCCGAAGCGGTTCTTGGCCGCGCGGAGGACGCGGTGCGCGTGGTAGCGGTCGCCCTCGAACTGCAAGACGCAGTCCACGAGGTGCTCCAGGACTCGAGGGCCTGCAACGGCGCCGTCCTTCGTCACGTGGCCGACGAGGAAGAGCGCAACGCCCGCCTCCTTCCCGACGCGCAGCAGCCGCGCCGACGCCTCCCTCACCTGCGAGACGGAGCCCGGCGCCGACCCGACCTCGGACGACCAGAGCGTCTGAACCGAGTCGATCACGCAGACGGCGGGTCGCTCGGCCTCGAGCGTCGCGCAGATGGCGTCCAGGTCCGTCTCCGCCAGGATCTCCACCCGCTCGGCTCCCCCCAGGCGCGCCGCGCGGAGCTTCACCTGGGCCGCGGACTCCTCGCCGGTGACGAGCAGCGCGCGCCGGTCCTTCGACATGGCGGCGAGCGCCATCAGCAGAAGCGTCGACTTTCCGACCCCGGGCTCGCCGCCCACCAGCACGAGTGAGGCGGGAACGAGGCCGCCGCCGAGCACACGGTCGAGCTCGGACACCCCGGTCGGCATCCGCTCCGCCTCCTCGGCTTCGACCTCGACGAGCTTCAGGAGCGGGCGGGCCGCGGCTCCTGTCCCCTTGGCGGCCGCCGGAGCCGCCTCCTCGAAGAGCGTGCCGAAGCTGCCGCAGCCCGGGCACCGGCCAAGCCAGCGTCCGGTCGCGCGGCCGCATTCGGAGCACGCGAACTTGAGAGCTGCTTGCGCCACGCCTTCCACCCTAGGCCGGGCGACGGACGGTTTCTCGCACGAATCCGTAACAAACGTGAGCCACAATCGATGCGATGAAAATCGCAGCTTTGATCGCCGCGGCCGCGGCAGCCGCAGCGGTCGTTCCGGCCGGCTCCGGAGGCGCGGCCGGGCAGGCGCGAATCGTCTTCCGGACCGTCCATCTCGCCACGCCGAAGCGGCCGCCGGCGCTCTATTCGGCTCTCCCGTCGGGCGCCTCGCGCCGTCTGCTCGCGCGCGGCGCCGACCAGGCGGCCTGGTCGCCGAACCGGCGTCGCATCGCGTTCGCAGGCGGCGGCATCCTCGGCCAGGAAGGCATCTGGGTCATGAACGCCGACGGGGGCGGCCGGCGCCGGCTGACGAGAGCCGCCGGCGACGGCGATCCGACGTGGAGCCCGGACGGACGGCGCATCGCCTACCGGCACGCGCTCCGTGACAACTTCGACCTCTGGGTCGTGCCTGCCGCCGGCGGCGCGGCGCGCCCGCTGCTCGAGACACCGCGGGCGAACGAGCTCGAGCCCGACTGGGCGCCGGACGGGCGCCGGATCGCTTTCCAGAGCACACGGAGCGGCTCGATCCAGATCTGGGTGCTCGACGTTCGCTCGAAGATCGCGCGCAGGCTGACCCGAGGCCTTCAGAGCGTGACCCCGGATTGGTCTCCCGACGGGCGCCGCATCGCGTTCTCGACGGGAGGACGGATCGCGGTGATCGGCGTCGATGGGCGCCGCCTGCGCATCCTCCCGAGCGGAAGGCCGGCCAGTGCGGACGACCCGGCGTGGTCGCCCGACGGCTCGTGGATCGCCTTCCAGCGCGGCGGCCAGGTGCTCACGATGCGCGCCGGCGGCGGCGACCTCCGCTACGTCACCCGCGCCGCGTGGGGGACGAACGGCGAGCCGGACTGGTAGCCCGACGAGCGGGTCGCCTAGCGAGGGACCCGCACGACCAGGCTGCCCACGACCTTGTCGTGCAGCGCCTGGTTCTTCGAGTCCCACAGCGGCCAGAGGTAGTCGAGCACGATCGGGAGGATGAAGAAGCCGAACACGACAGTGATGGCGTAGCGGCCGAAGGCCCGGCCGTAGCCGATCGATCCCCCGGTCTGCTCGCTGACCACGCGGATCCCGGCCGCGCGCTTTCCGTACGACTGGCCGCGCTCGTTGCCCTGCAGCACCGTGTAGTAGACAAACGGGAGCAGGAGCGTGATCACGTACGCGAGCCCGAGCGCCACCCACGCCCCGCTCGAGTCGTCGGGATTGATCGCGAAGATCACGCCGAGGATGATCGCGAGCGGGATGAGCAGGATCAGCGTGTCCAGGAGATACGCGCCGACGCGCGACAGCCACGACGCGTAGGCAGTTTCGCCGACTCTCGGCGCCGCAAGAGCTTCACGCTCTGCCGCCTCCTCGGGGTACGAGGGAAGGTCGGTCACCGCGCCGTATTCTCCCCGCGGTGACGGACGGCGAACCCCCTCTCAACGTCTGGGACTACGAGCGGCTCGCGGAGCAGCAGCTCGACGCCGGCTCCTTCGGGTACTTCGCCGGCGGCGCCGGTGACGAGCACACCGTCCACGGGAACCTGGCCGCGTTCGACCGCTGGCGGCTGAGACCGCGCGTCCTCGTCGACGTCGGGGACGTCTCCGCCGCCACGACCGTCCTCGGCACGGAGCTGTCGATGCCGATCATCACGGCTCCGGTCGCGTACCAGCGCATGGCGCATCCGGAGGGCGAGGTCGCCGTCGCGAAGGCCGCGGCGGCCGCCGGCACCCTCATGTGCCTGTCGTCCTTTGCCACCTCCGACCCAGCCGACGTCGCCGCGGCCGGTCCAGGCGAGCGCTGGTTCCAGCTCTACTGGCACCCGGACCGCGGGATTACCAGGGAGATGCTCGAGCGGGCGCGTGACGCCGGATTCTCGGCCGTCGTGCTCACCGTCGACCTCCCTGTGCTCGGGAAGCGCGAGCGCGACCTCCGCACCGGGTTCTCGCTGAAACCCGAGTACCGGCTCGAGGTCTATGCGTCCGCGCTCGGCGATCTCGGCGTGATCACCCCCGCCTCCGCGGCGCAGCTCGTGAACCCGAACCTCACCTGGCGTGACCTCGAGTGGCTGCACGACACGGCAGGCGTGCCGGTGGTCGCCAAGGGAATCCTCACCGCCGAGGACGCACTCCTCGCCGCGGAGCACGGGTGCGCGGCCGTCATCGTCTCCAATCACGGCGGCCGCCAGCTCGACCGCGCCGTCGCCTCCCTCGACGCGCTGCCCGAGGTCGTGGACGCCGTCGGAGAGCGGGTCGAGGTGTTGATGGACGGAGGGATCAGGCGCGGCACCGACGTCGCGATCGCGCTCGCCCTCGGCGCCCGCGCCGTGCTCGTCGGGCGAGCGGTGACCTGGGGCCTCGCCGTCGACGGCGAGGCCGGCGTTCGCCACGTCCTCGAGCTACTGCGCGACGAGCTCGTGCTCGCGCTCGCGCTGCTCGGCTGTCCGGGTCCCGGCGCCGTCAGCCGCGGGCACGTCTCTCCCGCCCCCGCGCGCGACTGAAGCGAGCACCAGACCGGCGAGAATCGCGGCCACGCCCACAAGCTGGAGCTTGGAGGGGCTCTCCCCGATGAGCAACGCGGCGAAGAGCACCGAGCAGACCGGCTGGACGGTCAGCACGACCGAGGTCACGACTGCCGGCACCCGCGGCAGTGAGACGGTGACCAGCAGCCAGCCGACGACCTGGCAGGACACGGCCAGCAGCAGCAGCCAGCCCTGCGCGGACGGCGGCGGGAGGAAGTCCAGGTCGCCGAGCGCGAGGCCTACCGGGATCGTCAGAACCGCCGCGGCAAGGGTTGCGTCGAACAGTGGCCCGGCGACGCGGCGGCGGGAGCCATGTCGGAGCGAGAGCAGGAAGCCGGTGTAGGCGATACCCGTGAGCAGGCCGAAAAGGACGCCGAGCCTCGGGTTCTCGCCGTAAGCGCCCTGCTCGAACACCCCCGAGATGAGCACGACCCCGACCATCGCTATCGGGATCGCGGCGAACATCTCTCTCGCCGGGCGCTCGCGGAAGATGATCCAGGCGACGACGCCGACGAGAACGACCTGGGTGTTGCCGAGCACCGTCGACAGGCCGGCGCCGACGTAGTCGGCGGAGCGGTGCCACACCACGAGGTCGAGCGCGAAGAAGGCGCCGGCGAACCACGCCCACGCCCGCGCGCGCATCGCCCGGCTGCCGAACCGCCGGTTTTCCCACCAGGCGAGCAGGAGGAGGAACGGCAGCGCGTAGGCGCAGCGGAAAAACGCGCCGGTGTCGGGTGAGACGTCGGCGACCCGGTAGAGGATCGCCGAGAACGCGAGCGGCAGCGTCCCAGCCAGCGCGAAGAGCGCCGGCCGTGCTGCGAGTGCGCTGCGGGTCCTAGCCCGAGGAGTCGTCCGAGTGGTGGTCGTCGTCGCCGGACTCGCCCTTCGGCTCGTCGCCGGCGGGCACCGTCACGCGGTCCTCGGCGGGTGGAGCGCCGGGGATGATCGTGATGTCGACCTCGTCGTCGACGTCGGGCTTCTTGTTGACCAGGATCGTCGAGCCGGGCTCGATCGAGCGTCCGAGGACGAAGTCCGCGAGCGGGTCCTCGATGTACCGCTGGATCGCGCGGCGCAGCGGCCGGGCGCCCATGGTCGGGTCGTAGCCCTTCTCGACGAGCAGCTCCTTGGCTTCGTCCGTCAGCTGGATGTCGGCGTCGTGCTCACCCATCTGCTGCTCGAGCCGCTGCATCAGCAGGTCGACGATGCTGAGGATCTCGTCGCGGGTGAGCTTGTGGAAGACGATGACCTCGTCGATGCGGTTCAGGAGCTCAGGACGGAAGACCTTCCTCAGCTCGCTCATGACGCGATCCTTCATGTCCTCGTACGAGAGACCGGAGTCGTCGCCGATCGAGAACCCGAGCGCCTGGTTCTTGGAGATCGAGGCAGCGCCGATGTTCGAGGTCATGATCACGACGGTGTTCTTGAAGTCGACCGTGCGTCCCTTACCGTCGGTGAGCCGCCCGTCGTCGAGCAGCTGCAGCATCACGTTGAGCACTTCGGGATGCGCTTTCTCGATTTCGTCGAAGAGCACCACCGAATACGGCCGGCGGCGCACCGCCTCGGTGAGCTGGCCGGACTCCTCGTAGCCGACGTATCCGGGGGGCGCGCCGATCAGCCGCGAGACCGTGTGCTTCTCCTGGTACTCGGACATGTCGATCCGGATCATCGCGTGTTCGTCGTCGAACAGGAACTCGGCGAGCGCTCTCGCCAGCTCGGTCTTCCCGACCCCGGTCGGGCCGAGGAAGATGAAGCTGCCGAGCGGCCGATTGGGATCCTGCAAGCCCGCTCGTGCACGCCGAATCGCATTCGCCACGGCTTTCACCGCCTCGTCCTGACCGACGACGCGCGCGTGCAAGCGGTCCTCCATGCGAAT
>DASTHD010000013.1:0-8673 GCA_035605555.1 Gaiellaceae bacterium
AGAAGCGACGAACTGCACATTGCCAAGACGGAGTCGCTGTTCCGTGACGTCAACGAGCGGATCGCGGGCTCCGCGCTGCAGATCGGCCTCCCGACGGCCGAGCTCGTCTGCGAGTGCGCCGACCCTGAGTGCGGCCACCGAATCGAGGCGCCTCTCGAGGACTACGAGCTGGCTCGTGCCGACGGCGCGCGCTTCCTGATTGCGCCCCAGCACGAGGAGGTCGAGCACGAGAAGGTGATCGAGTCACGGCCCGGGTACCGAATCATCGGGAAGCTGAGGGCAGTCGGCTCGGCCGCGCGACGGCTCAATCCGCGCCGGGCGTGATGAAGTAGGCGTCGTCGAGACCGGCGCCGCGAAGCGACTCGACGAGCTCGGGTGGCGCAGGGGTGTCGAGGGACACTGCCATCAGCGCCTTGCCTCCCTGGTTCGTGCGCGAGACGGCCATGTTCGCGATGTTCACTCCTGCCTCGCCGATGAGCGTCCCGATCCGCCCGATTACCCCCGGGACGTCGTCGTAGCGGAAGATCGCCATCAGCTCTGAGAGCTCCATCTCGAGCTCGAAGCCGAGCGCGCTGACGAGCCAGCGGCGGTTGTCGCGGCCGATCGTCGTCCCGGCGACGCGCACCTCGCCGACCTCCACGCGCACGAGGTTCGTGAAGTCACGGCAGGCGCGGCGACGCTGCTCGACGACCTCGATCCCGAGCTCCTCGGCGAAGACGGGCGCGTTCACGTAGTTGACCGGCTGATCGAACCGACCCTGGAAGACGCCGTTCAGGGCGGCAGCGGTGAGGAGTCGCGTGTCGTAGTCGGCGAGGTTGCCGTAGAAGGAGACCTCGATCTGCTCGGCACGGCCGCCGGCGAGCTCCATCGCGAGCCGTCCGAGCTTCGCCGAGAGCGGCACGTACGGCCCGAGCACCTCGAGGTCCTCCGGGCGGATCGAGGGGATGTTGACCGCGTTCGAGACGAGCTCGCCGTCGAGCGCAGCCGCCACCTGCTCGGCGACGATCATCCCGGCTCGGTCCTGCGCTTCCTCGGTCGACGCGGCCAGGTGCGGCGTGACGACGACGTTGTCGAGCTCGAGCAGCGGCCCCGTGTAGGGCTCGTCGGAAAAGACGTCGAGTGCGGCGCCGGCGAGTTTGCCGGAGCGGAGCGCATCGACCAAGGCGCCCTCGTCGATCAGCTCGCCACGGGCGGCGTTCACGATGCGCGCGCCGTCGGGCATGCGCGCGATCGCTTTCGCGTCCAGGAACCCCTGCGTCTCGGGCGTGAGCGGAAGGTGGAGCGTCAGGAACTCGGCGACGTCGAGCACGTCGTCGGCCGTTTCGGCCTTCTCGGCGCCCAGCTCGCGGAAACGGTCGCGCGAGACGAACGGGTCGTAGGCGACGACGCGCATCCCCAGGCCGATCGCACGCCTGGCGACCTGCTGGCCGATCCGCCCGAAGCCGAGCACCCCGAGCGTCTTCCCCTCGAGCTCGATGCCGCCGTGCGCCGAGCGTTCCCAGCGTCCCTCCTTTAGCGCGGCGTGCGCCTGCGGGATGTTCCGCACGAGCGCAACGAGCAGCCCGATCGCGTGCTCGGCGGCCGAGACGACCGTCGACTCCGGCGCGTTCGCGACGACGATTCCGCGGCGCGTGGCCGCCTCGACGTCCACGTTGTCCACCCCAACTCCGGCGCGGCCGATCACCTTGAGTCGGTCAGCGCGCTCGATCAGGTCGCCGGTGAGCTGCGTCCCGGAGCGGATCACGATCGCGTCGTAGTCGCCGATCCGCTCCTCGAGCGGCAGCTTGCCGTTCACGTCGACGTCGAAGCGCTCCTGCAGGAGCTGGATCCCGGCCTCGGCGATCGGCTCCCGGACGAGGACGCGCGGTCGGCCGGTCAAACCCTGGCGTGTTCGAACGCCTCGAGGGCGGCGGTGATGCCGACGCCGCGCTCGATGTCGGCGCCCAGCTCGGCGAGGACGAGCTCGACGCCGGCGAGGGCGGTCGTGATGTCGAAGACGTCGTAGTAGCCGATGTGGCCGATGCGGAAGACCTTCCCCTTGAGCGGCCCCTGTCCCGGCGCGAGGACGATGCCCTGGCGGTCTCGCAGCATCTGGACGAGCTCGCTCGAGTCGATCCCGTCGGGCGCGTTGATCGCGGTGACGACGGCGGAGCGGTCGTCGTCGGGTGAGAAGAGCTCCAGCCCCATCGCCTTGACGCCGGCGCGGCAGGCTCGGCCGAGGCGGGCATGACGCTCGAACGCCGCCTCGAGCCCCTCCTCGAGCAGGAGGCCGAGCGCAACGTCGAGCCCGACCATGATCGAGACAGCCGGAGTGAAGGCGGGGTCGAACTGCTCCTGGCGGTCCCGGGTCTGCCTCCAGTCGAAGTAGTAGCGCGAGGCAGCGCCTTCCTCGACCGCCGCCCAGCCATCGGCAGAGACGGAGACGGTCGCAAGGCCAGGCGGCGTCATCAGCGCCTTCTGCGAGCCGGAGATGACGGCGTCGAGGCCCCAGGCGTCGGTCTCGACCGGGACGGCGCCGAGGCTGGAGACCGCGTCGACGACGACGAGCGCGCCGGCGTCCTTCGCAACGGCCGCGAGCGCCTGGACGTCGGCAACGACGCCGGTCGAGGTCTCCGAGTGCGTCGTGAAGACGGCCTTCGCGCCGCCCAGTTCACCGAGGCGCGAGGCCAGGTCCTCCGGCACCGGAGACTCGCCCCACTCGTAGGCGACGGCGTCGACGTCGCAGCCGAAGTTCCGGGCCATCTCGATCCAGCGCTCGCCGAAGTGCCCGGCGGAGACGACGACGACAGGGTCGCCGGGTCTCGTCAGGTTCGAGATCGCCGACTCCATGCCGCCGGTTCCCGAAGCCGTGTAGACGAGGACGTCGCCGTCGGTGCGGTAGACCTCGTGGAGGCGGGCGAGGCAACGCTCGAAGATCGCGCGGAAGTCGGAGCTGCGGTGGTGGAGGATCGGGCGACTTATCGCCTCGAGGACCTCCGGCGGAACGGGCGTCGGCCCGGGAGTGAAGAGGTACCGCTTCTCCGCCACTGCCCCGGAGGCTAGCGCCTAGGGTCGATGGCATGGAAACGCTGATCGCCTTCGGCGCTGCGCTGCTTGCCCTTCGGCTCTCCGGCCGCCTCTTCGGCCGCTGGCGCGCGCGGCGGGCGCCGGAGCTCGCCACCTGGGGCACGTCCCTCCTCTGCTACGCGGCGGCGTCGGGCGCGCTCGCCTACGGCGCGGCGGCCGGCTGGAACGACGACGCGTTTCGCGTGTACTACCTGTTCGGCGGGCTCCTGACGGCGCCGCTGCTCGGCGCCGGCTCCCTGCTCCTCCTCGGGAAGCGATGGGTCGTGCCCGTCGTGCTCGTCTACGTCGGCCTCGCCGTCGGCGTCATGCTCTCGGAGCCGCTGACGGCGCAGGTCGCCGGAGACGCGATTCCCAAGGCGCAGGAGCACCTCGACTACGTGCCGGCGCGCATCCTCGCCATCGTCGCGAACGTCGCCGGGACGCTCGCGGTCGTCTTCGTGGCAATCCGCTCGATCCGCCGCCGGCCCCTCGGAATGGGGCTGATTCTGGCGGGTGTCGCCGTTGCCGCTCTGGGCAGCGCGCTCGCGGGGCTCGGAACCGCTCAAACAGCGGCCTTCTCGGCGCTGGGCGTGGTGTTTCTTTACGGAGGTTTTACGATTTCCAGCGGAAAATCGCCGCGCACGTTGCCTTCGTAGACACGCTCGTTTGCTAAGAAGTGCCGGCGCAAGGGCGTCGGACACGCCCGGAAGCGGATCAACGGAGCCTCGGGGCTCACGAAGCGCGGACTGCGGCACGGCTCCCGCGCATCGGGCCCAGGCACTGAATCGAAGGGGGAGACCTCGTGCGTCACGTCATCCGGGCGGCTGTCCTCGCGGCCGCGCTCACAGGCCTTTTCGCCACCGCCGAGCCGGCGGCCGACGCCGGTTCGCAGACCCGTGCAATGCCCGACGGCACGAAGATCGTCCAGAAGATCCATCGCTACGAGCGGGCGACTTGGCGCTGGCAGCGGCTGATGGGCGTCCGGAAGACGCCGAGCCGCGGCCGCTATCTCCAGACGCGGGATCTCCGGTTCCGCGTGCACCTGATGCACCAATGGCGGCGCCGAGCGATCCGCGCGAGAGTCCGCGCGCACAACCCGCCGCACGAGCTCGCCTGGCGGTGTCTCCAGCGGTACGAGGCGGCGTGGAAGGACGATTCGGATCCGTACTGGGGCGGCCTGCAGATGGACCGCTCGTTCATGCAGCACTACGCGCCGCGCCACCTCCTGCGGCGCGGGTGGGCGAACCGCTGGTCGCCGATCGAGCAGATGTGGGTCGCCGAGCGCGCTCTACGGGCTGGACGGGGCTTTTACCCGTGGCCCAACACGGCGCGCGTGTGCGGGCTCCTGTAGCGGCAGCAGTCCGAACTCCTTTCGCAGCTCCGCGAGCTCCCGTTCGGTCTGCGCAGCAGGCAAAGCGCTGCAGTCCGGGAGGCCGAGCGACTCGGCGATCCTCGAGCCCTTGGCTCCCTGGTCGAGGAATCCCACGACCGCCGCCAGCCCAAGCTCATCCTCCGCTGTCGGAAGAGCACGCGCTCCGCGGATCGCCCGGTCGAAGTGGACGAGCATGCGGCGAAACTGCGCCCGCTCCTGCGCCGGTGGATCGAGCCGTCGGAGCTCGCGAACCGTCTCGGCCCACGCATCGGCAAGGCCGTGCAACAGGCGAGGGTCAGTGGGCCGTTCCGGCAGCGGCAGCGCAGCGACGCGGCGCTGGAGGCCCGCACAGACGGAGCTCGCATCCGATCGAAAGGTGGCGGGCGAAGTCACAGGCTCAGGTCGTTCTGCGCCGACCTGGGTCGAACCGCACCCGGCTAGGACGAGCACGGCGATGAGCAAGCCGAGGCGGCGCGGCATGACCTGAGTGTCGGCCCGCGGCGGCGAACGCAGATCCCTCGAACGTGCGGACGGGTAGGCTGCGCCCGCGATGGGACGCGGAGACAGACCCAGGGTGCGGTGGGCGCGCGACCGCCAGCGCAAGAAGAAGGCCCGCCTGAAGGCGGCCAATTCGCCGCCGGACCAGCCGAAGGCGGCGGCGCCGCGCCGGCGCCGCTCGACGAAGTCCTCTAGCTCGAGCTGAGCTTCGTCCGCACGAGCTCGTTCACGACCCGCGGGTCGGCCTTGCCCTGCGTCTCCTTCATCACCTGGCCGACGAAGAAGCCGAGCAGGCCTTCCTTACCGCCTCGGTAGGCCTCGACCTGGCCCGGGTTGGCGGCCAGGATCCGCTCGACGATCGGCTCCAGCTCGGACGCGTCAGCGACCATCCCGTCGCCGAGGTAGCGGTCGGCCGAGAAGCCCGAGTCGCCGCTCGCGGCGAGCGCCTCGAGGAACCGGTCGCGGGGGATCTGCGACCGCGCGTCGATCAGCCTGGCCAGCTCGGCGGCGTCCACCGCTGCCGGATCGACACCCGATGCTGCGAACTGGTTCATGAGCACGTTCGCGACCCCGCGCCGGTCTGCCCCCGGCACCGCCTCGTAGAGGTGGTCGCGCCCGCTCGTGACGAGGTCGGTCGCAAGCTCGTGGTCGAGCTCGGCGGCCAGTCGGCCGATCCGGGCGCCCGGGGACTCCGGCAGCCCGCCGCGAATCCGCTCGACGAGCTCGCGGGACGGCTCGATCGGCACGAGGTCCGGCTCGGGCAGGTAGCGGTAGTCCTGCGCCTCCTCCTTGGAGCGCAGGGGTGGCGCCGACTCGGCGCCGGGGTCGAAGAGCAGCGTCTCCTGCTCGACCTGACCGCCCGACTCGTAGACGGAGATTTGACGGTCGACCTCCCGCTCGATCGCCCTGGCGGCGAATGCGAACGAGTTGAGGTTCTTCAGCTCGGTGCGCGTACGCAGCTCGTCGGAGCCCTCGGGCCGCACTGAGACGTTCACGTCGAAGCGCAGCGAGCCCTTCTCCATCTCCGCGTCCGAGATCCCGAGCTCGACGACCGTCTGCCGGAGCAGTTGGAGGAACCGTCGCGCCTGGTCGGCCGAGCGCAGGTCCGGCTGCGTGACGATCTCGACGAGCGGCGTGCCGGCCCGGTTGAAGTCGACGAGCGTGGCCGTCGCTCCGCCGATCCGCCCCTGCACGCTTCCCAGGTGCACGTTCTTCGCGGCGTCCTCCTCGAGGTGCGCGCGCACGATCCCGATCTCGGCGTCGCCTTCGGCGCCGGGCACGGCGAGCCGGCCATTCAGGCAGAGCGGCTCGTCGTACTGGGAGATCTGGTAGCCCTTGGGGTTGTCCGGATAGAAGTAGTTCTTCCGGTGGAAGACGGCGTGCTCGGCGATCTCGCAGTCGAGCGCCAGCCCGAGCTTGATCGTCCACTCGACCGCCTTCTCGTTCGGCACCGGCAGCGAGCCCGGATGCGCCAGGCAGACCGGACAAGTCCGCGTGTTCTCCGGCTCGAGGTAGGCGACCTCGCAGCGACAGAACATCTTCGTCCGCGTCTTCAGGTGGATGTGGATCTCGAGCCCGATGACCGGCTCCCAGCTCACGCGAGCCTCCCCGGGACGTAGTCGAACCCGATTGCGCGCTCGAGCGCGTGACCGACGTGGAAGAGCGTGTTCTCGGAGAACTGCGGCCCGATCAGCTGGAAGCCCACCGGGAGCCCGTCCGAGAGGCCGGACGGGATCGACAGCCCCGGGAGCCCGGCCATGTTGGACGGGATCGTCAGGACGTCCGAGAGGTACATCGCGAGCGGGTTCTCGGCCTTCTCGCCGATCCTGAACGCCACCGTCGGCGAGGTCGGCGAGACAAGGACGTCGAAGTCGCGGAAGGCGGCGGCGTGCTCCTGGGCGATCACGGTCCGCACCTTCTGCGCCTGTCCGTAATAGGCCTCGTAGTAGCCGGCGGAGAGCGCGTAGGTGCCGAGCATGATCCGCCGCTTGGGCTCATCGCCGAAGCCGGCGTTCCGGGTCTTGTCATACATTTCGCGGACGTTTGCGCCCGGGACGCGGAGGCCGTAGCGGACGCCGTCGTAGCGCGCGAGGTTCGACGACGCCTCGGACGGTGCGACGAGGTAGTAGCAGGCGAGCCCGTACTCGACCGACCTCGGCAGCGTCGTCTCCCCCACTTCCGCGCCGAGCTCGCGGCAGAGCTCGATCGTCTGCTCCGTGAGCTCCTTCACGCCCGGCTCGATCCCCTCGGCCTCGTTCAGCTCTCGGGGCACGCCGATCCGGACGCCCTCGAGGTCCTCGCGCTCGGGGAGCTCCACCGGCTGCGGGAGCTCGACCGTGGTCGTGTCGGCGGGATCGCGGCCCGAGACGACCCTGTAGAGCAGCGCGTTGTCCCGGACCGTCTTCGTCATCGGGCCGATCTGGTCGAGGCTCGACGCGAAGGCGACGATGCCCGAGCGCGAGACCGTGCCGTACGTCGGGCGGAGGCCCACGATCCCGCAGAGCGACGCAGGCTGCTTGACGGAGCCGCCGGTGTCGGAGCCGAGCGCCCACGGCGCGAGGCCGGCGGCGACTGCGGCGGCCGAGCCCCCCGACGAGCCGCCGGGGACGCGCTCGGGATCCCACGGGTTGCGCGTCGGCCCGAAGGCCGAGTTCTCCGTGGACGAGCCCATCGCGAACTCGTCCATGTTCGTTTTTCCGAGCAGCGTCATCCCCGCCTCGCGGCAGCGGGTCGCAACCGTCGCGTCGGCGACGGGCACGTAGCCGGAGAGGATCTTCGAGCCGGCGGTCGTCTCGACGTCGCGGGTGGAGATCAGATCTTTGAACGCGATCGGGACGCCGTCGCCGTCCGGTTCGTCGACCGTTCGCAGGTACGCGTTCAGCTCGCCGTCGCGCTCGGCGATCGCGTCGAGGTAGGCGCGGTGCAGCTCGGCCGCGGAGAGCTCCTTCCGCTCGAGCAGTGCGCCGGCCTCCTCGGCGGTCAGGCGCAGCGTGTCGACCGTCATGCCGGCGGCACCTTGAAGAAGTTGCCGTCGCGGTCCGGAGCGTTGGCGAGGGCGTCGTCCACCGACAGCGACGGCTGAGGTTCGTCGTCGGCCCACACGTTCACGAGGTCGAGCGGGTGCGCCGTCGGCTCGACGTCTGACAGGTCGAGCTCCGAGACCTTGTCGACGGCCTCGAGGATCGCGCTCAGCTGCTCGGTGAAGCGCTCGACCTCGTCGTCGGACAGCTCGAGCCGCGCCAGCTTCGCGACGTGGAGCACTTCCTCTCTCGTGATCGCCATGGAAAAAGATCCTTCCAAAACGAAACGCGGGCCTTGCGGCCCGCGTCTCGATTCGAAGCTTAGTCGGGCCTAGACCGGCTGGACGTTTGCGGCCTGCAGGCCCTTGTCGCCCTGCACGACCTCGAACTGCACGCGCTGACCCTCGGTCAGGGAGCGGTAGCCCTCCGACTGGATCGCGGTGTGATGAACGAAGACATCGTCCCCGTCCTCACGCTCGATGAAGCCGTAGCCCTTCTCGTTCGAAAACCACTTCACGGTGCCCTCAGGCAATCGTTCCTCCTTCAACAACGAACGACGGCCCGGGCACCGAGCCGCCGAACAACTGCACTAACGCCGGGACCTTAGCAGCGTCTCGCGCGGGCGGCCTTCACGGTGTTCCGGAGCAGCGACGCAATCGTCATCGGCCCGACGCCGCCCGGCACCGGGGTGATCAGGCCGGCGCGCTCGGCGACGGCCGGTTCGACGTCGCCGCGCAG
>DASTHD010000036.1:0-2262 GCA_035605555.1 Gaiellaceae bacterium
CCGGAACGCGGCCTCGTCCTCGCCCGGGAAGCCGACGATGACGTCGCTCGTCAGGTTGAAGTCTTCGAGCGGGGCGAGGCGGCGGAGGTAGGTCTGCGCCGTGTAGCGGCGGCCCATCGCACGCAGGATCTCGTCGTCGCCCGACTGGAGCGGAACATGGAGGTGCCGCGATACGACAGGGGTCTCGCGGAGAGCGGCGACGAGCTCGTCGCTCACGTGGTTGATCTCGATCGACGACAGTCGCAGGCGCTCGAGGCCCGGCACAGCGCCGGCCTCACGCACGAGGCGCGGCAGCCGATAGCCCGCTTCGCGATCGCGGTAGCAGCCGAGATTGATCCCGGTGAGGACGACCTCGCGGTGGCCCTGCCGGACCCGTTTCTCGACCTCGGCCAGCACGGCGTCGGCGCGCCTGCTCCTGGAAGCTCCGCGCACGAGCGGGATCACGCAGAAGTTGCAGGAGAAGCTGCAGCCGTCCTGGACTCGGACGAAGGCGCGGACGCGATCCAGCCGCGAATCCGCGTGGACGCAGCCGATCGGCCCGACGTCGCGCGCGACGAGCGCCGGCGTCTCCTCCGGCGTCGCCCGAATGACAGAGACATTTGCGGGGAGCGTTGCGAGCGCATCGTCGGCGAGATTCGCCCCGCAGCCGGTGACGTAGACGCGCCCGTGGGTGCGCGCGGCTCTCGCGGCGGCCTGGCGAGACTTCGCAACGGCCTCGTTCGTCACGCAACAGGTGTTCACGACCGCGACGTCGGCCGACCCGTTCAGCTCCTCGTGCCCGTCGGCGAGCAGGCGGTCGTGCAGCGCCTGAGCGTCGACGTGAGACACCTTGCAGCCCAGGAAACGAACGGTGAACGTAGCCATCAGAGCCGCAAATCTACTGCCGTTCGAACAGATCGGCGGCCCAGCCGCCGTCGATCCGCCGCTCCCGGTGCGCATAACCGGCAAGCTCGGGCATACGCGAGTGGAAGTAACCGGCTGTGACGAGCTGCCGTGCCCGGATCCGCGGGCCGAGCGCCTCCACTGCCGCAAGGTTCATGTTCGCCAGTACGAGCTCGGTGGCCGGAAGGTTCTCCTGGAGCGCATCTCCCTGCCGCACGTCGACCTCGACGACGTTCGCGTGCGCGTTCCGCCGCGCCGCCGCCACTGCCGCAGGATCCACGTCGAGCGCCACGACCGGCTCGAAGCCGAGCTTCGCGGCGGCAATCGAGAGCACGCCAGACCCACAGCCGACGTCAAGGAGGCTCGAGGCGGTGAGGTCGACCAGGAAGCCAAGGCAGAGCCGCGTCGTCGGATGCGAGCCCGTGCCGAAGGCACGACCCGGGTCGATGACGACGGCAATCCCCTCTTCGGGCAGCGGCTCCCAGGGCGGCCCGACCCAGAGCGGCCCGACCCATACGGGTCGGTGAAACTCGCGCCAACGCTCTTCCCAGCCGGGCTCGACGGGCTGCGATTCGACCTCGCCGAACTCCGCGCGGAGCCGGGCCTCCCCGGCTGCATCCGTGAACACGGCGAACACGCCTTCCGCCTCCTCGAAACCCTCCGGGTGGAGCTCGAGCAGGCGCGCCGTCACTTCCTCCCGCTGCGCCTCCGGGACCGAGATCGCGACCCGGCGGAGCTCGTCCACGCTCAGCGGAACGCGCTCTTCAGCTTCTCGAAGAAGCCCTCGTCCGGTGTATAGGTCTCGTCGTCCGCCGTTCCTTCGAAGCGTTCGAGCAAGTCTCGCTGCTCGTCGGTCAGCTGCCGTGGGACGGCGACGTTGACGAGCACCCGCTGGTCGCCGCGGCCGAAGCCCTGGAGCACCGGCATCCCGCGCCCGCGGAGAACGACGACTTCCCCAGGCTGCGTCCCCGGGGCGAACTCGAGGTCGGTCTCCCCGTCCAGCGTGGGAACCGCAACGCGGGCGCCCAGCGCGGCCTGCGTCATCGTCAGGTCGACTGTGGAGAAGATGTCGTCGCCCTCGCGAACGAACCGTGGATCGCGCGCGATCCGGACCCCCACGTAGACGTCGCCGGCGCGCCCACCCGGGGCGCCCGCGTGGCCTTCGCCGGAAAGCCGAATCCGCTGGCCGTCGTGGATGCCCGGTGGGATCTCCACCTCTCGCAGCCGTTCCTCCAGCACCTGGCCGGTGCCTTGGCAGTCCCGGCACGGATGTTCGATCAACCGGCCGGCGCCGCCGCAGGTCGGGCAGGCCCGCGTGCGGATGAACTCGCCGAACGCGCTCCGGGAGACCTGCTGGAGGCGTCCTTGTCCCTGGCAGGT
>DASTHD010000062.1:0-2505 GCA_035605555.1 Gaiellaceae bacterium
CGTGAACGTCGGAGAGCTGCGCGATCAGCATGCCTGGAGCTCCCGCGCCGCCTCGTCGAACGCAGCGGTGTGGGCGTCGACGTCGGCCTCGGTCGTCGCCGGCGACATCAGCGCCATGTTGTGGAAGGGCGTCATCAGGACCCCGCGGTTCAGCAGGTAGAGGTGGATCAGGCGGTCGAGCTCGGGATCGCCCCCGGCCGCGGCCTCGCTGCCGGTGCGCGGCGTGTCCGGACGGAACAAGTACTCGACGCGGCAGCCGAGGCGAGTCACGTGCCACGGCAGCCGGCGGCGCTCGATCACGTCGGCCACGCCCGCCTCGAAGCGCTCGCCGAGCGAGGTCATCCGGTCGAAGGCTTCGTCCGTGAGCACCTGGGACAGCGTTGCACGCATGGCCGCCAGTGAGAGCACGTTCCCGGCCGCTGTGCCGCCGATTCCGCCGACGTCGGCCCGCTCGTCCACGGGGAGGAGCTCCTCGAGCCGGCCGGCGATGTCGTCCGAGAACCCGTAGGCCGCCGCGGGGATGCCGCCCGCGATCGGCTTCCCGATCGTCAGCAGATCGGGCTCGAGGCCGTTCGCGGCGGTGTAACCGCCCGGCCCGGCGCAGATCGTGTGGGTCTCGTCGACGATCAGGAGCGTGCCGGTCTCCCGCGTGGCGGCGCGCAGTGCGTCGTGGAAACCGGGCTCCGGGTGGACGATGCCCACGTTCGTGAGCACCGGCTCGGTCAGCACGCAGGCGACGTCGCCGTGGGCCAGCTCGCGCCGAAGCGCCGCGACGTCGTTCCACTCGACCAGACGCGTCGTCTCGGCGAGCGCGACCGGCGGGCCGACGTTTCCGGCCCGCGCCACGACGGCGCCGTCGTCCAGCGTCGCGAAGGTCTCGTCGACGCTGCCGTGGTAGCACCAGTTGAAGGCCAGGATCTTCGGGCGGCCGGTCAGCTCGCGAGCAAGCCGGATCGCGAAGCGGTTCGCGTCCGTCGCCGTCAGCGCGAACTGCCACCGCGGCAGCCCGAAGCGCCGCGCGAGCTCTGCCCCGACCCAGATCGCGTCCTCGCTCGGGAGCATCAGCGTGAACCCTCGGCTCGCCTGCTCGGCGACCGCCCGGACCGTGGGCTCGAGCGAATGGCCGGTCATCGCCGCGGTGTCGTCGAGGCAGAAGTCGACGTACTCGTGGCCGTCGACGTCGCGGAAGCGGGCGCCGTGCGCCTCCGCCGCGAAGAGCGGGAAGCCGCCGGCCCAGCGAACCATCCACGGCATCGGCACGCCGGAGAGGAGCGAGCCGCGCGCACGCTCCGAGAGGTCCTTCGAGCGCGGATGCTCGCGCTCGAACCGCTCGAGCTCCCGTGCCAGGAGCTGCTGCACGCCGTCCACCGAGGGAGTCTCCAAGAATTCCTCCTCGCAAATTGCGACAACTTCCTCTCGGAGGGTCTTGCACCGGACCCGGCCGACCCCTAGTGTCGCCCATGCGTCGAGCACGGGGCGCGAGTAGGTTGAAGCCAGTCGCGGAGGCTGTAGCCGGAAGGCGAAAGTCAGCGGGACAGGTGGACGAAAGCGAGATCGACTCGGCGAAAGTTCTGCCACCGGAGGTGCTTTCGGGCATAGTCGGTGGCAGAACTTTTTTTTGGTCCGGGCGAAGTCTGCGACTTCGCCCCGGGGACCGGCGTGACTCGGCAGCTTGGTTAGTCAGAACCGGCAAAGCCGGTTCCTCCGCGGAAGACTGCTGGTGCGCTAGGCGAGCCAGGCGTCGACGCTGGCCGAGTCGGCGAATGCAGTGAAGTCGCCGTGGTCGCGGATCGCCTCCGCCGCGCGGACGAAGGCCGTCACCGCCACCCAGGTCAGGCTCCCGCCGACGCTGATGCGCTGCGCCCCGGCGCCGAAGATCTCGGCGCCGGTCAGGTTCGGCCGGGCGAGGACGTTGACCGGCCGCTCGACGGCGTCGCAGACCGCGCGGATCTCCTCGATCGTGGCCAGGCCCGGCGCGTAGAGCACGTCCGCGCCTGCGTCGGCGTAGGCGCGCAGCCGCGCGATCGTGTCGTCGAGGTCGGGGTTTCCGCGGAGGTGGTTCTCGGCGCGGGCCGTCAGCGTGAACGGGAAGTCGAGGCCGTGTGCCTCCTCGGCGGCCGCAGCGACTCGCTCGGCGGCGTGTCCGGGCTCGTAGAGGCCGTCGGCCGGGTCGAAGTCCTCGATCGAGCCCCCCACCGCCCCCGCCGCCGCGACGGCGGCGATCGCTCGGGCGGCGTGCTCCGGGGATGGGCCGTAGCCGTTCTCGAGGTCGACGGAGACGGGCAGCGACGTCGCCTCGTCGAGCGTCCGTGCGTGCTCCCCCACCTCCTCCAGAGCGGCGCCCCCGTCTCGCCGGCCGAGCGTGAAGGCGAAGCCCGAGCTCGTCGTGGCGAGCGCCTTGAAACCGAGCCCCTCGAGAATGCAGGCGGAGCCGGCGTCCCACGGGTTCGGGATCACGAACGGCTCGCCCTCGTGGAGGGCTCGGAACGCGGCGCCCTTCTCCTG
>DASTHD010000063.1:0-3114 GCA_035605555.1 Gaiellaceae bacterium
AGCGGCTGCTCGGAGGGAAGGATGTCGTGCGTCCCTCGCGGAGCTTCGAACTTCACAGGGGTGCGCGCAGGTCAGCGAGGAAGGGGTTGCGTTCGAGCTCGGCGCCGAGCGTCGTCGGCGGGCCATGGCCCGGAAAGACCAACGTCTCCGGCGGAAAGCGATCGATGAGCGTGCGAATCGACTCGACGAGCGTGTCCCAGTCGCCGAACGGAAGGTCGGTCCGCCCGACGCTCCCGGCGAAGAGGACGTCGCCCGAGAAGAGCGCGTCGTCCGTCGCGTACGCGACGTGGCCCGGCGAGTGGCCCGGCACGGAAACCGTCTCGAACGTCAGGTTTCCGGCCCGGAACGTCTCGTCGCCTTGGAGGCGGACCTCCGGGTTGTACGGTCGGATCGCCTGGCCCGGGAAGAAGGCTTCAGGGTCCTCGAGCACGTCCGCCTCGCGGTCCGGCATGTAGACGGGCGCGCCGGTCGCTTCCGCGAGCGCGGCGATCCCGCCGAGGTGATCCCAGTGGCAGTGCGTGACGAGGATCGCGGCGACGTCGAAGGCCGGCTGCACGCCTTCGTAGCCTGGATCGACCACGACCGCCTCCTGGGCGGCGGCATCCGCGCGCACGACGTAGCAGTTCGTCTGCGTGGGACCGAGCGTGTAGGTCTCAACGACGGGAGCCATCTGGCGGCGAGTCTAACCGCGGCCGGATGCGTCTCCGGTCCGGGATAGGATCGCTCCGTGCAGAGCTGGAACTTGCTCGAGATCGAGACGCCCGGCGGCACGCGGAGCCCGATCGTGCTCCATTCCACGGACGAAGCGCGCGCGGTTCTCATCGACATCGACCCGGGGCAGGAGCTCGGCCAGCACCAGGTTCACGAACACGCCTATCTGTTGGTGCTCGACGGCCGCGCACGGATCGAGGCCGGGAACGACTCGCTGGACGCGGAGCGGGGGACGCTCGTGCGCTTGGAGGAGAACGAGCGGCGCCGCGTGTCTTCAGACGAAGGCGCTCGGTTGCTGCTGCTCCTCGCTCCCTGGCCGGGGCCGGGGCACTACCGAGGCGGCCCGGCTCCCTAGCGGCCGGTTTGGCCGCCGCGGCGCAGGTACATGCGGTACATGAACGCGTCCATGCCGTAGCTGAACGGCAGGAAGAAAGCGAGCAGGAAGAGCGTGTTCAGCGCTCGCTGGGTGATCGTGAGCTCGCTGCTCAGGAAGCTCACGGTCAGGAACATGAGCGGCGCGAAGATGAGGGCGCGTTTTCCGGCTCGGGTCCAGGACGGCGGTTGGACGGCGCGCCGCCCGGCGGACTGCTTCTTGGCGGGCGCGCTCGTCGTCCGCTTTCCGTTGCGGCTCTGGAGGTCGGCTTCGGGCGGAGGCTCGACCTCGTTGCCCTCGTCGTCGACCCAGACCTCTTCCCACTCGTGGCGCCGCTCCTTCTCCCGGCGCCGGCGCTGCTTGCGGCTCGGCATGCGGCTAGACTAGCGCCGCCGGAGCTCCGCGCCGTCCCGGATGACGACGGCCACGACCGGCCCCGCGAGGTGGTACGCGAGGTGGCGCCACTCCGGAGCGTCGAGCAGGACGATGTCCGCGTCGCACCCCGCGGCGAGGCGGCCCTTTCGGTCGGCGCGGCCGAGGACATGCGCTGCGTTCACCGTGCAGGCGGTGAGCGCTTCGGCGGGCGAGAGGCCCAGCTGCGTGCAGGCAAGCGAGCAGACCACCGGCAGGCTCTCGCAGAAGGCGCTCCCTGGATTGAAGTCCGTCGCGAGGGCGACCGCAGCGCCCGCATCGACGAGGCTCCTCGCCGGCGGCATCGGGCGATTGAGAAACAGCGCGCTTGCGGGAAGGAGGACCGCCGTCACATCGGCCTTCCCCAGGGCCCGTACGCCCTGCTCGCCGGTGGCCTCGAGGTGGTCTACGGAACGCGCGCCGAGCTCGATCGCCAGCTCGACTCCTCCGGCCTCGGTGAACTGGTCGGCGTGCAGCCGCACTGCGAGCCCGCGCCGCTTCGCCTCCGTGAGATAGCGCCGCGCCTGCTCCACGTCGAAGGCGCCCCGTTCGACGAAGACGTCCGCCGCGTCGGCGAGCTCCGCGGCCTCCGGCAGGACTTCGTCGAGGAGGAAGTCCAGGTACTCGTCAGCTGACTCGAACTCCGGCGGGACAGCATGAGCCCCGAGGAAGGTCGGCACGCCGCCCGCTTCTCTGATCGCTCGGAGCGACGCGAGCTCGGTATCGCGGTCTAGCCCGTAGCCGGACTTCCCCTCGAAGGTCGTCGTGCCTGCCTGCAGCATCCAGCCGCGGTGCCGCTGGACCGCCGCGCGGAGCCCGTCCTCGCCCGCCGCCCGGGTCGCGCGAACCGTGGCGAGGATGCCGCCGCCCGCCGCGTGCAGCTCCTCGTAGCTAGCGCCTCCCGCTCGCAGCGAGAATTCCTCGACGCGGTCACCCGCGAAGCACGTGTGGGTATGGCAGTCCACGAGCCCGGGGATCGCGCACATGCCGCGGCCGTCGAGCTCCTCGACCTCGCCGGCGAGGTCGAGCTCCCGCATGGTGCCGACCGACTCGATACGGCCTTCCGTGCAAAGCACGTAGGCGTGCTCGATCACCTCGACAGCGCCGAGCTCCTGCTCGCGGAGGGGCGCTCCGGCGGCAGCCGGCGTGGCGAGCTGGTCGAGGTCGCGGATCAACAGCCGACGCCCGTCGGCGATCGATGGCGTCACTCGTCGCGCGGCAGCGTCGGCAGGTCGAGCCCCTCGTGCTCGGCTGTCTCCAGCGCCTCGGGATAGCCCGCGTCGGCGTGGCGGAGCACGCCCGTGCCCGGGTCGGTCGTCAGCACCCGCTCGAGCCGTTCGGAGGCCTCGTCCGTCCCGTCGGCGACCACCACCATCCCGGCATGGATGGAATTGCCGATCCCGACGCCGCCGCCGTGATGGACGCTGACCCAGGTCGCGCCCGCGGCCGTGTTCACGAGCGCGTTGAGAATCGGCCAGTCGGCGATTGCGTCGGAGCCGTCCCGCATCGCCTCCGTCTCGCGGTACGGAGACGCGACCGAGCCTGAGTCGAGGTGGTCGCGCCCGATCACGACCGGCGCGGTCACCTCTCCAGCCCGGACGAGCTCGTTGATCGCGAGC
>DASTHD010000077.1:0-6350 GCA_035605555.1 Gaiellaceae bacterium
GGGCGTGGCGCCGAGCCACAGCGTGTCCGGCTCGCTCTCATGCCCCGGCTCGACGTGCCAGACCTCCTCGAGCTTGAGGCCGGTCTCCTCGGGCAGCCCCAGCCCCTCGGTCCGCGTCCAGGTCTGCCCGAGGTCGGTCGACCGCTGGACGGTGCCGCCGTAAACGAAGTTGTTGCCGGCGACGTAGAGGCTCCCGTCGCGCGGGTCCTGCATCGCGTGGAAGACCGACCAGCCCGTGAGCAGGGGGCCCTCGAGGCTCCAGGACGACCGGTTTTGATCCCCGCGCAGGAGGAACAGCCCCTTGCGCGTGCCCACCATCAGCAGCACTCCCACCGGCGGTTAGCCTACGTCAGCGATGTCCGGCCTGACCGACGAGCAGGGGCAGTTCCTCAAGACGAAGAACCTCGCGACGGTCGCCACGGTCCGCCCGGACGGCTCCGCCCAGCTGACGCCGGTCTGGATCGACTGGGACGGTGAGAACGTCGTCTTCAACACGGCAGAGGGCCGGTACAAGCCGCGGTACATCCGGGGGAACCCGCTCGTCAGCGTCCAGGTCCTCGACCGCGACGACCCCTACCGCTGGCTCTCCGTGACCGGCCGGGCGGAGATCACCGACGAGGGCGCCGAGGAGCACATCAACGAGCTCTCCCATCGCTACAACGACGGACGGGACTACAGCTACGTCCCGGGTGAGAAGCGGCTGATCGTGCGCATCCGGCCCGAGCGGATCACGTCGCGCGGCCTTTAGTGCAGCTCCGCGAGGTCGGCCCACGCGACGGGCTCCAGAACGAGCAACAGGTGCTGCCGGTCGAGACGCGCCTCGAGCTGATCCACCGCCTCGCCGGGTCGGGCCTGCGCCGGATCGAGGCCGCGAGCTTCGTCAACCCGGAGCGCGTGCCCCAGATGGCGGGCGCGGAGGAGGTCGCGGCCGGGCTCGACTCGGGGGACGGCGTCCTCTACACCGGCCTCGCGCTCAACGAGCGGGGGTACGACCGGCTCCGCGGGACCGGTCTCGGCGAGGTCAGCTTCGCGCTCGCCGCGACCGAGACGTTCTCGCAGCGGAACGCGGGCTCGACGGTGGAGGACGCCCTCGCCGCCGGAGAGCGAATCGTCGGCCGCGCACGGGAAGACGGGATCCGCTCGAGCGTGACGATCTCGGTCGCCTTCGGTTGCCCCTTTGAGGGGCCGATCGACCCGGATCGCGTCATGGCGCTCGCCGAGCGCGTCGCCGCGGCGGGGCCCGACGAGCTCGTCCTTGCCGACACGATCGGCGTCGCGACCCCGACACAGGCGCGGCAGCTACTCGTGAGGGTGGCCGCGCTCGGGACGCCTCTCGGGGGTCACTTCCACAACACCCGGAACACGGGGTTCGCGAACGCGTACGCGGCGCTGGAGGCCGGCGTGTCGCTGCTCGACGCCTCCGTCGGCGGGCTCGGGGGCTGCCCGTTCGCGCCGAAGGCGACGGGCAACGTGGCGACCGAGGACCTCGTCTACCTGCTCGAGGGTGAGGGCATCGACACCGGCGTCAACCTCGAGGCGCTGATCGAGGTGTCGCAGTGGCTCGAAGAGCTGCTCGGCCGCCGGCTCGAGGGCTACGTCTACCGCGCCGGGCCGTTCAGAACGCAAGCTTAACGAGCAGGATGATCGCGATGATCATCAACGCGAGCAGGAACACGGTGGTCAGTCCGAACACGGCGAGCTTCGACCCTGCCTTGCCGACCTGAACCGGATCGTCGAACGACGCGAGGATCTGCTCGTGGACCTTTCGCTCGATCTGGGCGGCGAGGTCGTCGGCCGCGGTCTTCGGCGCGGTGGTCTTCAGCGGGGGGAACGAGCCCGGCTGATCATCGAGCGCCAGCTCGAAGATCCGCTCGTGCTGGATGTCTTTCAGGTGCGCCTGGCCGAGATCGCGCACCTGGACGCCCTCCGGGAGGTTGTTGCCCACGAGCGCACGGGTCGTCTCCGAGAGCAGGACCTGCCCGCCGTGCCCGGCGGAGCAGATCCGCGCGGCGCGGACGACGTCGATCCCGAGGTAGCCCTCTTCGCCGACGGTCGGCTCGCCCGTGTGGAGGCCCATCCGCACCCGCACGTCGACGCCCTCCGGCCAGTCGACGGTCGCGAGCTCACGCTGAGCCGCCACTGCGCCGACAACGGCGTCCTTCGCGCGCGGGAACGAGAAGAAGAACGCGTCGCCCTGGGTGTCGATCTCCTGCCCGCCCGCGGCGTTCAGCTGCTCGCGCAGGATCCGCCGGTGCTCGCGGTGGATTTCCTGGTACCGGTCGCCGAGCTGTTCGAGGAGGCGCGTGCTCCCCTCGATGTCCGAGAACAGAAAGGTGACAGTGCCGCCGGGGAGCTCGCTCACCGGAGCTAGCCTAGAACGCGTGAACCGGCTCGCCCGGGAGACCAGCCCCTACCTGCTTCAGCATGCCCTAGGCGCCGCTTGCGGCGCCGGCCAGAAAAGGGTGGCCGGCTTTGCCGGCCGCCCGCTGGAGGCGTGCTGGAGATGAACCGGCTCGCCCGGGAGACCAGCCCCTACCTGCTCCAGCACGCCGACAACCCGGTGGACTGGTACCCGTGGGGTGAGGAGGCGTTCGAGCGGGCTCGCGCCGAGGACAAGCCGGTCCTCCTCTCCGTTGGCTACGCCGCCTGCCACTGGTGCCACGTGATGGAGCACGAGTCGTTCGAGGACGACGAGACAGCGCAGCTGATGAACGACCGCTTCGTGAACATCAAGGTCGATCGAGAGGAGCGGCCGGACGTCGACGCGCTCTACATGGACGCCGTCGTCGCGCTCACCGGCCACGGCGGCTGGCCGATGACCGTCTTTCTCACCTCGGACGGCGCGCCGTTCTACGGCGGCACCTACTACCCGCCGGAGCCGCGGCACGGGATGCCGTCGTTCCGCGACGTCCTCCAGGCGATCTCCGGGCTCTACCGCGAGCAGCGCGGCGCCGTCACTGACACGGCCGGCCAGCTGACCCAGGCGCTCACGCAGGCGAGCGAGGCGCCGCCGTCCCACGAGCCGCTCACCGAGGAGATCCTGCGCGACGCGGCGCTCGCCCTCCGCCGCCAGTTCGATCCGGAGTGGGGCGGGTTCGGCGGCGCGCCGAAGTTCCCGCCCGCCTCCACGCTCGAGTTCCTCCTGCGCCTGCACCTCCGCGGGGACGAGCAGGCGTTGCCGATGGTGGTGAAGACGTTGGACGCCATGGCCGCCGGAGGCATGTACGACCTGGTTGGCGGCGGGTTCCACCGGTACTCGGTCGACCGGGCCTGGCTGATCCCGCACTTCGAGAAGATGCTCTACGACAACGCGTTGCTCGCCTCCGCCTACCTGCACGGCTGGGTCGTCACCGGCGACGATCGCTACCGGCGGATCGTCGAGCAGACGCTCGACTACGTTCTCCGCGAGCTGGCGCTCCCGGAGGGCGGGTTCGCCTCGGCGCAGGATGCCGACACCGACGGCGTCGAGGGGCTGACCTTCACGTGGACGGCGGAGGAGGGCGTCCCCGAGGAGCTGCTCCAGCCCTTCGAGGACGGCCGCTCCGTGATCCGCGGCGAGCTCGACGAGGAGCTGCGCCGCCGCCTCTTCGAGCTCCGCGAGCAGCGCCCGAAGCCGCTCCGGGACGACAAGGCGATTGCTTCCTGGAACGGCCTCCTCCTCGCGGCGCTCGCCGAGGCGGGCCGGCGGCTCGACCGCAGCGACTATCTCGAGGCGGCGGAGCGCCTCGCGGAGTTCCTGCTCGGTCCGCTTTCCGACCACGACGGCCGCCTCCACCGGACCTACCGCGAGGGACAGGCGAAGAACACGGGCTTCCTCGAGGACTACGCCGACGTCGCGAATGGCCTCTACGAGCTCCACGTCGCCACGGGCCGGCTGCGCTGGCTCGAGGAGGCCAACAGGCTCGCGCGGCTCGCGGTCGAGCTCTTCGGCGATGAGGAGCGGGGCGGGTTCTTCCTCACGCCGGCGCACGGGGAGGAGCTGATCGCCCGGCAGAAGAGCTTCGACGACCACCCGACGCCCTCGGGCAACTCGATGCTCGCCTTCGTGCTGATGAAGCTCGCTCGGATCTACGGCGATGACGAGCTCGAGCGCCGCGCGGTGGGGGTCTTCCGCCTCCTCCGGGAGACGCTGCCGCGCGCCCCGCACGCCTTCGGCCATGCGCTGAGTGCGCTCGATCTGCACTTTTCGCCTCGACGCGAGCTCGCGATCGTCGGCCCGCCCTCGAGCGACGTCGCGCGGGCGGCGCTCGAGCCGTTTCGCCCGAACACGGTCGTGGCGGTCGGCCCCGGGGACGGCGTGCCGCTCCTGGAGGGGAAAGAGCTCGTCGACGGGCAGCCCGCGGTCTACGTCTGCGAGCGCTTCGCGTGCCAGGCTCCGGTGACCGACGCGGCCCTGATCTGAACCTTTCCAAAGCGCTTACAAACAGCTAACGACGCCCTCCCGTCTGATGTGTTGAATGGCGGGCATGAGCCCGAGGGCTTGGGGGGTCCTGGCGGCCGCTCTGGCGGCGCTATTGCTCTCGGCTCTGCTCGCTGCTCAGGGGGGAAGCAGCGCTGCTGCTTCCCCCTCACTCCAACCCAAGCCGAACATCCTCGTCCTGATGACGGACGACCAGACCGTCGAGTCGATGCGGGTGATGGCGAACGTCAGGACGCTGCTCGCACGGCAGGGGACGACGTTCACGAACAACTTCGTCTCCTTCTCGCTTTGCTGCCCGTCCCGGTCGACGTTCCTGACGGCCCAGTACGCCCACAACCACACCGTGATGGGGAACGCGCCGCCCGCGGGCGGCTACGACAAGCTCGCGCCGACCCACGCGAACACGCTCCCGGCCTGGCTCCAGCGCGCCGGCTACACGACCGTCCACCTCGGCAAGTACCTGAACGGCTACGGGAGCGCCCGCCCGCTGGAGGTGCCGCCGGGCTGGAGCGAGTGGTACGGCTCGACCGACCCGTCGACCTACCGCTACTTCAACTACACGCTGAACGAGAACGGGAAGCTGGTGACGTACGGGACGGGGGCGGCGAACTACCAGACGGACGTCTACGGACGGAAGGCGGTCGACCTGATCAAGCGGCTTGCGCCGAGCCCGAAGCCGTTCTTCCTCTGGGTCGCATTTCTTGCGCCACACAGCGGCGGCCCCAGGGACCCCGACGACCCGGCGAACCAGGCGACGCCGTCGCCGGCGCCACGGCATCGCAACGCGCTTTCCACGGCGCCGCTCCCGGCGCCTCCGTCGCTGAACGAGGCAGACGTCTCCGACAAGCCGGCTGCGATCCGCAACCGGCGGTTGATCCCGACGGCGCGGCTGAACGGGATCCACGAGAACTACCAGCAGCGGCTGGAGTCGTTGCTCGCAGTCGACGAGGCGATCCGCGACATCGTCAACACGCTGGCGGGGACCGGCGAGCTCGGCCGAACGCTGATCGTCTTCACGTCAGACAACGGCTTCTTCCACGGCGAACACCGGATCCCCGACGGGAAGGTGCTCGTGTACGAGCCCTCGGTTCGCGTGCCGCTGATCCTGCGCGGCCCCGGCATCCCGCGCGACGTGGAGCGGACGAACCCGTCCGTGAACGTCGACCTCGCCCGGACGATCCTGGACGCCGCCGGCGCCGCTCCCGGCCGGCGACCCGACGGGCTCTCGCTGCTTCCGTTCGCCCGTGACGCGCGCAAGCGCTCGGGGCGAGACATCCTGCTCGAGACCCCCACCTACAGCGCGATCCACACGCCGCGCTACGTCTTCGTCCAGCACTCGACCGGCGAGCAGGAGCTCTACGACCTGAAGACCGACCCGTTCCAGCTGACGAGCCTCCACGCCGACGCGCGGTACAAGGCGCTCAAGGACGAGCTCGCCGCGCGCCTGACGCGGCTCAAGACCTGCGTTGGCGATGCGTGCCGGCTGGGCCCGGCGGTGCGGCTCGACGTCCGTTACCGGCGCGGGCGGGGCGGCTGCGTCCGGGCGGGACGGGTCCGCCTGAAGGTCGTGGGGGCGGAGACGAGGCGCGTCCGCTCGGTCGCGTTCTACCGCGGCGCGAGCAGCGTCAAGCGCGACCTGAAGGCTCCCTTCGCCGCCGCCGTCCAGCGACGGCGGCTGGGCAAGCGCCCGACGCTGCTCCGCGCGCTCGTCGAGCTGGACGACGCCCGAGCCGTGACGCTTGACCGATCGCTCCGGCGCTGCCGCTGATTCAAGCCGGGATCGGCCACGGCCGATCACGGAGGGATGAGCGATGCGCCCTCCGAGGGCCTTCACGACGCGATCGAGGCGAGCCAGGACGGCAACGAGCGGCTCGAGAACTCGGTGCTCGTCGGCTGGGTCGTCGTCGCCGAGTGGGCCGGGATCGACGGG
>DASTHD010000089.1:0-2516 GCA_035605555.1 Gaiellaceae bacterium
ATCGCGGTGCCGGAGCGCCGGACGGAGGACCGCGGCACCTTCCAGGTGCGCGGCGCCCGCCAGCACAACCTGAAGGGGATCGACGTCGAGTTCCCGATCGGGCGGTTCATCGCGGTCACGGGCGTCTCGGGCTCCGGCAAGTCGACACTCGTGAACGACATCGTCTACAAGTCGCTCGCGAACAAGCTCCACCGGTACCGCGTGAAGCCGGGCGATCACGACGAGGTCGAGGGAATCGACGACTTCGACAAGGTGATCGAGATCGACCAGTCGCCGATCGGCCGGACGCCGCGCTCGAACCCGGCGACGTACACGAAGCTCTTCGACCACATCCGCGAGCTCTACTCGCTGACGCCGGAGGCGAAGGTGCGCGGCTACAAGCCGGGGCGGTTCTCCTTCAACGTCCGCGGCGGACGCTGCGAGACCTGCAAGGGCGACGGCACGATCAAGATCGAGATGCACTTCCTGCCGGACGTCTATGTGCCGTGCGAGACGTGCGGCGGGCGCCGTTACAACCGGGAGACGATGGAGGTCCGCTTCAAGGGGAAGTCGATCGCGGACGTGCTCGAGATGTCGGTCGAGGAGGCGCTTCAGTTCTTCGCGAAGATCCCGAAGCTTCGCCGGCGGCTTCAGACGCTGCACGACGTGGGGCTGGACTACATCAAGCTCGGGCAGCCGGCGACGACGCTCTCCGGCGGCGAGGCGCAGCGCGTGAAGCTCGCGTCGGAGCTCTCGAAGGTCGCGACCGGGCGAACGCTGTACATCCTGGACGAGCCGACGACGGGCCTGCATTTCGCGGACATCGAGAAGCTGCTGGAGGTGCTGCAGCGGCTCGTGGACAACGGCAACACGGTGCTCGTGATCGAGCACAACCTCGACGTGATCAAGCAGGCGGACTGGATCGTCGATCTCGGGCCGGAGGGCGGCGAAGGCGGTGGCGAGGTGATCGCGACGGGGACGCCGGAGGAGATCGCCGCGGTGGACGAGTCCTACACCGGCCAGTTCCTGCGCGAGCTGCTGCCGGCGCACGCTGCTGCCGCTGCCTGAGGATCCCGTCTACCTCCGCACGCACACTCGGCGCTACGAGCTGCTCGTCGGCCTCGTGCGCGGGCTCGCGCCGCAACGGATCCTCGTCGTCGGGCCGAGCTACGAGACGCGCCTCCTCCGGGAGGAGCTCCCTGAGGCCAGGGTCGACACGCTCGGCTGGTACGACGACCGCTTTCCCCTGCGGGAGGGCGAGCAGCACGTCGAGCTCGACCTGAACGACGCCGACCGGCCGCCGCTCGAGCCGCACGACGTCGTGATCTGCTCCGAGGTGATCGAGCACCTCCAGGTCGCGCCCGTGCCGGTGCTTCGCTACCTGGGCGACGCCCTCACCGACGACGGGCGGCTGATCGTCCAGACACCGAACGCGGCCTCGCTCCCCAACCGGCTGCGGCTGCTGCTCGGGCGCAACCCGTACGAGCCGATCCGCGAGGAGCCGAGGAACCCCGGCCACTTCCACGAGTACACGGTGAGCGAGCTGCGCGATGCGGTCGCCGCGGCCGGGCTGGAGGTCGAGCGGGTCCTCACCGCCAACTACTTCGACCACGGCTCGCGCAAGAACCGCGCCTACCGCACGGCCGGGCGCGTCCTGCCCGGCACCCTCAGAGAGGGGATCACCCTGATCGCCCGTCGCGGCCGATGAACGGTCGATGCGTCGCCTTGCGGCCCTCTCCGTGGCGGTCCTCGCCCTCACCGCCTGCAGCGGGGAGCAGGGCGAGCGCGCGCAGGCGCTGCTGACCCGGGCGCAGGTCGCGCAGTCGAAGCTGCAGTCCGCCACCTACGAGGCCCGGATGACGTTCGCGGTCGACGGCCGGCGATTCGCGATGGTGATGAACGGCGGCGGGTATCTGAAGGGCCGGCGGGCCGGGGATCAACGGCTGTCGATGCGCACCAACGGCGTTCCGGGCGTCGGCGCGGTCGACATGCGGCTGCTCGTGCGTGGAGGCCGCGTGTCGATGACCATGAACGGGCGGTCGTACTCCGTCCCGGCGCCCGCTGCGACGGCGACGCGGCAGAGCGATTGGTCGACGACGATGGCCGACCTGGCCCGCTTCGTCAAGCGTGTCAAGGTCTACGAGAACCGCCTCGTCAACGGCGAACGCGGCGCAACCGTTGCGGGGGTGATCGACACCGAGGCGATGGTCAAGATGGCGGCGGCGAAGCTGTCGGCATTCGGCGCCACGCCCGACTTCGAAGACGCAGCCGGCAAGCTCGGCGACATCCACGCCGCGCTCTTCGTCAGCGAGCGCACCGGTTTGATCCGCAGCGCCGTGTTCACGATGTCGATGGCGGCGCAGGGCAAGAAGGCCGACCTTGAGCTGACCTACCGCCTCGACTCGACCAACACGGCGGTGCCTGGGCTGTAATCCCCTTCGTGGGGATCTTCGCCCGGCTCCGCGACGACACCGACCGCTCCGAGTACGTCTCCGCGCTCGCCTTCTTCGCGGGCCTCGCCCTCGGGCTCGCTGCGG
>DASTHD010000121.1:0-12636 GCA_035605555.1 Gaiellaceae bacterium
TCGGCTCGTACTTGCCCGGGCCAATTTTCCGGACATTTGGCGCCGTATGCAGGAGAAAAGCGCCGTCCAGGTCGAGCGGCGGCTCCACGCCCTGATCGAAGATCCGGATCTGGGTGCGGTCCCGGATGCCGATGATGTGGCCCTGGACGGTGACCTCGTCGCCGGCGCGGAGCTTCAGGATCTCGTTCTCGTCGGCGATCGGGAAGGTGACCTCGTGCTGCGCCATCAGAATTCCCTGTCGTAGTCGAGGTTTCCCGAAGGATCGATGTGCACCGAGGCGCGCCGCGCGGCCCAGCACTGGTAGTTGACCGCGACCGGGTTGAGCGTCATGTGAGTGTCGGCGTGCTCGACGTGGACGTACAGCACGGTTACGTCGCCGCCGAGGCCCATCGGGCCGATGCCGGTCTCGTTCAGGAGGCCGTAGAGCTCGTCTTCGAGCTCGGCCACGATCGGATCGGAGTTCCGCGTGCCAATCGGCCGGGCGATCGCCTCCTTGGCGAGATACATGGCGTAGTCGGCCGAGCCGCCGATCCCCACGCCCACGATGCCAGGCGGGCACGGCTTGCCGCCGGCGCCGACGATCGACTCGAGCACGAACTGCTTGATCCCCTTCACGCCGTCTGCGGGGACGCACATCTTCAGGAAGCTCATGTTCTCGGAGCCCGAGCCCTTGGGGACGCTCTTGACGTCGAGGCCGTCCCAGTCCGGGACGAAGTCCCAGTGGACGATCGGGACGCGGTAGCCGACGTTCGGGCCGGTGTTCTCGCGCGTCAGCGTGTGGACGACGTTCGAACGAAGCGGATGGTCGAGCGTCGCGCGCATCGTCCCGTCGTAGAGCGCCTGGTAGATCCGCGCCGGGTGGAGCGGGAAGTGCTCGCCGACGCGGCAGTAGTAGACGGCGATCCCCGTGTCCTGGCAGACGAGGTTGTTTTCGCGCTCGGCCACCTGGATGTTCTTGAGAATCGTCTGGAGGACGCGCTGGCCCGGGACGGAGGTCTCTTTCCGGGAGGCGTCCGCGAGCGCGTCGCGGAGATCCTGCGGGATGTCCTTCAGCGCCCAGACGTAGAGGTGCGCGGCGGCATCCTCGACCGCTTGCTGGAGATCGGTCTCGACGACGCTCATGCGGCAGCCTTTTGGGCCGCGGCCTTGCCGGCTCGGCGGCCGAACACGGTGCACTCGAGCAGCGAGTTGCCCATCATCCGGTTCCTTCCGTGGGTACCCCCGGCGATCTCGCCGGCGGCGTAGACCCCTTCGATCGTGGTCTCCGCGTGCTCGTCGATCACGAGCCCGCCGTTCTGGTAGTGGAGGACGGGGTAGGTCAGGATCGGCTCTGCCAGTGGGTCGATGCCGCCCGACCGGTAGCGGCGGAGCATGTACGGGAGCGACACTTTCGCGTCGGCCTCGGCGATGCGGGTCGTGTCAAGGTAGACCGCCGGGCGTCCGTCCTCCGTCTCGACGCCCTTGCCCTTTGCGACCTCGTCGAAGATCGCCTGTGAGACCTCGTCCCGCGGGCCGAGGGAGTCGGTGAACTCCTCTCCGTCGGCATTGAGGAGCACGGCGCCGTAGGCGCGCGTCGTCTCAGGGATCGAGTAGCCCTGCATCGTCTCGGGCCAGGCGCCGCCGTTCGGGTGGTACTGCAGGGCGTCGAGGTCGCGGGACTCGGCGCCGAGGTCGACGGCGATCTGCGTCACCTCGCCGGTGGCTCCGGGGTGGTTGGTCGAAAGCTCGCCGCGCTCCTTGGCCTCGCGAAAGCAGCGACCGCCGGCGGCTAGGACGACGGTGCCGGCGTCGATTACGTGCTCGCCGCAGGTGGCCCGCCAGCCGTTCGCGGTCCGTTCGAGCGCGCTCAACGGAGACTTGGGGAACGCGGTGCCGGTGCCGGCCTCGAAGGCGTCCTTGAGCGCCATCGTGATCGCGAGACCGGTGCGGTCGCCCACCTGGAGCAGCCGCTTGCGAGTTGCGCCGCCGCACTTCGCGAGCCGGTAGCCGCCGTTCTCGCGCGTGAACTCGACGCCGAGCTCCTCGAGCCAGTGGATCGCGGACGGGGCCTCCGTCGTGAGGATCTCGACCAGGCGCCGTTCGGCCGTCTCGTGCGAGCTGCGCCAGACGTCCTCCGCGTGGAACTCGGGCGAGTCGTCCTCGCCGAACGCTGCCTGGATCCCGCCCTGCGCCTTCGCAGAGTTGCACGACTGGAGGGCGCCCTTCGTAGCGAGCGCGACCCGGGCGCCGGCGCGCTCGGCGGAGACGGCAGCCGCGAGCCCGGAGGCGCCTGAACCGACCACGAGCACGTCGAAGAAGCGCTGACCGCCCACGAAGCCGAGTCTACCATCCGCCTAATCCGGACGATAACGATGTTTTATTGAAGTGGTGCACTCGTATCGAGCAGCGGACGTGCCCGAAACCTCGGATCCACTGTGGACGAATCAGCCCGAAAACCGCATGGTTCTGCAGGGCCCCTAACGGGACCTGGTCCCGTGAACGGCCCGGCGCTCAGCATCCACGGACGACCTGCCGATAGGAACGCCATGTTCAGGCTCGTCAGCACAACCGGGATGCTCGTCGCGCTCGCCGTGGCGGCTTTTCTCTGGTCGCAGCAGGCGACGCAGGTCGAGACGAAGGCGCCGACGGCGATCCTCGAGGCTGCGCAGACCGGCCTCGAGCTCAACCACCGGATCCGCGGCACCTTTACCGGCGTCACGTTCAGCGAGGTGAAGGTCGTCCGGGCGGACGCGAGCTCGTATTGCGTCGAGGCGGCCGGCTACTTCGTCGCCGGCCCAAACGGCCGGATCCAGCGCGGCCACTGCTGAGACGACAGCTGAGAGGACGGCGCGAGGCCGCCCTCTCAGCCCATGTACCTACGTCAGCGCCGGAACGAGGACGTCGCAGAACGCCTCGAAACCGCTGTCCAGGTCGGGATGCGGTCCCTTCTCGCTGCTCACGTCCCTGGACAGGAGCGTCAGCGAGCCGTCCGGATTCACGCGGAACGTCGTCGCGACGGTGACATTGCCGGCGTCTCGAAGCAGCGTCGGCCCGTGGTGGATCGAAAGCTTCTCCGGTATCCCCTTGAACGTCGCCACGAAGGTGACCGTGCCGTCCCCATTGTCAATCGGCTCGTCGATGCCGCGCGTCTGGTTCGCCGAGAAGATCTCGACCTGCTTCCCCGACGCCGTGGCGGTGAAGATGTTCCTGAAGAGCGCCGTGTCGCGGAACGTTCCGTCGGCGTAGAGCTTGAAGTTGTCCACGACCGTGATCGAGCTCGTCCCGGGGATGTCGCAGAACTGGTCAGGGAACGTGTCCGTGAAACGGTCGTGCTCGTTGAGGATCGGTGCCGCCGCAGTGCCCAGGCCCGGCAGCCCGGCGAGCAGACCGAGGCCGAGCACAGCGACGAGAGCGCAGAGGCGTACGTGCCTCCGCTTCGCCGAAATCGCCATCCGTGCAACCTCCTTCTCCCCCGGTCGGGTCGACGTGCCGCTGGGTCGCACGCGATCGAGCGCCGAACGACCCTAATAGATTGAGCGCAGCAGCGCAGCAATGTCGGCCGGTGAAGCCGGACGCGGGTTCGCTCGAGCACCTGCCCGCTGCGCGACCGCCTCCGCCACGTCGTCCAGCTCGTCCTCCGGCACGCCGAAGTCGCGAAGCCGGTCGAACCCGCCGAGCCTGGCCAGCTCCTCGACCTTCGCCGGCGGATCGGCAGATCCGATCGCCTTGCCGAACGTCTCCACCGGGTCGGGCACGGCCTCGGCGTTGAACCGCAGAGCGGGCGGCAGGCACAAAGCGTTCATCGCGCCATGCGGCAGCCCGTAACGGCCGCCCAGCGCCTGGGCCATCGCGTGCCCGAGGCAGAGCCCGGACCGGCCGAGCGCTTCCCCCGCCCTCGCTGCGCCGTGCAGGAGCGTCGCCCGCGGCCCGACGTCCTTCGGACTTTCGAGCACGGCCGCCAGCGAGCCAACGATCAGCTCCGCACCCTCGGCCGCCAGCCGGTCGGACTCGGGTGTGCGCGCCGGGTGGTAGAGCGCTTCGGCGGCATGCGCGAGCGCGTTCAGCGCCGTGCCGGCGGTGACATCCCGCGGGAGGTCGAGGGTCAGCTTCGGGTCGTAGACGATCCCGGCGAGGTGAGCTCCGGCACCGCCGCCGCGCATCTTCCGATCGGGATCCCGGACGCCGAAGAACTCGGTCCACTCGGCGCCGGAGTAGGTGGTCGGCACCGACACGAGCGGCAGCCCGGCAGCCGCCGACGCCGCCTTCGCCGTGTCGATCGCGCTCCCCCCGCCGACGGCGACGACCCCATCGGCGCCCTCCGGCACCTCGATCCGATGCGACGGGATCTCGTCCCAGCGGCCGGCCGGTTCAACGGGAAACTCCCTCCAGCGCGGGCTGGCGACGAGAAAAGGACGCTCGATCCCCAGCTCCCGCAGCAGGCCGGGCAGCTCGCCCAGCCCCCAGCGGACGATCACGGAACGGGCACCTTCGCGCGCGCGAACTCGACGAACGCCTCGCCGACCCGGCTCGGCGTCCGCCCCGTCGAGCGCACCAGCGAGATCTCGCGCTTCGGGTCGAGCCCCTTCACCCGTGCGGCCGCCAGCGAACCCGAGGCGAGCTCCGGCTCCATCGACGAGCGCGAGATGAAGGTGACCCCGTGGCCGGCGGCGACTGCGGCCTTCACCGACTCCTGAAGCCCGAGCTCGAGCCGGACCTCGAGGTCGCGGATCCTCAGCCCGGCGGCGCCGAGCTCGTCCTCGATCATCTGGCGGACACCTGCGCCCTCCTGCATCAGGATCAGCGTCTCCGAACGAAGGTCGTCGAGGCCGACCGTCTTCCCCGCAAAGCGGTGCTTCGGCGGCACCGCCAGCACGACCTCGTCCTGGAAAAAGGGCTCGAAGGTGACGCCGCGGTGCTTGCTCGCCGCGCCGACGACGCCCAGCTCGAGCTCGCGCCTGGCCACGGCGTCGATCACGTGCTGGGTGTCGTTCACGGACAGCGAGATCGTCACCGCCGGATTCGCCTCCTGGAACTCGCAGAGGAGGAGCGGCAGCACCGTCGCGCCCGGACCGGTCGAGCAGCCAATCTCGAGCCGCCCCTTCAGCTCTCCGTCGCCGTTGCCCGCGACCTCCTCCAGCAGCTGCTGCTCGAGCGCCAGCATCCGCTGGGCGCTGCGGTAGAGCCTGAGGCCGGCCTCCGTCGGCTCCACGCGGCGCCCGGAGCGGTCCAAGAGCCGCTGCCCGAGCCGCTGCTCGAGCGAGCGGATCTGCAGGCTGACGGCGGGCTGCGTCACGCCGAGCTGCTCCGCCGCCTGGGAGAAGCTGCGGCGGTCGACCACAGCGCAGAAGGCTGCAAGCTGCCGCGTGTCCATAACGAAAGCTTATGTACACGGTTACGCCGACGCTGGAACGGGGATACTCCCGCACGCCAATCGAACGACAGGGGAGAACATGAGCAGAGCAATCGCGGCGGTAGCGGCGTGCACGTCCCTCGTCGCCGCCGTGCTCGTCAGCGGCGCATTCGCGTCACACGGCGGGCCCGGCGTGAAGACCGCCAAGCAGCCGTTCCTCGTCGGCACGGCTCCAGGAGTCGTCGTCGACCCGATCCTCTCCACCGGGGAGATCGTTCCCACCGGCCAGACGCCGGCGTACCAGATGTCAGGCATCCCGGACGGCCTCGGCGCCTACGCGAACAAGGATCACGGGCGCGAGCACGGCCGGCACCGGCGCGGCGACAAGCTGCCGCGGAGCTTCACCGTGGTGATGAATCACGAGCTCGGCCGGTCGTTCCCGAATAACCCGCCTGGCGTCGACGCGCGGATCTCGCGGCTGCGCATCGACCGAGAGACGCGCAGCGTCCACGAGGCGAAGTATCTCTTCACGGGCCTCGAGGGCTACGAGCGGTTCTGTTCGGCGACGCTGCGGATCGTGGGCGGCAAGCCGTTCTACTTCACGGGCGAGGAAGCCATTCCGCAGGCGAACCAGCCGCCCGGCCCGGCCCACGACGGAAGCTCGATCGCGATGAACGCCGAGACCGGTCAGTACGTGGAGACCGCGCACTTCGGTCACCTTCAGCACGAGAACGTCGTTCCGCTCAGGCTCTCGAAGTGGGTCTTCCTGACCACGGATGACGACTTCCGCGCAGGCCAGCCGGCGTACCTCTACGCCTACATCGCCCCGTCCTTCAAGGGCGGCGTCTCGGGCAAGCAGGGCTCGCTGTATGTGTGGAAGGCCGACAGCGCCTCGGAGACTGGGAACGCGACGGCGACGAAGGGCGAGTCGATCGCGGGTCACTTCGTCGCGATCACCCAGGCCGAGAACGCGAACGACGTCACGCTCAAGGCGGCGGCGACCGCCAAGGGTGCGTTCAGGTTCGACCGGCTCGAGGATGCGGCCAAGCTGCCTGGCAAGGAGTCCCGGGTCTTCATCGCCGACACCGGCAAGGCGCCCGCCACGCTGCGGGGACGCGTGTACCAGCTGGACTTCGACAAGCGCCATCCGACCCGGGCGACGTTGAAGATGATCATCAACGCCGATCCGCCGGACAACGACGACATCGTCAACCCAGACAACATGGACGCGTCCGATCGCGTCCTGATGATCCAGGAAGACCGCGAGGCCGCCTTCCGCGGCGTCTACGCCCGAGTACTGGAATACCGGTTCTCGAACGGTCAGCTCCGGCCCGTCGCACGCGTGAACACGACACCCGGCACCCCGCCGGGGTCGATGACGGAGAACTGCACGGGCTGCCTGCCCGGAACGTGGGAGTCCTCCGGCATCATCAGCGCCGGCCATGTCCTCGGACCGGGCTGGTGGCTGCTCGACGTCCAGGCGCACAACAGCACGGCACCCCAGCCGGGGCCGACGCTGGCGCCGAACACGAGCACGGGCGAGAACGGCCAGCTACTCGCTCTGTTCGTTCCTGACAGCCAGGGGTCGGGCCACGGGGATCACGGGCACGGCCACAAGAAGGGCCACGAAAAGAAGGGCGGCCACTAGGGCGGACGCCAGCGATCGATTTCGAGGGCCGGCACACGCCGGCCCTCGGTCGTTCGAGGGGACTACCATCGGCTGGTGCAGACGCGCCCGGAGCAGTCCTCCCTCTCCGAGAGCTTCATCCGACGGGCGCGGGAGAGCCCTCGTCGCACGGGCGTCGACGTGGCGCTCCGGGTGCTCGACGTGACCCTCTCGATCCTCTTCCTGGTGATCGCCGGGCTGCCGATGCTCGTGATCGCCGCTGCGATCGTGCTGACGAGCGGCCTGCCAGTGCTCTACCGCGGCCAGCGCGTCGGGCTCGGCGGCCGCTTCTACACCATGCTCAAGTTCCGGACGCTCCGGGCCGGCGCCGAGGAGCGGCTCGGGCCCTACCTCGGCGAGGAGCTCGTGCGGCGGACGCGCGAAGAGCGTACGACGGTGGGCCGCTGGCTACGAGCGACGCAGCTCGACGAGCTGCCGCAGCTCTTCAACGTCCTCAAGGGCAACATGAGCCTCGTCGGGCCGCGCCCGATCCGGCCGATCTTCTTCGAGCAGCTGGCCGAAGAGCTGCCCGCGTACTGGCAACGGCTCGTCGTCCGCCCCGGGCTGACCGGCTTCGCGCAGGTTCGGCGGGGCTACGAGACGTCGATGGCGGAGAAGCTCGCACACGACCTCGAGTGGATCGCCGACCGCTCGGTCGGGCTGTACCTGCGCACGCTGGTCACGACGGGAGCCCGCGTGCTCAGCCAGTCCGCGCGCGGGGCGGTCCGACCCACGAAAGTAGAGTGACTTCCCGTGTGTGGGATCGCGGGAATCGCGTCCGGTAGCGGGACGGCCGACCCCGAGCGCCTGCGGGCGATGAGCGCGACGCTCGTCCATCGCGGGCCGGACGCGGACGGCACGCTCGTCGACGGCCCGGTGGCCCTCGCATCGCGCCGGCTGTCGATCATCGACCTCGAGACGGGTGACCAGCCGATCGCGAACGAGGACGGCACCGTCCACGTGATCCAGAACGGCGAGATCTACAACTACCGAGAGCTGCGCGCCGAGCTGGAGCGCGCCGGTCACCGGTTCGCGACGCAGTCCGACACCGAGGTGCTCGTCCACCTCTACGAGCAGCACGGCGACGGCTTCGCGGAGCGGCTGCGCGGGATGTTCGCCATCGCCCTCTGGGACGCGCCGCGGCGGCGGCTCGTGCTGGCGCGCGACGCATTCGGCATCAAGCCGCTCTACTACTGCGAGGACAACGGAGACCTCCTGTTCGCTTCCGAGCTGCGGGCGCTGCCGCGGGGCGAGGTCGACCCGGAGGCGCTCGACGCGTTCCTCGCCTTCAACTCCGTGCCGGGCCCGCTCTCGATCTTCCGAGGGACGCGGAAGCTGCCGCCGGGTCATGTCCTCGTCTGGCAGGACGGGAAGGTCGAGCTGTCGCGCTTCGCCCGCCCGGCGCCCGTGAGGGCCGAGGACGTGCGCCGGGAGGACGAGGACGAGTTGGCGGAGGAGCTCCGCGCGCGCCTGCGCGACTCGGTTCGCGCGCACCTGATCGCGGACGTGCCGGTCGGGGTGCTCCTCTCCGGCGGCGTCGACTCCGGGCTGCTGGCGGCGCTGGCCGCCCAGGAGAGCGGCGACGCCGTCCACACCTTCTCGATCGGCTTCGAGGAGTCGTCCTTCGACGAGCTCGAGGACGCGCGAACCGTGGCGACGGAGTACGCCACGAACCATCGTGAGCTCGTGTTGCAGCCGGATGCGGCGCTGCTCCTCCCTGCTCTCGCCGAGGCCTTCGACGAGCCCTTTGCGGACTCGTCGGCGCTGCCGACCTACCTCGTCTCCGAGCTCGCCGCGTCGCACGTCAAGGTCGCGCTCTCCGGTGAGGGCGGCGATGAGCTCTTCGGCGGCTACTACACCTACGCAGCCGACCTGCTGGCGCTGCGCGTCGGCCGGCTGGCGCCGCTGGCCCGCCCGGTCGTGGACCGGCTGCCGAGCTCGAGCCGCAAGGCGAGCTTCGACTACAAGGCGAAGCGGTTCGTACGTGGCGCGGCGCTCCCGCCGCTCGAGCGCCACCACGCCTGGAAGGAGATCTTCTCGCCGGAGCTCCGGGCGGAGCTCACGGGCCGCCCGCAAAGCGGCGACCCGGTCGACCTGCTCCGTGCCCGCTTCGCCGAGACCGAGGGCGCCGAGCTGCTCGCGCGCCTCCAGGACGTCGACCTCGGTACCTACCTCGTGGACGACCTGCTGGTGAAGACCGACCGCGCGTCCATGGCCCACTCGCTCGAGGCGCGCGTTCCCTACCTCGACCCCCTCGTGGCAGGCCTCGCCCAGGCGCTGCCGACGAAGCTCAAGGTCAGCGGCCTACGCAAGAAACGCCTGCTGAGGAAGGCCGCGGCGCCTCTGCTCCCGCGGCGGATCGTCTACGGACGGAAGCGCGGCTTCTCGATCCCCGCCGCCGCCTGGCTCCGCGGCGAGCTCGAGCCGTTCGCGCGCGATGTGCTCTCACCGGACATGCTGCGGCGGCAGGGCTACTTCCGGCCCGAGCCCGTCACGAAGCTGATCGACCGCCACGTCGCCGGCGAGGAGGATCTCTCCCGGCAGCTGTGGGGGCTCCTCGCCTTCACGCTCTGGCACGAGCGGCACGTCGAGCGGCAGCCCCGAGCGCTGCGCGAGCCGCGAATCGCCGAAGCCGTCGCTTGAGAGTTTGGGTCGACATCACCGCGCCGGCGCATGTGCTGGTGTACCGGCCGCTGATCGAGCTCATGCGCGGCCGCGGCGACGAAGTCGAGATCACGGCGCGCAACTACGCGCAGACGCTCGAGCTGCTCGAGCTTCACGGCGTCGAGGCGGACGTCCTCGGGGCGCACGGCGGACGCTCCGCCATCGGCAAGGGGCGTGCGCTCACCTCCAGGCTCGGCGCGCTGCGCAAATGGGCGCGCGGGCGCGACTTCGACCACGCGCTGGCCCACGGCTCCCACGAGCTGACGATTACGGCGCGGCGCCTCGGGATCCCGAGCTCGACGACGTTCGACTACGAGTTCGCGTGGCTCCAGCACCAGCTCGGGCTCCGCGCTGCGACGCACGTCGTCGTCCCTGACGCAATCCCACCCGAACGCCTCGCACGCTACGGCGTCCACCCTCCGAAGCTGCGGCAGTACCCCGGGCTGAAGGAGGAGTACTACCTCGCCGACTTCGAGCCGGACCGGTCGCTGGCCGAGCGGCTCGCGCTCGACCCCGAGCGCATCCTCGTCGTCGTGCGGACACCGCCCGACGTCTCGCTCTACCACCGTCGGTCGAACCCCCTCTTCCCGCAGCTTCTGCGCCACCTCGGCGAGCAGGACGACGTCCACGCCGTGGTGCTACCGCGGACGAAGGAGCAGGGCGCGTACGTCCGGACGCTGGAGCTGCCGTCGGTGGTCGTCCCCGACCAGGCCGTCGACGCGCAGAGCCTGATCGCGCTCTCCGACCTCGTCGTCTCGGCCGGCGGGACGATGAACCGGGAGGCTGCCGCGCTCGGCGTGCCGGTCTACACGACCTTCGGTGGGCGGCTCGGCGGCGTCGACGAGGAGCTGATCCGGCAAGGTCGGCTGGTGCCGATCACGGACCCGCGCGCGATCCCGCTCAGACGGCGCGACTCAGGAGGGCGGGAACGGGTCCGGCGCGACCCGGCCGAGCTCCTCGACCTGCTCCTCGCTCCCTAGCGCGCTCCGCACAGGCGCCCTCACCATCGTCGAGAGCCGCGAGACGGCCTCGAGTGTCTCGCCGTCGCGGACGAGAAGCTCCAGCGACGCGAGCTCCTCGTCGAGCCACGACGCGGCGATCGGGATCCGCCGCGCGCGGCGGATCTTCGGGTGCCCGGTGTCTGCGATCTCTTCGCCGGCGCCCCACAGCTGCTCGTGGAGCTTCTCCCCCGCCCGCACGCCGATGAACTCGATCGCGACCTCGCGCTCGGGCTCCTTGCCGGAGAGCCGGATCATGTCGCGCGCCAGCTCCAGGATCGAGACCGGCTCGCCCATGTCGAGGACGAAGATCTCGCCGCGACCGCCGATCGCCCCGGCCTGGACGACGAGCGACGCCGCCTCCGGGGTGGTCATGAAGTAGCGCGTCATCTCGGGGTGCGTGATCGTCACGGGCCCACCCTTCTCGATCTGGCGGCGGAAGATCGTGATCACGCTGCCGGCGGAGCCGAGCACGTTCCCGAAGCGAACGGCCACGAACCGGGTCGGGACATCCCCACGGCTGCCGTAGGCCTCGACGATCCACTCGCAGAGCGCCTTGCACTGGCCGTACACGGCGCGCGGGTTCAGCGCCTTGTCGGTCGAGATCAGGACGAAGCGCTTCGCGCCGAACTCGACGGCGGTGTCGGCGACCACCTTGGTCGCCAGCACGTTGTTTCGCACCGACTCGAGCGGGTTCGCCTCCATCAGCGGGACGTGCTTGTAGGCGGCTGCGTGGAAGACGACGGCGGGCCGGTAGCGCTCGAAGACGTGCCGCATGCGGGTCCGGTTCGAGACGTCGGCCAACACCGGGATCGACGCCGTGAAGTCGCGCTCGTCGACGAGCTCGCGCTCGATCTCGAAGAGCGGCGTCTCGCCCTGGTCGACGAGGACGAGCCGTCGCGGGCGCGCCCGCGCGATCTGCCGACAGAGCTCCGACCCGATCGACCCGCCCGCGCCGGTGACGAGCACCGTCTCGCCCTCGAGGTACTGGGAGATGGCGTCGAGGTCGACCTCGACGGGCTCGCGGCCGAGGACGTCCTCGACCTCGATCGGCCGGATCCGGTTCGCGAGGTTGTCGTCGTCCGAGATCAGCTCGTACAGGCCCGGCAGCGTCTTGACCGGGACGCTCTCCCGTCTCGCGACCTCGACGATCTTCTGGCGATCCTCACCGGAGGCAGACGGGATCGCGATCAGGAGCTCGTCCGGGCGGTTGTCCCGCAGGACGTGCGGCAGCTCCTGCGTCGTCCCGAGCACTCGCACGCCGTGCACGCGCAGGTTCTTCTTGCGCGGGTCGTCGTCGACCAGGCCGATCGGCGTGTAGCCGAGCTGGCGAGAGCGCTGCATCTCGCGGATCACGAGCTGGCCCGCGTCCCCGGCGCCGACGACGATCACCTCCTTGCCGCGCGCGACGAACCGTGAGGGCGTCGGGCGCTCGAAGATGCTGCGGGCGAGGAGGCGGGTGCCGGCGACGAAGCCGAGCAGCAGCACGAAGTCCATCAGGACGACGCCACGAGGAAGCCGGCGCTCGAACGGGTCGGTGAAGTAGACGGCCAGCGCGGCCAGTGCCGAGGCGACGAGGACGCCAAGGGCGGCCCGCCAGATGTCCCTCGTCGAGACGTAGCGCCACCAGCGGTTGTAGAAGCCGAAGGCGATGAAGACGGCCAGCTTGATCCCGACGACGAGGATCGTCGTCTTCAGCAGCGCGTCGCCGAACCGCGGGGGGACGTTGAAGTCGAAGCGAAGTTGGAAGGCGAGGTACCAGGCGGCGGCGATCAGCGCCGCATCGGCCACCAGCTGCCACAGCCGGTGCCGATTCAGCGGAAATGTCACGCGCGTGTCACCCGACGCCGACCCCGACCGCGGACTTCACCGTCTCCACCACGCGCTCCTGCACGTCGACGGGAATCCCGGGCCAGAGCGGGATCGAGAAGTTCTCCGTCGCGGCGCGCTCGGTCTCCGGCAGTGACCCGGCCTCCCAG
>DASTHD010000127.1:0-3763 GCA_035605555.1 Gaiellaceae bacterium
CGCTCGAGCAGGCGAAGCGGGCGCGCGAGTTCATCCTCGACCGCATGCTGTCGACGCTGCCGGAGCCGCGGCAGGAGCTCCGCGAGACGGCGCCGCGGATCACCACCGTCAAGATCAACCCGGAGTTCATCGGGCTCGTGATCGGCAAGGGCGGCGAGACGATCCGCGGCCTCGAGTCCGACTACGACGTCCAGGTGGACATCGAGGAGGACGGCACGATCCTCATCTACGCCACCGAAGGCACCAAGTCGGACGCCGCGATCTCTGCGATCCAGGCCCTGACGAAAGAGCCTGAAGTCGGCGACACCTACACCGGCAAGGTCGTGAAGACGACGCAGTTCGGCGCGTACGTCGAGCTGAAGAAGGGCACCGACGGGCTGCTCCACGTTTCGAACGTGGGCCCCGGCCGGGTCGGACACATCGAGGACGTCATCAACCGCGGAGACGTCCTGGACGTCGTCGTGCAGGAGGTCGACAAGGATCGCGGCCGGATCGGTCTGAAGCTCGTCGCCAAGCACGAGAACGGCGCGATGGTCTCGCCGGAGGAGTTGATCGAGCGCGCCAAGGACGCGCCGGAGCGGCCGCGGGAGGAGCGTCCTCCGCGCCGCGACGGCGATCGCGGACGCGGCCGGGGCGGCCGCGGCCGGGGCCGCGACTAGGCACGTCTCGCTTGAGGTGACGCCGGCCTGCCGGCGTCACCGCTCGGTTGTTGACAGCTCTTGTGTCGTCGCGCCCTCGGGGCGCACAACTCGCGAAGCAGCGGCGTGTTTAGGGCAAGTTTCGCGGCAGGAAGCGGAAGCTTTGCCCATCTTTAGGCGCACGGGCGCGTGCGCTCGTTCTTGTGTGGACGGCTTCGCTCTAACTGTGGAAAAGGGAGTCCTTCTGCGAGGTCAGCGTTACCGCGGCGTTGGCCCGCGGCTCGCGACCACCGCGACCTTCGCCCGGGCGACCAGCCGGCGGCCGGCCCGCGGGTTCTGCGTCCGTACCGCGCCTTTCGGCATCCGGGAATAGACCCACCTCACGCGGCCGAGGCGGCAGTGCGCGTTCGCCAGGGCCGACCTGGCGCGGGCGAGCGACCGCCCGACGAGCTTCGGCACGACGCAGTGCGCGGCAGCCGGTGCCCGCTGCGGGACGGGCGCGGGGGGCGGTGGTGGCGGAAGCGGCGGCGGAGCCGGTGGCGGCGGTTGGGGCTGCGGCTGCGCCGCGAACGTGGCCGTGTACGTCGTCGTCGCCGCCGGCGCGACGATCGTCTGGCTACGCGCGCCGCCGTTCGACCAGGCCGCGAACAGCAGGCCCGCCTGCGGCGTGGGCGCGCTCACGTCGACGTGGGAGCCGACGATGACCGTGCGGTCGAACGGCGCCGGCGTGGCGGCACTCCCGACGACGAGCTGGAGCCCCGCCGGCTGGGTCAGGAAGCGCAGGAGCACCGTGAGCGGGTCGAGACGGACGCTCGTCGTCGCGGTCAGCCCCTGGGAGTCCCTCGCCGTCAGCGTGAGCTCGAGGTAGGACGGGTAGTCGTGGTCCGGGGCGGCGAACGAGCCGTCCGTCACGCCGTCGAAGGTCTCGATCGCGTGGACGTGGCAGGTTGCGGGACAGTGGTGGAGAACGAGCTGCCAGGTCAGGTCGGCCGCGGGCAGAGCGCCCTCGTTCGGGTCGGTGGCTGAACCCGAGAACGTGATCGGGTCACCGACGCGCCAGGTCGTGCCGGCCGTGGGTACGTCGATCCTCACCTGCGGCGGCACGTTGTCGGCGCTCACCACGACTGTCGCGCTGCCCGTGCCGCCGTTCCGTGTGTCGGTCACCTTCAGGCGGACGGTGTGCGTCCCCTGCGCGAAGGTGCGGACGGGCCGCGCGGCGGTCGAGTCGGTAGACCCGTTGCCGTCGAAGTCCCACGCGTAGGTCAGGCTGTGACCGCCGTCGGAGTCGGTTGAGGCCGTCCCGTCGAGCTGGACGGTGAGCGGCGCGGGGCCGCTCTGCGGGTTGGCCGTGGCGACCGCGACGGGCGGCTTGAAGCTGATCCGGCGGATCGTGCCGCCGGTGAAGTCGACGTAGAAGACGTCGCCGCCGGGGCCGATCTCGAGATTGACCGGCCCGTTCGCGTTGGTCTCGAACGCCGCGCGGGTCGACGGGTCCGGAAGGCCGCCCGCTCCTGACCGCATCGTCCAGATGCAGTTGCGCGAGTAGTCGGCGACGAAGAGGGCGCCGGCGTAGCCCGCGTAGGACGCGCCCTGGTAGAAGGCGAGGCCGGAGATCGAGGAGCTACCCGCCGCGCAGCCGGCGACAGCCTGGTCATGCCGGTAGGAGAAGTACGGCCCGAGGGCGACGGGAGAGCCGTAGAGCGCTTCGCAGATCGGCAGGTTCAGCGCGTCGTACGTGCCTTGGACGGCGCTGCCCTCGTAGCAGGGCCAGCCGAAGTTCCGGAGCGTGCTGGCGTCAAGTACACGGTTGATCTCCTCGTGCGTATCCCAGCCGACGTCCCCGACCCAGAGCTCGTTCGTCCCTGGCCGGAGGGTGAAGCGGAACGGGTTGCGGAACCCGTGGGTCACGATCCGGCGCGCGTTCGCGTCCCCGTCGAACTGCAGCGGGTTGCCGGGAACGCCGGCGCCGGTGCGCCGGTCGACGCGGATGATCGAGCCGTCGAGCGTGACGGGGTCGCCGCCGCTCCTCGTCCGCAGGTCCTGCGATCGCAGCGCGCCGCCCTCGGATGGAGGGTCGCTGCACGGGTTCGCCGGGTCGCCGCGCTGGCCGTAATCGGCGAACGTGAAGCTCGCCCCGTCACCGGCGCTGGCGTACAGCGTGCCGTCGGCGCCGAACTCGAGGTCGCCGACCGAGTGGCTCGGGTACTGCTGGCACCAGTCCTGAATCAAAACCTGCTCGGATCCGGTCATCTGGTCGCCGGCGGCCTGGAGGCGGGACAGTCGTCCGCCGATCACGCAGCCGTCCGTGACCGGCCCAGGCGGGGTGGGGCAGAGGTCTCCCCAGGGCTTGCTGTCGAAGGCGTAGAGGACGTAGGCGTACGGCTCCGTCGGGAAGGCCGGGTCGAGGGCGAAGCCGAGCAGGCCGCGGTCCCAGTAATCGTGCACCTTCGCGCTGAGGTCGGCGAAGAGCGTGGGCGTCGTGTCGTCGAGGTTGGAGTAGACGAGAATCCGCCCGTTCTTCTGCGCGACGAAGACCCGCCCGTCGGGTGAGAACTCGACCGCGGTCGGGTTCGTCAGGCCGCTGATCACGACGGTGTCGCGGAATCCCGACGGCGGAGTTCCCGCCGCCGCGACCTCCGGGCTCAGGAGCGCGAGCAAGAGGAGCAGCCCGCACGCAGGGGCTCTCCATCGCCGCACCGCTCTCGCCCCCAACCTGTTCTCAGAGTAGACCTCTCCGGCCCTCGGTGCCAAAGGCGCAAGGCCAATTACGATCCGTGGATGCAGAAGTACGTCGTCTCCGAGCTCGACTCGGGCCAGCGCGTGATCACAGAGCGCCTCACGCACGTGCGCTCTGTCGCGCTCGGCTACTGGATCGGCGCGGGCTCGCGCGACGAGCGCCCCGAGCGCGCCGGTGTCTCCCACTTCATCGAGCACCTGCTCTTCAAAGGGACCGAGCGGTACACGGCCCAGGAGATCGCCGAGATCTTCGACGGGCTGGGCGGCGAGCTGAACGCCGCCACCTCGCGCGAGCACACGGTCGTCTACGCGCGCGTCGCCGACCACCACCTCGAGACGGCGGTCGACCTGATGAGCGACATGGTCTTCGCGCCGGCCCTCGCGGAGGT
>DASTHD010000130.1:0-16343 GCA_035605555.1 Gaiellaceae bacterium
CTCGACCGGCCTGGTGTCCCAGGCGACGGCCACGCCCTTCGGACGGTAGTCGGTCAGGAGCTTGAAGAGCATGTTGGTGAAGCCGAGGAGCGCGTTCGTCGGCATCCCCTCGCTCGTCGCCAGCTCCTCGGGCAGGGCGAAATACGCCCGGTAGGCGAGGTTGTTCCCGTCGACGAGGAAGAGCTCGGATTCGCGCGCCGGCGCGTCGTCGAGCTGCAGTTCCTCGCCTGTGAGCGTCTTCGGCATGGTCTGAGGCTATCGTCCTCCGCCGATGCTGGGACTTCGGCTCGAGCCCTTCGCTTCGCGCCACCTGGACGACGCCGCGGAGCTGCTCGCCCGCCGTCACGAGCGGCACCTCGCACAAGGGTCGCTGCTCCAGCGAGAGCCCGATTTCCGCGCAGAAGTCGAGCAGGCGACGGGCGACGACGGTGCGAGCGGATCGGTGTTGCTCGACGAGGGCCGGGTCCAGGGCTACGTGATCGGCTCCCCGCGGCCGCTGACGAACACCGGCCTGACCTGGCAGGTCGTCGGCTTCGCCGGGCTCGCGTTCGAGGGCGATCCCGAGCTCCTGCGCGACCTGTATGCCCACGCCGCCTCTCGGTGGGTCGACGACGGCCACACGCGCCACGGCGTCTACGTGCCCTGGCCGGAGCAGGATCTGATCGACGCGTGGTTTCGCCTCACCTTCGGCGCGTCGGGCATCACCGCGGCGCGAGAGACGGCGGTCGAGCCGTACGAGGCGGGCGTGACAGTGCGGGACGGCGCCCCCGACGACCTCGAGGCCGCCGTCAAGCTCGACCAGGACATGGCCGACTCGATGCGCCCGGCCCCGAGCTTCTCGGGCCAGGAAGCGACCCCGACCGAGGAGCTGCTCGACGAGTGGCGCGATACCTGGGACGACGGGCAGTTCAAGCACTTCGTCGCCGAGTCGGAAGGCCGGATCGTCGGCCACGCCGTCCTCTATACAGGCCGGAGTGGGATCCGGATCCCGGAGGACAGCGTCGACCTCGCGGCGGCCTCGACCGAGCCGGACGCGCGCGGGACCGGCGTCGGCCGGGCGCTGACGTCCCACGTGCTTGGTTGGGCGAACGAGCACGGCTTCAGGTCGATGACGACGGACTGGCGGATGACGAACTTGCTCGCCTCGCGGTTCTGGCCGAAGCGCGGCTTCCGCCCGACCTTCCTCCGGATGTACCGCTCGATTCCGTGAACGTGCGCCGAGCGGAGCCTGGCGACGCCGACGGAGTCCTGGCCCTGATGGAGGGGCTGACCCGTCCCGCCGTCGCCGACGACCCGGCACCGCAGCGGGAGGTCTTCCTCACCCACCTCGACCGCGAGGACGCGGCGATCTTCGTCGCCGAGGCCGGCGGCGAGCTGGTGGGCGCCGTCAGCCTCTGGATCCAGCCGCGGCTGAACTGGACGACGCCGCAGGGCTGGATCCCCGACCTGTACGTCGACCCCGCCTTTCGCCGCCGCGGCGCGGCGCGGGCGCTGCTCGACGCCTGCGCCGAGCTCTGCCGCGAGCGCGACTGCCATGTGCTGGTGCTCGAGTCCGGCCATCACCGCGCCGAGGCGCACCGGCTCTACGAGTCGTACGGTTTCGAGCACTACGCCCGCGCGTACGCGTTGAAGCTCTGATGCGGGTCCCGCTGCTGTCCGGCTCGCGACTGCAGGTCGTCGAGGTGCCTGACGACGCAATCGTGCTGCGGGCGCAACCGCCGGGCGAGGCCGTCGCGAACGCCGGTGCAGCCGTGCAGGAGGCGCTGCGGTTCCCGCTCGACGGCCCGTCGCTCGAGGACCTCGTCCCGCGCGGGGGGCGCGTGACGATCGTCGTCGAGCCGCCCGCCCTGCCGGTGCCGAGCGTGCCGCGGGATCCCCGTCGCGCTGCGCTGTCGGCGACGGTGCAGGAGCTCGAGCGGATCGGCGTGCCGCTCGAGCGCCAAACGCTGCTCGTCGCCGGCGGTCTCGCCCGCCGGGCCGGCCAGAGCGAGCTCGAGGCCCTCGTGCCGCCGATGCTCGGACGGCGCTTCTCGGGCGGTGTCGAGGTGCACGACGCCGAGCGGCCCGATCTCGTCGACCTGGGCGCGGAGGGCAACGTCCCCGTCCGGGTCAACCCGACGCTCGTGCAGACCGACGCCGTGGTCGTCCTTTCCGCGGCCGAGAGCCTGCTCCACGGAGGCGCCGCTGCGCTGCTCGCCGCAGCCGGGCCCGAGCCCCTTCGCGCAGCGGACGCTCACTCCCTGCTCGAGACGGGCGCCTCGCAGGGCTGGCGACTCGCGATCGGGCTGGAGCGGCGACTGGCGGAGCGCGTTCCGCTCTTCGGGGTGACCTTGACGCTCAACCCACCGGCGGTCACCGGCGCCTTCCACGGCTACCCGCACGACACGCGAGCGCTCGACCGGATCGCGACCTCGCCGGTCCGGCTCGCGTTTCGGCTCGCGCCGGGGTTCGTCCGCTCGCGCCTCCTGGCATCGATCCCGCGGGAACTCACGGCGACGGCGGCGCTCGGCGGCCGTCCGTCGGCGGCCCACGTCGAGTCGATCCTCCGCAGCCTCGACTCGCGGGCCGCGAGGCTGGACGGGCCGCTCGACGTCGCGGTGATCGGTGTGCCGCCCACGACGCCGTACCTCCCGCGCGAGCGCCCGAACCCCGTCCTCGCCGCCTACCAGGCGCTCGGCCTCGCTCTCCGCCTCTGGCGCGACCGCTCCCCGCTCTCCGAGGGGGCGACGGTGATCCTCGTCTCGCCCTTTGACCGCCACTTCCCGCATCCGACGCAGGCGCCCTACCGCACGTTCTTCAACGCCCTGCGCGCCCTCGGCACGCGCGCCGCGCACGAACCGAACAGCTGGGCAGAGGCGGAGCGCGCCGCGGCGGCCGACTCGCGGGCGCTGGAGGCCTATCGCCGTGGCCACGCGGTTCACCCGTTGCTGCCGTTCGCCGACTGGTCGGCCTGTCTCCCCGTGCTCCAGCGTGTCGGTGCCGTGCTGGTCGCGGGCTCGAGGGACGCGAGGGCCGCGCGCCAGTTTGGTTTCGTCCCGACCCGCAACCTGTCCACCGCCCTCGCGATGGCGCGGGCTCGAGCCGACCACGACCCCCGCGTCGGCTACTTCGTCGTGCCGCCGTACTTCCCGGTCAGGGTATTGCCCTAGTCCACGCCTAGGTACGTCTTGCGGACCTGCTCGTTCTCCTGGAGGCGCTTCGCGTCGTCGGCGAGGGCGATCGTGCCGGTCTCCATCACGTAGCCGCGGTCGGCGGTGTCGAGCGCCATGAGCGCGTTCTGCTCGACGAGCAGGATCGGGGTGCCCTGGTCGTTGATCTCCTTGACGATCTCGAAGATCTTCTCGACGAAGATCGGCGCGAGACCCATCGACGGCTCGTCCAGGAGCAGGAGCTTCGGCTGCGCCATGAGCGCGCGACCGATCGCGCACATCTGCTGCTCGCCGCCGGACAGCGTCCCCGCCCTCTGGTTCTTTCGCTCTTCCAGGCGCGGGAACAGCGAGTAGACGCGGTCGAGCGACTCCTTGATCGCGCCGCGGTCGGAGCGCTGGAAGGCACCCATCTCGAGGTTCTCGAGCACGCTCATCCGCGGGAAGAGCCGGCGCCCCTCGGGGGACTGGCTGATGCCCATCTTCACGACGTCGTGCGGCGCCTCGTCCGTGATGTCGCGGCCCTGGAACCGGATCTTCCCGACGCGGGGGTGGTTGAGCCCGTTGATCGAGCGGAGCGTCGTCGACTTCCCCGCGCCGTTCGCGCCGATCAGGGTGACGATCTCGTTCTCGCCGACGTCGAGCGTAACTCCCTTCAGCGCCTCAATCGAGCCGTAGAACGTGTGGACGTTCTCGAGCTCGAGGATCTTGGCGCCGCCGTCGGTGCGGGTCGCCTGCTCGCTCATCCCGCCTCGACCGCCGCCGAGCCCAGGTAGGCCTCGATCACCTTCGGGTCGCGCTGGACGTCCCGCGGCGAGCCCTCGGCGATCTTCTCGCCGTAGTCCAGCACCGTCACCCGGTCGGAGATGCCCATCACGACCTTCATATCGTGCTCGATCATCAGCACCGTCAGTTGCTGCTCCGTGCGGAGCCTGGCCACGAAGGAGGTGAAGTCCGCTGTCTCCTGCGGGTTCATCCCGGCCGTCGGCTCGTCGAGCAGCAGGAGCTTCGGCTCCGTCGCGAGCGCCCGCGCCACCTCGAGCCGCCGCTGGTCGCCGTAGGAGAGGTTCCGCGCGTATTGCTCCCACTGCCGGCGCCCCAGGCCGGAGAAGGCGAGCAGCTCGCGCGCCCGCTCGAGCGCCTGCCGCTCCTCGCGTTTCACGCCCGGCGTGCGCAGAACGCTCTTCACGATCCCGCCCTTGAGCCGCGCGTGCATCCCGACCATGACGTTCTCGCGGGCGGTCATGCTCTGGAAGAGCCTGATGTTCTGGAACGTCCGGCCGACGCCGCGCTCGGTGATGGCATGCGGCGGCTTGCCGGTGACGTCCTCGCCCGAGAACACGATCTGGCCGGCGGTCGGCTTGTAGACCCCGGTGAGCATGTTGAAGAACGTCGTCTTCCCGGCGCCGTTCGGCCCGATCAGGCTGATGATCGAGCCCTCGGGGATATTGAAGTCGACGTCGTTGACTGCGACGAGGCCGCCGAACTCCTTGCGCACGGCCAGGGCTGTGAGCAGATCAGCCATCGGGAGCGTGCCGCACGTCGTAGAGGGGCTCGTCCGCGACGCCCTCCTCGAACTCCATCTTCCGCCGCTCGCTCGGGATCAGGCCCTGCGGCCTGAACAGCATCATCACGACCAGGATTACGCCGAAGATCCCGAACTGGTAGAGCGGCACGTCGATGTTCGTGCCGAGGTTCTGGTTGATCTCCTGGCCGATGTTCCCGAGCCCCTCCTGGTTCAGGTAGGCCAGGAAGCCGCCGCCGACGAGCACGCCCCAGACGTTTCCCATCCCGCCGAGGATGACCATGCAGAGGATGAAGACCGAGATGTTGAAGAAGAAGTCGTCGGGGAACGTGCCGCTCTTGAAGCTGGCGTAGTAGGCGCCGGCGATTCCGCCGAAGAAGGCGCCGGCCGCGTACGCCCAGGTTTTCGTCCGCATCAGGGGCACGCCCATCGCCGCCGCCGCGGTCTCGTCCTCGCGGATTGCGATCCAGGCGCGGCCGAGGCGCGAGTCGCGGAGCCGGACCGAGCAAAAGACCGTGAACAGAAGCAGGACGAGCGCGGTCCAGTAGAAGAAGTTGATCCCGTTGGAGACGGTGAGGAAGTCCTCGGGGAAGCCGAGCCACCGGTTCAGCGTCGCGCCGAACCCCGGTGGGTCGATCGGGTTGATCCCCTGCGCCCCGTTCGTGAGGTTGAAGCCGGTGCCGAAGAGGTTGTCGCCGTTGCGGGCGATCTGGGGCATGATCTCGCCGAAGCCGAGGGTGACGATCGCCAGGTAGTCGCCTCGCAGCCGGAGCGTCGGCAGGCCGATCAAGATGCCCGCGATCGCCGACAGGATCCCGCCGACGAAGACCACCACCCAGATCGAGACGTGGAAGCCCGCCGCCTTCGGGTTGACGCCGATCGCACCCGCGTGGAAGTTGACGTTCTCGAAGTGCGGTGACGCGAACCACGCGGCCGTGTAGGCGCCCATGGCGTAGAAGGCGACATAGCCGAGGTCGAGCAGGCCTGCGTAGCCGACGACGATGTTCAGACCGATCGCCATCATCATGTAGATCAGCATCGTCACGCCCGTGTCCACCGACGGGACCTCGCCGAAGATCGGGATGTCCGGCAGCCAGGTTCGGTAGTACGGGTAGAGGAACGCGAGTGCGATCACGATCGTCGGGAGCGCCGCGCTCCGAACACGGCGCGGCAGCCGCCGCCACTGCGCCCGGATCGCGTCGAAGCGCAGCGTCTCGGAGACCTGGCTCCGCCACTCGGACCGCCGGCTCGCCGTGCTAGCCACCTTCCGGCGTCCTTTCTCCGAGGAGCCCCTCGGGCCGGAAGACGAGAATGATGATCAGGATCGCGAAGATGATCGACTGGGTCCAGTCGCTGCCCGGTGTCGCCCAGCTGAGGCCGTTGTTGAAGGACTCGATCAGCGCGATCACGAGCCCGCCTAAGACCGCGCCCGGCAGGTTGCCGATGCCGCCGACCACGGCCGCCGTGAATGCGATCAGGCCGAGCCGGAAGCCCTCGTCGTAGCGGATGTTCGTGATGTAGAGCGCGTACAGGAGCCCCGCGGCGCCCGCCAGGCCGCCGGCGAGGAAGAACGTGAACGAGATCGTCCGGTTGACGTTGATCCCCATCATCGCCGAGGCGTCACGGTCCTGGGCCGTGGCGCGCATCGCCTTCCCCTGGCGCGTCCGCTGGACGAGGAACAGGAGCGCCACGAGCACCGGGATCGTGAAGAGGAGGACGATCAGTTTGTCCCAGGTGTAGGGGACGCCGGCGATCGTGAAGACGGTCCCGCGCGGCAGGATGGACGGGACCGAGGTCGGCCGGGGCCCCTTCCAGACGAGGCCGATGTTCTGGAGGATGAACGAGACGCCGATCGCGGTGATCAGCGGCGCGAGGCGGGGCGCGTGACGTAAGCGTCGGTAAGCGACGAGCTCGATCGTCGTGTTCAGGACGGCGCAGAACGCCATCACGATCACGAGCATCAGCAGGATCATCGACCAGAGGACGAGCCCCGAGTCGTTGACGAGCCCGAAGCTCGTCACCATCGTCGCGACCAGCATCCCGCCGAGCATGAACACGTCGCCGTGGGCGAAGTTGATCAGCTCGAGGATCCCGTACACGAGCGAGTAGCCCAGCGCGACGAGGCCGTAGATCGCCCCGTTCGTGACGCCGATCAGGACCAGGCGGTAGAACTCGGCCGGCGTCTTGATGAAGTTGACGACGAGCCAGATGACGAGCAGCGAGACGAGGAGCGTGCCGATCGCGGGCATGATCCGTCCCTGCAGCCGACTGCCGACGGTCGGGAGGGGAGCGCGGCGGGCCTGAGTGACCATCTGCCTCCTTGGACGCGCTGGGGGAGGTGGTGCCTCCCCCAGCGTCGATCAGGTCGTCCTGTTACCCCCCGACGAAGCTCAGCTCGGGGGTGATCGTCTTCACGAACTCCGGCTCGCCGGCCTTCACCTCGAAGAACGTGACGGTGCCGAGCGTCGTGTCACCGTTCTCGTCGATCTTGAAGTTGCCGAGGATGCCGTCCTTGACGTCGGTGTTGAAGAGCTGTTCCGAGATCTTCGCCCGGTCGGCATCGCCGGCCCGGTCGATCGCGTCGAGCAGCACCTCGGCCGCCTGGGCGGCGTACGCGGTGTACGGGTCGACGGTCTGCTTGCCCGTGTCCTGCTCGAACGACTGCACCCACTCCTTGCCCTTGCCCGTGAGCTGGTCGATCGGGATGCCCGGCTGGCTGATGTACATGTCGTTCGCCGCATCGCCGGCGCCCTCGATCGTGGCTGAGATGGGCGTCCAGCCGTCAGGGCCGAGGAACTCCACATCGGGGCCCACCGCCGCGCGGACGTCCTTCAGCAGCTTGCCGCCGTTGTTGCAGACGATGCCGCCGAAGAAGACGCCGTCGGCTCCTGCCGCCTTGATTCGGCTGCCGAGAGCCTCGTAGCTCGTGGCCTTCTTGTCCCACTTCTGGTTGCCGAGGATCTGGATCCCGAGCTTCTTCGCGTACTGGTCGAAGAGCGTCGCGATGCCGTTTCCGTAGGTCTCACCGTCGTTCAGGATGAAGACCTTCTTCAGGCCGATCTGCTTCGCGTACTCCGCGTTCGCGGCGCCCTGGAACTGGTCGTTCCAGACGACGCGGGCGTAGTTCCGCTTGCCCGTTGGGTAGTAGTTGTCTGGCTCGCCGGCCTCGGTACCGGGGCCTCCCTCGGTCAGGCCCGGATAGGTGTTCGACGGGCTAACCATCGGGACCGAGCCGTTCTGCGCCCGGTTGAGGACCGGGATGACGAGCTTCGCACAGCCCGAGTTGAACGTGCCGATCAGGCCGAGCATCTTCTCGTTCGACGCATAGCTGCGTGCATTGGCGGTGCACTTCGCCGAGTCCCAGCTTCCCGCCTGGGCGGTCGAGTCGTCACACGACTGGTAGCCGATCGTCAGGTCGCCGATCTTCCAGTCGCGCTCCTTCAGGGCGAATTCGACCGCGTCCGCCATCTCCGTCGTCAGGGCGCGGTTCGCGCCCTGGAGCGGGAAGTCGGAAGCGATCAGGTAATCCGGGTCGCCGTCGCCTTCGTAGCGGATTGGCCCGCATGACGCCGATGGAAGCGCAGTCGCGGCTCCGCCCCCACCGTCGTCGCCCCCGCAGCCGGCCGCGGCGACGCCGAGGACCGCGAGCAGCAGGGCCAACAAACCTAGATGCCTCTTCTTCAAAACCACGCCTCCTCCATCGCAGTGCTCACCCACGGCGGAAAGACGGGGTGCCGCCGCCGATCCGCGCTCCGGGCGAAAGTATCCGGGGTGAGGTTCGCGCGCGCAAGCTGCAACCCTCCGGCTCGCCTCGCCTGCGGCTCGCCTCGGCCGAAACTCTCACGACTTTCGGCCGCACGTGGAGGCCGGGCGCCGCTGCGCGGCGCGCGACCGCAAGCGCTCGGCTAGGGCTGGCTCGCCCTAACAGGCAGAGGCGGAACGGCAAAGCCCGTTCCGCGGCGCTACGGCGCTGGGCGGGCTCTGCCCGCCCAGCCATGCAGCCATCCCGGGTAAGGAAGCGGCGAGAGGTTGTGGCCGCGCAGCGGCGCACGTGCTCGAAGGTTCGGCGAAAGTCGTGAGACTTTCGCCGACGACGCGCGCCAGAGGCGCGCGAGCCAGGTGCCGAAGGTGGCAATCGAACCCACACCACCCGGTCGGTCGCTCGGCGCGTTACGCGTTGCAGCCGGACTCTGGACGGTGTCCTGAGGTCTACGGGCGGGGCAGCGCGCAGCCCGGGGCGCCCTCAGGTGCGTGAGGTCGCCACCTCGTCGGCCTCCATTCTCGCGAGGTCCGCGTCGAGCACCGCGTACTCGGCCTCCTCGATAGCCGCGAACGCGTAGTCGACGGCGAAGACCGCGTCGTCCTCCGCGCGCTCCGCTCGCTTCTCGGCCTTGTCCACGTTGTGCTCGGCTCGCCTACGGTCGATGTCGTCACGCATTTCCGCGATGTGCTCGTTCCACGAACGCTCCAGGTCGTGCCACCAGACGGAGATCTTGTCCTTGCGAGCGTCAGCGATCCTGTGCAGTTTCTCGGACTGCTCATGAGCCGACGTGCGCGCGGTTTCGACGTCCCGCTCGAGGTCGGCCTTCGCCTTCCCTCGCGCGTCCGCCGCGTGATCCTCGGCTTCCTTGGCACGGGCAGCCAGCTTCGTCAATTGGTCTGAAGCAGCCATGTCAACCTCCTTCGAGGGGTAGTGGGCGCCGCAAATGTTCGAGCGCCGGGTCTTGACGCGCTGCCACCACCGAGCGTACGCCCGTCGCACACCGCCGGTCAAGGGGCGGCCTTGGACCTTCGACTTCGAGGGGAAGCCGCACATCGTCCTCTCAGTGCCGAAGGTGGGACTCGAACCCACACGGGGTTTCCCCCACCGGATTTTGAGTCCGGCGCGTCTGCCAGTTCCGCCACTTCGGCTGCGCATAGGGTAGCCCCGTGGCCGACCGGATCGGGATGCTCACAGGGGGAGGCGACTGCCCCGGGCTGAACGCGGTGATCCGCGCCGTGGCCCGCCGCTCGCTCGACCGCGACGCAGAGGTAATCGGCATCCGGGAAGGCTGGCGGGGCCTCGTCGAGGGGGTCGTTCAACCACTCGGCTACCGGGAGATCTCCGGGATCCTGCCCCGCGGCGGCACGATCCTCGGCACCTCACGGACGAATCCGTACAAGCTCGACGGCGGCGTCGACCGGGTGCTCGAGACGTTCGCCGAGCAGCGGCTCGACGCCCTCGTCGCGATCGGCGGCGAGGACACGCTCGGCGTCGCGGCGCGGCTCAACGCCGAGCAGGGCTTTCCGGTGGTCGGCGTACCGAAGACGATCGACAACGATCTCTCCGCGACGGACTACACCTTCGGCTTCGACACGGCGGTCTGGATCGCCACAGAGGCGATCGACCGGCTGCACACCACGGCCGAGTCGCACAACCGCGTGATGGTCGTGGAGGTGATGGGCCGCCACACCGGCTGGATCGCCGTCATGAGCGGGATCGCGGGCGGCGCGGACATGATCCTGATCCCGGAGCAGCCGGCGACGGTCGAGCAGGCCTGCGCGGAGCTGCGCCGGCGCCACGAGCGAGGCAAGGACTTCTCGATCGTCGTCGTCAGCGAGGGCTACGAGCTGACCTACGAGTCGGGCGAGCGGCGCGCGGTGGCACAGGCCGTCGAGCTCGACGCCTTCGGTCATATCCGGCTGGGCGGGGTCGGGCACGAGCTCGGCCAGGAGATCGAGAGCCGCACCGGCTACGAGACGAGGGTGACGGTGCTCGGCCACGTGCAGCGCGGCGGGAGCCCGACGCCGAGGGACCGTGTGCTCGCGACCCGCTTCGGCCTCAAGGCCGCCGACCTCGTCGAGCAGGAGCGGTGGGGGTTGATGGCAGCCCTCCACGGCGATCTGATCGAGGAGGTGCCGATCGCGGAGGCCACCCGGGAGCTGAAGCAGGTGCCGCCGGCGTGGTACTCGGTGGCCGAGGCTTTCTTCGGCTAGTCCTGTCGCTGGAGAAGGTCCGCCAAGGGGAAGCTGCGGTGCTCCCGTGGCGGCACGAGGAAGTTCTGCCGGTGGGTCGTACGGAGCACCGAGTTCAGACCCTGCCGGCGTGAGCGCGGTTCGAGCGGCAGGTCGGTCCCGTCCGGGAGCTTCCCGTCCATCGCCAGGCGGTTTCGCCGGAAGTCGTCGCTCGACGGGTTGAAAGTGATGAAGTGCAGGCCGGCGGAGGGCGACGAGTCGAAACGGTCGCGGCCCGGGTCGGCGGTCCAGAAGAAGGGGTTGTCGAGGGTGTTGAAGTCGGCGCGGATCGGGATCGCCGTCCCCTTGCGGTAGAGCGTCCCGTCCTCGCCGTGGATGTCCATCTGGAGCCGCGAGGCCGGCTGGATCGAGGCGGAGTGGCCGATCGCGCCGAAGCGGCGAAAGTCCTCCTCGACGTCCCGCGCGCCGGCGGCCTTGTCGGCCGGCTGCGGCAGCGTCTGCGCCCCGTCCCTCGCCTCGAACTTCGGGCGGAACGTCGTGTCGACTCGGTTGCGGAAGTCGAAGTCGAGGTACCACGCCTCGACGTTCTCGAAGAGATGGGACAGATGCATGTGCGTCCCGCCGCTGAAGTAGCCGTCGCGCAAGTCGTTCAGGCCGAGCGTCTCGAAGTTCGCGATCGCCGACGGCCCCATCGCCTGCTTCTGCGTCGAGGTGAACCCGAGGAAGAGCTGCGCCGTGTCGGGGATCAGATCAGCGCCCTGGATCCCGGCCGCAGTCGCCATCGCCTTGGGCACGCTCGTCGCGCCGCCGAAGCCGCCGCCCTGGAAGCCCTTGCGGATGCTCGTCAGCTCGAACAGGTCCCCGGCGTCCGCGAACAGCCGCTCCGCTCCGTCGGCGACGTGCTCACGGACGTCGCTGCGGATGAGGATCGCGACGTCGTTCGACTCGAGCACCGTTTCGGGCGGATCGCTCGGGAACCGGATCGCGTCGGCGAGCGCCGAGACCGGACGTTCCGGCGCCGAGGCCCGCCGGTCGATCGGAATGTGCCGTGCCGCGGCCGCCGGGACGTACTTGCGGAAGTACGGCAGTCCCCAGGCGACGGTGACGAGCAGGCCGGAGGGCGTGACGTCGTATCGGCGCTCGATCCGGCGAATCGCGCGCTCGAGGGTCTGCTGCGCGCGACGCAGATCTGCCGGGCTTCGTCCCACGGACAGCTTCGCCGTCACGACCTGGTGGTGGAGCGGCGGCTCGATCACCTCGACTCCCTCGTGGTCGATCACGCGGATCCCCGGCACGAGGTGCTGTTCGACCGGAAGCTCGGCGGCCGCGGCCCGGGGAGGCGACTCGGCGACCTTGTCGACGAGCTCGTAGATCCCGGCGGCGCCGAGGGCCCCGGCGGCCGCCCCGCCGAGGAGCTGCTTGCGAGTCAGGCGCATGTGTCGAGGGCTACGCGGTCGGCTTGATCAGCTCGAGATCCCCCACGAGCCGCTCGAGGTTCGAGACCACTTTCCCGAAGGAGAGGGGCGGCGCGACGTGCTCGCTCACTGCGTACAGCGTCCCGTCCCGCCGCCAGAGGAAGCTGACGTGCCACTGGTCGGCATCGCGCGAGACCGTGTACACGGTCACCCTCTTGTCCCCGATTCGCTTCGTCCCCCGGGCGTCGCTGAAGCACGGGACGATCTGCTGTCCTTCCTTGCAACGCGGCACGGCGGTGCGACCCGGGTAGGCGCGGAAGTTCACGTGGACGTCGCCGGCGCCCGCCTCGTGCCAGAGGAACCCGACCAGGTAGCTGCGGTCCTTGTCCACGACCGGCCCGTCGCTGTTCCACTGCCCGCCGATGTCGGCGTCGAGCGGGCTCGGCATCCAGCTCGGGCAATAGACGGGCACCTGGACGCGGTTCGCGAGGCGCTGCCACTCGGCCTTGTACGCGGCTGGGCACGCCGGACTCGGCTTGGCGGCCGCGGATCCAGCGACCTTCTCGTCGCCGGAGCAGCCGGCGAGGACCAGCACGACCAAAGGTAGTGCGAGGAGCGCTCTCACTCGATCAAGAGTAGAGCGTCCGTGGGCGCATATTGATCCGTCAGCGTCGGGACACCGGTGATGGAGATCGGGCGGTCGTGGCGGTCGAGGATCCGCTTCCGCAGGTCGGGCGCCTTCGGGAACTCCCTGCGGAGCCCCTGCCACCGCTCGGCCAGGAACGCCTTCGACGGCGCGGGGCTTTCGGTGGCGACGAGGATCAGATTGCGAAGGGCGGTATCGCTCTCGTCGCCGCCGAGGATCGTCGGATGGACGAGCACCGTCGGGAAGGCCGAGCGGTAGGTCCGGTAGACCGACCGGAAGAGGCGGGAGCTGGGGCCGGCGATCGAGCCGATCGTGTTCGTCATCACCAGGCCGCCGGGGTTGAGCCGCGACCGGGCCAGCTCCATGAACTCGTTCGTGAACAGGTGGAACGGGATCGCGTCGGCGAAGAACGCGTCGATCAGGATCGCGTCCCAGCGCTCGTCGTGCGTGTCGAGGAAGTGTCGCCCGTCGTCGACCGTGACCTTCAGGCGCGGGTCTCGCGGCAGCGCGAAAAAGCGGTAGGCCACGTCGCGCACGACCGGGTCGAGCTCGACCGCCTCGAGCTGCGTGTCAGGGAAGTCACGCCAGATGCGCTTCGGCGAAGAGCCCCCGCCGAGCCCGATGAAGAGGATCTTCTTCGCGTTCGGGTCGTAGGCGCGGAAGAGGTGGAAGAGGTCGGCGTAGGCGAACGCCGTCGCGAACGGCCGGCCGAGCACCATTCCGCTCTGGTACGTGTTGTCGAAGCGGAGGTACCGCTCGGACGAGTCCTGCGCGACCGTGAGCCGGTGGTAGCGCGTGTCCTTCGCGTACAGCAGCCGGAGCCCCGCCGTGGACGCGGGCTCCTGGCCCTTGACGTAGCCGGCGCGGCGGTAGAGCGGCGACCAGTTCCGCGCCTGGACGGCGCCGATCGTCCCACCCGTGTCCGGCGCCAGCTGCACCGCGGCGACGCCGGCAAGGACCGTTCCGGCCGCGACGAGCGCGGTGAGCACCACGAGCCGCTCTGAGAGCGCGACCACGGTCGCCGCCGCGAACAGCGCCGCAGCAGCCAGCCCGAGCAGCTGGTCGGTGCCGAACTCCGGGATCAGCCAGAAGGCCGTCGCGAAGGTTCCGGCGATCGAGCCTGCCGTCGAGATCGCGAACAGCCGGCCCGCGGTCTGGCCGAGCGTGGCAAGCGAGCTCGCCCACAGGCGCACGGCGATCGGCGCCACCCCGGCGAGCACCACGCTCGGCGGCCCGAACAGGACGATCGCCGCAAAGAGCGGGTTCAGCCTCGGCCCTGGATCCCACCGAACGATCGCCTCGAGCACCGGCCCGTCCAGGACCGGGATCGCGAGCACGAACAGCGCTCCGAGACCCATCACCGCCGCCAGCAGGCCCGGGCGGGGCCAGCGGTCCGCGAGCGAGCCGCCGGCCCAGTAGCCGATCGAGAGACCGGCGAGCACGACCCCGATCAGCGCGCCCCAGACGAAGAGCGAGTTCCCGAAGAAGGGCGCCATCACCCGGGAGGCGGCGATTTCCATGCCGAGCACGACTGCGCCGGAGACGAACACCGCGACCGCCACGATCGCGCCGCGGCGGACCTTCACCGCCGGGGCGTCTACAGCTCGTACACCGCTACCCAAGGTCCAGCCAGTGTGCCGACACCCTCGCGATAGAAGCGCCGGTTCCCCCTCCGCTCGAGCTCGTCGTAGAAGCGGCTCTCCGCCGGATACAGGTCCCGGTGGGCCAGGACGCGGTCTGCGACGGCGCCGGTGACGAGTACGTACCCGACGTGCAGCTGCCGGAGGCGAGCCAGGTTGCGGCGCGGGTCGCGTGGGCGCTCCGGGCCCGGGAGGGCGAGCTTGAGCACGCGAACGTCGTCCGGCGGTGCGGTCGACGGGTCCGCAGCCACGAGCACCCCGGGGGTCAGGTGCCGCTCCATCCAGTCGTGCGCGACGACCCGCGTATCCGTGCGGAGGAGCGGCTTCGCATCGCGGACGGACCAGGCGAGCGGGATCAGGAGGAGCACGAGGCTCACGGGGGCGAGCGCCCGCATCCGGCCGGCGAGCGCGCCGAGCGCGGGGATCAGCGGCAGGACGTAACGGTCGAAATGCGCCTCAAGGGGCATGAGCGTGGCGAAGTAGACCGCCACCCACGTCACGAGCACGCGGTCGGCCAGCGTGCGGTACATCACGGCGAGCACGAGGCCGGCGAGAGCGACGAGGAGGACGGGCCCCAGCGACTCCCACAACCGGTCGAGGAACGCGAACGGGGTCCAGCCGTCACTCTCGAAGCCGAGCCAGCCGCGACGGCCGTCCCGCTGCACCCGCGCCACGTCCCCGAGCGCCGACGCCAGGTGCACCGCGAAGTACGGGCTCGTGAGCAAGAAGCTGACGGGCGCCAGCGCCGCTGCGAGCGCGAGCTGCCGCCAGCGGCCCCAGCCGGCGACGAGCAGCGGCGCGAGCAGGACGAAGCCCGGGTACTTGAAGCTCGCCGTCAGCCCGATCGCGATCCCGGCGGGAACGAGTTGGCGGCGAACGAGGAGCGCCAGCGTGACGGCAACGCCGAGGGTCAGCGGGATGTCGGTCACCGCCATCCGCGAGTACTCGACCGACACCGCCGCGACCGCCAGGAAGGCGGCGGCGACGAAGCCGGCGACGACGCCATAGGCGCGCTCGCCCAGCCACCACGCTGCGGCGATGCTGCCGAGGGAGAGGGCGACAATGACGAGCCTCGCGACCAGGTAGTTCGGCTCGTCCGACCAGGCCTGAAACGGCGCGAGCACCTCCATCAGCAGGCTCGGGTAGTCGAACCAGTTCGGGTCGAGCCCACCGCCGTGGGTCATCCGCCACGCGCGTGGGACGATGTTCTCCTCGTCCGGGTTCAGCAGCGGGAACGGCAGGCCGTACTGGATCCCGGCGAGCCGGATCGCCGCGGCTCCCACCAGCAGCGCGCCCAGGGCAAGCCACCGGTTGCCCCAGCGTGACTCCCGCACCGGGCTTAGACGTCCGGTGGCTCGGCGCCCACGAGGTGGGCGACGTCGCCGCTCACGATCACGCCGTCGACGCCGGCCCGCTCGAGCTCCTCCACCTCGTCGCGTGTGCGAACGCCCACGTCGGCGATCGCGAGCTTCCCCGCCGGGACGTCCGGCAGGAGTTCCAGCACCCACTCGAGCGGCCCGGAGTCGGCGTCGCGCGGTACGCCGAGAGCGAGGATCTCGGGGTCGAACTCCTCGAGCACGAACTCGAGGTGATCCTCCTGTTCGATTCGCATCACGAGCTCCAGGCGGTCGCCGACCTCGCGATGGACGCGGTCGAGCTGCTCGCGATCGTCGTCCCGGACGTCGACCAAGCACGCGTCGGCCCCGTCGAGGCTGTCGGCGGCGAGGTGGACGACGATCGGGAGGTCCGTGGCGCCGCGGATCGACGGCAACTGCGCAGGGTCCCGGACGACCACCGCGTCGGCGCCGCCGTCCTGGGCATCGCGGGCCGCCTCCGGCCCGTCGACGGCAACGAGCACGGAGATGCCGTCGCCCTCGGAGATCGCCTGGCTGAGCCGACGGGAATGCACGGGTGAGGGAACCTAGCCGCTCAGACGCCGATCGGGTGCCAGACCGTCTTCAGCTCGAGGAAGTTCGCGATCTCGTACGGGCTCTGGCGGTCGGCTCGGCCGCGCAC